>CAXDTK010000218.1:0-9273 GCA_963992225.1 uncultured Comamonadaceae bacterium | reverse complement strand
TGAAGCTGATCGCCCCGATCGCGATGGAGCAAGGCCTGCGCTTCGCCATCCGTGAGGGCGGCCGCACCGTCGGTTCGGGCGTCGTCGCCACGATCCTCGAGTAATCACTGCGTGACGTGCACCGGGCGGCTGCCGCCCGGTGCTCACCACCTGCTCTTTAAGGACCCGTCATGCAAAAGCAAAAGATCCGCATCCGCCTGAAGGCGTTTGATTACAAGCTGATCGACCAGTCGGCCCTCGAGATCGTCGAGACCGCCAAGCGCACCGGCGCCATCGTCAAGGGCCCCGTGCCCCTGCCGACACGCCTGGAGCGTTTCGACATCCTGCGTTCGCCGCACGTCAACAAGACCAGCCGCGACCAGTTCGAGATCCGCACCCACCAGCGCCTGATGGACATCGTCGATCCGACCGACAAGACGGTCGACGCGCTGATGAAGCTCGACCTGCCCGCGGGCGTCGACGTCGAAATTAAGCTGCAGTAATTCGCCGGCCTTCGGGCTTGCTATCCAAGGCCCCGGCCCTGTCTCGACAGGCCGGGGCCTTGTCTTTTGCGAGGTTGGCCAAGTGGGCCTTGCATCAGGATAATCCCTCGCGCTATACTCGCCAGCTTTCCCGGGTTGGCCCATGCCTGCTCGGAATTCGCGCAATGTCGCTTCGGCGGTGTTGCAAGGTCAGCCCGACCAATCGATGTCGGGTGTTCGCAATAGCTTCGGCCGCGTGAGCGGTCGGGGCTGGAGAAAAACATGAGTCTGAGCAACCGTCTCGGTTTGCTGGGCCGCAAGGTGGGCATGATGCGCATCTTCACGGACGATGGCGATGCCATCCCTGTGACGGTGCTGGACGTGTCCAACAACCGCGTGACCCAGGTCAAGACCGAAGAGACCGACGGCTACAGCGCCATCCAGGTGGCGTTCGGTACGCGCAAGGCATCGCGCGTGACCAAGCCGGAAGCCGGCCACCTCGCCAAGGCGGGTGTCGAAGCCGGTGAAATCCTCAAGGAATTCCGCGTCGAAGCCGACGTCGCCGCCCAGTACAAGGCTGGCGCGACCGTGCCCGTGACGATGTTCGCCGCCGGCCAGTTGGTCGACGTGCAGGGCACTTCCATCGGCAAGGGCTTCGCAGGCACCATCAAGCGCCACAACTTCAGCTCGCAGCGCGCGTCGCACGGCAACAGCCGTTCGCACAACGTGCCGGGCTCGATCTCGATGGCGCAGGACCCGGGCCGCGTGTTCCCGGGCAAGAAGATGACCGGCCACATGGGCGACGAGACCGTCACTACCCAGAACCTGGACATCGTGCGCGTTGACGAGGCTCGTCAACTGCTGCTGGTCCGTGGCGCCGTGCCGGGCTCCAAGAACGGCCATGTCGTCGTTCGTCCCGCCGTCAAGGTCAAGATCAAGAAGGGAGCCAACTGATGCAGCTCGAGCTCCTGAACGAGCAGGGTCAGGCCACCGCCAAGGTGGACGCGCCTGACACCATCTTCGCTCGCGACTACAACGAAGCCCTGGTGCACCAGGTGGTCGTGGCCTTCCAGGCCAACGCCCGCCAAGGCACCCGCGCCCAGAAGGACCGTGAACAGGTCCATCACTCGACCAAGAAGCCTTTCCGCCAGAAGGGCACCGGCCGCGCTCGCGCCGGTATGACCTCGTCGCCGCTGTGGCGCGGGGGCGGTCGCATCTTCCCGAACATGCCTGACGAGAACTTCTCGCACAAGCTGAACAAGAAGATGTACCGCGCCGGCATGGCTGCGATCCTGTCGCAGCTGGCCCGTGAAGGGCGCCTGGCGGTGGTGGATTCGATCTCGGTCGAGGCCCCCAAGACCAAGCTGCTGGCCGCCAAGTTCAAGGCCATGGGCCTGGACTCGGTGATGGTCATCGCCGACACCGTGGACGACAACCTGCTGCTGGCCTCGCGCAACCTGGCCAACGTGCTGGTCGTCGAGCCGCGCTACGCCGACCCGCTGTCCCTCGTCTTCTACAAGAAGGTGCTGGTGACCAAGGCTGCGGTCGAGCAACTCAAGGAGATGCTGGCATGAGCGTCACCAAATACTCCGAAGGCCGCCTGGCCTCCGTGCTGCTCGCGCCCATCGTGTCCGAGAAGGCCACGCAAGTCGCCGAGAAGCACAACCAGGTGCTGTTCAAGGTCCTGCGCGACGCCACCAAGCCCGAGATCAAGGCCGCCGTTGAACTGATGTTCAAGGTCGAGGTCGAGTCGGTCAGCGTGGTCAACGTCAAGGGCAAGACCAAGCGCTTCGGTGGCCGTCCCGGCCGCCGTGACCATGTCAAGAAGGCCTATGTGGCCCTCAAGGCGGGTCAAGAGCTCAATTTCTCCGGGGAGGCCGCGTAAATGGCCATCGTCAAAGTCAAGCCTACTTCGCCCGGCCGCCGTGGCGTCGTCAAGGTGGTGCACAAGCACCTGCACAAGGGCGCGCCCGAGGCCTCGCTGCTGGAGCCCCAGAAGCAGAACTCCGGCCGCAACAACAACGGCCACATCACGATTCGCCACAAGGGCGGTGGTCACAAGCACCACTACCGCGTGGTCGACTTCAAGCGCAACAAGGACGGCATTCCGGCCAAGGTCGAGACCATCGAGTACGACCCGAACCGCACTGCCCACATCGCGCTGGTGTGCTACGCCGACGGCGAGCGCCGCTACGTGATCGCTCCGCGCGGTCTGGAAGTGGGCGCAACCATCCTGAGCGGCGCCGAGGCGCCGATCAAGGCCGGCAACACGCTGCCCATCCGCAACATCCCGGTGGGTTCGACGATCCACTGCATCGAGCTGCTGCCCGGCAAGGGCGCCCAGATGATCCGTTCGGCCGGCACCTCTGCCGTCCTGATGGCTCGTGAAGGCGTCTACGCCCAGATCCGTCTGCGCTCCGGCGAAGTCCGCCGCGTGCACATCGACTGCCGCGCCACCATCGGTGAAGTGAGCAACGAAGAGCACAGCCTGCGCCAGTACGGCAAGGCCGGCGCGATCCGCTGGAAGGGTATCCGTCCGACCGTTCGCGGCGTGGCGATGAACCCGGTGGATCACCCGCACGGTGGTGGTGAAGGCCGCACCGGCGAGGGCCAGGTCCCTGTGTCGCCGTGGAACACCCTGACGAAGGGCTACCGCACTCGCAACAACAAGCGCACGCAGACGTTCATCGTCTCGCGTCGCAAGAAGTAAGGGCTAGGCCATGACTCGTTCGCTGAAGAAGGGCCCCTTCGTTGACCACCACCTGATGGCCAAGGTCGACAAGGCAGTTGCCATCAAAGACAAGAAGCCCATCAAGACCTGGTCGCGCCGCTCGACGATCCTGCCCGAGTTCATCGGTCTGACGATCGCCGTGCACAACGGCAAGCAGCATGTGCCGGTCTATGTGTCCGACCAGATGGTGGGCCACAAGCTGGGTGAATTCGCCCTGACCCGCACCTTCAAAGGCCACCCGGCCGACAAGAAGGCCGGTAAGAAGTAAGGATGCCGACGATGGAAACCAAAGCAATCGTTCGCGGCGTGCGCCTCTCGTGTGACAAGGGCCGCCTCGTGGCGGACATGATCCGCGGCAAGAAGGTGGACCACGCCCTCAACATCCTGACCTTCACCCAGAAGAAGGCGGCCCTGATCATCAAGAAGGCGCTGGAAAGCGCCATCGCCAACGCCGAGCACAACGACGGCGCTGACATCGATGAGCTCAAGGTCACCTCGATCTACGTCGAGCAGGGTGCCACGCTGAAGCGCTTCTCCGCCCGCGCCAAGGGCCGCGGCAACCGCATCAGCAAGCCCACCTGCCACATCTTCGTGGCTGTCGGCAACTAAGGCGCAAGAAGACTATGGGACAGAAAATCCATCCGGTTGGCTTCCGCCTGCCTGTCACCCGTAACTGGGCTTCGCGCTGGTACGCGAACAACCAGAACTTCGCCACGATGCTGGCCGAGGATCTGCAGGTTCGCGACTACCTGAAGACCAAGCTCAAGAACGCTGCCGTCTCGCGCATCCTGATCGAGCGCCCCGCCAAGAACGCCCGCATCACGATCTTCTCGGCGCGTCCGGGCGTCGTGATCGGCAAGAAGGGCGAGGACATCGAGGCGCTGAAGGCCGAGCTGACCAAGCGTCTGGGCGTGCCCGTCGCCGTCAACATCGAAGAAGTGCGCAAGCCCGAAGTCGATGCCCAGCTGATCGCCGACTCGATCACCCAGCAGCTCGAAAAGCGCATCATGTTCCGCCGTGCCATGAAGCGCGCGATGCAGAACGCGATGCGTCTGGGTGCCCAGGGCATCAAGATCATGTCCGCAGGCCGCCTGAACGGCATCGAAATCGCTCGTACCGAGTGGTATCGCGAAGGTCGTGTGCCCCTGCACACCCTGAAGGCCGACATCGACTACGGCTTCTCCGAAGCCAAGACCACCTACGGCGTCATCGGCGTCAAGGTATGGGTCTACCGCGGTGACCGCCTGGCCAATGGCGAGGCTCCGGTCATCAACACCCCCGCAGGCGCCGAAGACGATCGTCGCCCGCGCCGTAACGCCCGTCCGGGCGCCCCTGGTGGCCGCGGCCGTCCGGGTGGCGATCGTGGCCCGCGTGACGGAGCAGATCAGCCCGCTGCCGCCGCCCCCGCGGGCGACGCAGCCAAGCCCGCTGCCAAGCGCGTGGTCCGCAAGGTCCCCGCAGCCGGCGGTGAGGCCAAAGGAGAATAAACATGCTGCAACCCGCTCGTCGTAAATACCGCAAGGAGCAGAAGGGCCGCAACACCGGTGTTGCGACCCGAGGCGCCGCGGTGTCTTTCGGTGATTTCGGCCTGAAGGCCACCGAGCGCGGCCGCCTGACGGCTCGCCAGATCGAAGCGGCTCGCCGTGCGATCTCGCGCCACATCAAGCGCGGCGGCCGGATCTTCATCCGTGTGTTCCCGGACAAGCCCATCTCGCAGAAGCCCGCCGAAGTCCGGATGGGTAACGGCAAGGGCAACCCGGAGTACTACGTCGCCGAGATCCAGCCGGGCAAGGTGATCTACGAGGTCAACGGCGTTCCCGAGCAACTCGCTCGCGAGGCCTTCACGCTGGCCGCAGCCAAGCTGCCCCTGCGTTGCACCTTCGTGGCCCGCCAGGTCGGTACCTGAGGAAGGACACCATGAAAGCAACTGAACTCCGCGCCAAGGACGTCGCTGCCCTCGAGAAGGAAGTGACCGACCTGCTGAAGGCCCATTTCGGCCTGCGCATGCAGAAGGCCACCCAGCAGCTGACCAACCACAGCCAGCTGGGCAAGACCCGCCGCGACATCGCTCGTGCCAAGACCATCCTGGCCGAGAAGAAGAAGGAGGCCACGAAATGACTGAGGCCCAAGTGACGAAGAACACCCGCACCCTCGTTGGTCGCGTGGTCAGCGACAAGCGCGCCAAGACGGTCACCGTCCTGGTCGAGCGTCGCGCCAAGCACGAGCTCTACGGCAAGATCGTGGCCCGTTCCCGCAAGTACCACGCCCACGACGAAAAGGGCGAGTACAAGATGGGCGACGTGGTCGAGATCAGCGAAGGCCGCCCCATCTCCAAGACCAAGAGCTGGGTGGTGACTCGGCTGGTCGAGAAGGCCGAGATCGTCTGAACACGCCGGTCGCATGACCGCCGCACAACCGGCGCGCTGGGCAACTGGCGCGCCGGTTTTTCGTTTTTGAGAACATTGCGAGGAATGACACCATGATCCAGGTTGGCGACAAGCTGCCGGCAGGCAGCCTGCAGGAATTCATCGAAGTGGAAGGCGAGGGCTGCACGCTCGGCCCCAACAGCTTCGACATCGACAAGGCCACGGCGGGCAAGACCATCGCCATCTTCGGCCTGCCGGGCGCGTTCACGCCGACTTGTTCTGCAAAGCATGTGCCGGGCTACGTGGAGTCTGCCGATGCGCTACGCGCTGCGGGCGTGGACGAAATCTGGTGCGTGTCGGTCAACGACGCCTTCGTGATGGGTGCCTGGGGCCGAGAGCAGAAGACGGCCGGCAAGGTCCGCATGATGGCCGACGGCAGCGCTGCCTTCGCCCAGGCCACCGGACTGACGCTGGACCTCAGCGCCAAGGGCATGGGCCTGCGCTCGCAGCGCTACTCCATGCTGGTCAGAGACGGGGTCGTGAAGACGCTCAATGTCGAAGGCCCCGGCAAGTTCGAGGTCAGCGACGCCGCGACGATGCTGGCCCAGGCCAAGGCGGCCTGAGGGGCATATCGCCCCCGGGGTGCTGCGGCCTTTTGAAAAACTTCTGCGCAGGCATTGACGCCCCCGGGGTTCTCACTGCATAATGCGCAGCTTCGCCGAACGTCAGGCCCGTGAGCAACCTCGCTCACAACTGCCTGGCTTCGGATCCGCCCTCAACCGTCGGGCAGCGCTGGTGAAAGCCGGCCTGAACGATTTACGGGCCCAAGACTGACCGACGCGTCGCGCTGCAAGGCCGGCTACTCGGGGCAAGTTGGGGACAGACATGATCCAAATGCAATCGCGGCTTGATGTCGCGGACAACACTGGCGCGAAGTCCGTTCAGTGCATCAAAGTGCTGGGCGGCTCCAAGCGTCGCTATGCGCACATTGGCGACATCATCAAGGTCAGCATCAAGGAAGCTGCCCCGCGTGGTCGCGTGAAAAAGGGCGAGGTCTACAGCGCCGTGGTGGTGCGTACCGCCAAGGGCGTGCGCCGTCAGGACGGCTCGCTCGTCAAGTTCGACGGCAATGCCGCCGTGCTGCTCAACGCCAAGCTGGAGCCGATCGGCACCCGCATCTTCGGCCCGGTGACGCGTGAACTGCGCACCGAGCGCTTCATGAAGATCGTGTCGCTGGCGCCCGAGGTGCTTTGAGCCCCCACTGTCTGAGGTAAGCCATGAACAAGATCCGTACCGGCGACCAGGTCATCGTGTTGACCGGCCGCGACAAGGGCAAGCGCGGCACCGTGTCCGCTCGCGTCGATGCCGACCACGTCGTGGTCGATGGCATCAATGTCGTCAAGAAGCACGTCAAGCCCAATCCCATGAAGGGCACCACCGGCGGCGTCGTCGACAAGACCATGCCCATCCATCAATCCAACGTGGCGATCTTCAACGCCGCTGCCGGCAAGGCTGATCGTGTGGGCGTCAAGCTCGTCGACGGCAAGCGGGTGCGCGTCTACAAGTCGACCGGCGAAGAGATCAAGGCTTAAGAGGTCCGACATGGCTCGTTTGCAAACGCATTACCGCGAAAAGGTCGTGCCCGGCCTGGTCGAGAAGTTCGGCTACAAGTCGGTCATGGAGGTGCCCCGCATCACCAAGATCACGCTCAACATGGGCGTGAGCGAGGCGGTCGCCGACAAGAAGGTCATGGACCACGCCGTCGGCGACCTGACCAAGATCGCCGGCCAGAAGCCCGTGGTCACCAAGTCGAAGAAGGCCATCGCCGGCTTCAAGATCCGCGACGGCGTGCCCATCGGTGCGATGGTGACCCTGCGTGGCGTCCAGATGTACGAATTCCTGGACCGCTTCGTGACGATCGCGCTGCCGCGCGTTCGTGACTTCCGTGGTATCTCCGGCCGCTCGTTCGACGGCCGTGGCAACTACAACATCGGCGTCAAGGAACAGATCATCTTCCCCGAGATCGAGTACGACAAGGTGGATGCTCTGCGTGGTCTGAACATCAGCATCACGACGACGGCCAAGACGGACGACGAGTGCAAGGCCCTGCTGGCTGCATTCAAGTTCCCGTTCAAGAACTGAGGTGACCCGTGGCAAAACTCTCGATCAAACAACGTGAGCTGAAGCGCGAGGCGCTGGTCGCCAAGTTCGCCAAGAAGTACGCGGAACTGAAGGCCATCATCGACGACAGCAAGAAGTCCGAGGAAGAGCGCTACGCCGCCCGCCTCGAGCTGCAGAAGCTGCCCCGCAATGCCTACCCGACTCGCCTGCGCAACCGCTGCGAGCTGACGGGGCGCCCGCGCGGCACCTTCCGCAAGTTCGGTCTTGCTCGCAACAAGATCCGTGAACTGGCCTTCAAGGGCGACATCCCCGGTGTCGTCAAGGCCAGCTGGTAATCGGCCGACAGGAGTAATCGCAAATGAGCATGAGTGATCCCATCGCCGATATGCTGACCCGCATTCGCAACGCGCAGATCGTCGAGAAGACGAGCGTTGCCATGCCGTCGTCCAAGCTTAAGGTGGCGATTGCCAAGGTCCTGAAGGACGAAGGCTACATCGACGATTTCGCCATCCGTGGCGAAGCCGCTCGCCCGGAACTGGAAATCTCGCTGAAGTACTACGCTGGCCGTCCGGTCATCGAGCGCATCGAGCGTGTTAGCCGTCCCGGCCTGCGCATCTACAAGGGCCGCCACGACATTCCCCAGGTCATGAATGGCCTGGGTGTGGCGATCGTCACCACGCCGCAAGGCGTGATGACCGACCGCAAGGCGCGCGCTGCCGGTATCGGCGGCGAAGTGCTCTGCTACGTCGCTTAAGCCGAGAAGGAGAGACGAACAATGTCCCGCGTCGGAAAAATGCCGGTCAACGTCCCGCAAGGCGTGGATGTGACCGTGTCCGCTGACTCGATCAGCGTCAAGGGCTCGCTCGGTACGCTGGTGCGTCCCGTCAACAAGCTCGTCAACGTCAAGAACGAGGCTGGCAAGCTCAGCTTCGTGCCCGCCAACGAGTCGGCCGAAGCCGATGCGATGAGCGGCACCATGCGTGCGCTGGTGGCCAACATGGTCAACGGCGTCAGCAAGGGCTTCGAGCGCAAGCTGAACCTGGTCGGCGTGGGTTTCCGTGCTCAAGCCCAGGGCCAGAAGCTCAACCTGCAGATCGGTTTTTCTCACCCCGTGGTGAAGGACATGCCGGCCGGCATCAAGGTCGAGTGCCCCACTCAGACCGAGATCCTGATCAAGGGCGCTGATCGTCAGGTCGTCGGCCAGATCGCCGCTGAGGTGCGTGCCTTCCGTCCTCCCGAGCCCTACAAGGGCAAGGGCATCCGTTATTCGGATGAGAAGGTCACCATCAAAGAGACCAAGAAGAAGTAAGGAGCAGCGCCATGATGACCAAGAAAGAACAACGCCTGCGTCGTTCGCGCCAGACCCGCGCTCGCATTGCGATCCAGCGCGTGGCCCGTCTGACGGTGTTCCGCTCCAACCTGCACATCTACGCCCAGGTCCTGTCGGAAGACGGCGGCCAGGTGCTGGCCGCCGCTTCGACGGCCGAGAAGGAAGTGCGCGAACAAATGGCCAATGGCGGCAACGTCGCCGCGGCTGCACTGATCGGCAAGCGCATCGCCGAGAAGGCCAAGGCTGCCGGCGTCGAGAAGGTTG
>CAXDTK010000217.1:0-9415 GCA_963992225.1 uncultured Comamonadaceae bacterium | reverse complement strand
ACACCTAAGCCTTCGTCGGCAGCGTCAGATGTGTATAAGAGACAGTGGTTGCAGACAAGGGAGCGGCTGCATTGTGAGCGCTACCTGATGCGCTGCCAAGTGGCCAGTTCTTGGGCAGGGTCAGTTAGAAATAGCCACTAATACATTAGTACACACCCTCGTTGACGCGATGGGAGCGCAAACGTAGATTGCGAATGTGCGCGCTACCATTTCTTGGGTGGATGACGCTTTCAACCGGTCGCAGCACCGGATCACAGAACCAACGGAGACTTCGATGAGCACCACTTTCCTGCGCCCGGCGCGCCGCGTGCCCCGGCGGCTGGCGGTCGGCACGACGCTGCTGGCCGGCCTGATCGCCCAGGGCTATGCCCAGACCGCGGCACCGGCGGCCGCCGCGCCGGACAAGCTCGACACCGTCGTGGTGACCGGCATCCGCGCCTCGCTGGAAAGCTCGGCGAACGCCAAGCGCAACTCGGTCGGTTTCATCGACTCGATCACCGCCGAGGACATGGGCAAGTTCCCGGACAGCAACGTGGCGGAGTCCATCTCGCGCATCCCGGGCGTCACGCTGACGCGCGAGATCACCGGCGAGGGCCTGCAGATCCAGATCCGCGGCCTTGGCACCAACTTCACCCGCGTGCTGCTCAACGGCGCCCCGGTGGCCTCGGCCTCGACGGGCCGGGTGGACTCCGGCAGCGCCAACCGCGAAGTCGACATGGACTTCCTGCCCGGCGAGCTGTTCAGCAACGTGACGGTGGTCAAGAGCCCGACCGCCTCGATGATCGAGGGCGGCGCCGCCGGCATCGTCGACATGCGCAGCGCCCGGCCGTTCGACCGCAAGGGCCTGCGCACGGCGTTCACGCTGACCGGCACCAAGAACCAGCAGGCCGACCAGTGGGGCAACCGCGGCTCGGCGCTGGTCAGCAACACCTGGGGCAACACCTTGGGCGTGCTGGCCGGCGTGGCCTGGTCCACCAACAAGGTCAAGACCACCGGCTTCGAGTCCATCGGCTGGACCAATGCCAACCTGCTGGCGTCGCAGGTGTCCAACCCGAGCGCGCCGCGCAACACCACCGGCGGCGGCAACTGGACCATCCCGACCACCGTGCCGGCCAACGCCGGCAACGGGCTGACGACCGGCGCCGTCATCAACGAGGCCTTCCTGCTGGCCAGCAACCCGGGCCTGAGCATCACGCAGATCGACAACGCCATCATCCCGCGCCTGGGCCGCGCGATGGTGGCCGAGGGCAGCCGCGACCGCCAGAACGCCATCCTGTCGCTGGAGGCGCGGCCCAACAGTTCGGTCAAGCTGTTCCTCGACACCATCTACGGCCACAAGAAGAACCGGTTCGAGCGCTCGGACATCAACTGGGTGGGCCGCAACGGCTCGTCCATCCCGGTCAACATGCAGGTGGACCGCAGCGACTGCGCCAACGGCTGCGTCGTCACCAAGGGCACGTTCGCGAACTCGCAGTACTTCCTGGAGTACCGGCCCTACACCGAGGACACCAAGTTCCACAGCGTCAACCCGGGCATGAACCTGCGCATCACCGACGCCCTCAGCGTCGACGTGCAGGCCAACGCGACGCGCAGCAACTTCCACCGCCAGTCGCCCACGGTGCTGCTGCAGACGGTGCTGGGCTCCGGCATCACGACCGAGTACGACAACACCAGCGGCGTGCCACAGCTGCGCGCAATCAACACGCTGACCGGTGCCAGCGACATGCTGAACACGCCGGCGGCCTTCGGCTGGAACGGCGGCCGCGTCAACCTGCAGGAGGAGAAGCGCCAGGTGCGCACCTCCGGCCTGCGCGGCGTGCTCAACATCGACGCCGACGTGGTGGAGATCAAGCTGGGGGGCGCCTACGACAACGTGTCGCGCCGCATCGAGTCGGTCAACAACGACAACTACTGGTCCAACATCGTCTGCGGCCGCAACCTGAACGTCTTCCTGCCGGCCCCCAACACCACCAACAAGAACGGCTGCAACGGCACCGGCGCGGCCGGCTCCGCGGCGGCGGACTACCCCGGCTACGGCACCGGCTTCACCGCCGGCGCCACCAGCCCGCTGCAATACCTGGGCTCGGCCATCCCGAACGCCGCGATCCCGGGCTATCTGTCCGCCGACCCGCGCGGCTTCGTCGCGCTGGACTGGGACCGCTTCGCCAAGGACTCCAACTACGCCGCCGCCCGCCAGACCGCGGTGCCCGGCATCGGCGGCACCAACACCGGCGTGAACCCCGGCTTCTTCCAGGAGAAGGTGACGTCCATCTTCACCGAGGTGAACGGCGACACCACGCTGTTCGGCAACACGCTGCGCTACAACGCCGGTGCCCGCTACGCGACGACGCAGCAGACCTTCGCGTCGCTCAGCGCCCCGGCCGACCCGCGCAACGCGGCGCTGGCGCTGGCCGATGGCGGCCGCTTCCCGACGCCGGTGGTCGAGAGCCTGACCACCACGACCTACAGCAACTTCCTGCCGTCCGGCAGCCTGGCCTACAACCTGCGCCCCAACCTGCTGGCACGGGCGTCGATGTCCAAGACCATCACGCGCGCCGATCCCACCTCGCTGCGTGCGCTGACGGCCAGCTTCACCGACCCCTCGGCCCAGAACGGCACGCTGACCAACCCCGACCTCAAGCCCTACCAGTCCAAGAACACCGACCTGGGCCTGGAGTGGTACACCGGCCGCGAGGGCTATGTGGCGCTGGCCTGGTTCAAGAAGAGCATCACCGGTTTCACCGCGACGCGTACCGTCACGCAGCCCTTCAGCTACCTGAACCAGTTCGGCATCAACTGGACCAGCGGCCTGACCCGCGACCAGCGCACCAACCTCTACAAGTCCGCCGGGCTGGCCGTGCCGGCCGACCTGGACGCGTTGCCGCCCGCCGACCAGCTGGCGCTCATCAACCAGCTGCCCATCGTGCTGTCGCAGGTGCAGAACACCGCCGACGCGCTCAACATCAAGGGCCTGGAGTTCACGGTGCAGCAGCCGCTGGAGCCGATCTCGTCTTACCTGAAGGGCTTCGGTGTCAGTGCCAACTACACCAAGGTCAAGCAGTCGGGCGCCAATGTCGCCATCGGCGTGCCGCCGCACACCTACAACCTGGCGGCCTACTACGAAGGCCGGTTTGGCGGCTTCCGCGTGACCAAGACCTTCACCAAGGGCTCGCAGTCCAGCGGCACCGGCCAGAACGGCATCACGGCGGCGGCCTTCTACGGCCTGGACTACGAGCAGGTGGACTTCACCTCGCGGCTGAACCTCGGCGAGCTGCTCGGCTGGAACAAGGACTTGCAGGCGACCTTCGACGTCTTCAACGTGACCCGAAGCTCGCAGCGCACCAACTTCCAGTTCGCCAACGCGCCCTACGCCATCTACGAGCCCGGCCGGACCTATCAGATCGGCCTGCGCGCCAGCTTCTGACCGCGTCGTCTGGATGCACAAGGGGCTCCCTCGGGAGCCCTTTCTCATGGCGCTTTGACCGTTGGCGGGTGACGTGTCCGTGATCGGTTTGGCGCCTTTTCGCCCGTTCAGCGCGCCGGGCAGCGGCGGTCCAGCTGCTCGACCGGGAAGGCGTCCGCCATCGCCTGGTAGCCGGCCGTGGACGGGTGCAGGCCGTCGTTGTCGAACGCCGGCTGCAGGTGCGAGGGCCGCGCCGGGTCACGCATCAACGCGTCGAAATCGACCACCGCATCGAAGCCCGCGTCGCGGCGTATCCAGTCGTTCAGCGCCTGCCGGTCGGCCTCGTTCTCGGGCCCCGGCCGGTAGTAGCCGCTGCCGCCGTAGGGCATCACCGTGCCGACGAACAGGCACACGCCGTGCGCCCGTGCCCGCGCCTTCAGCGTGGCCAGGCCGGCCCGCAGCTCGGCCAGCAGCGCGGCGCGGGACTCGGGCGTGGTGGCGCGCTCGCGGTGGCTCGTGCCCAGGTCGTTGACGCCCGCCAGCAGCACCGCGTGCGTGACGCCGCTGCGCGCCAGCACGTCGCGCTCGAACCGCGCCAGCACATGCGGCCCCAGGCCGTCACGCAGCAGGCGGTTGCCGCCGATGCCGGTGTTGACGACCGCGGCCTCGCGCCGCTGCGCCGCCAGCCGGCGGGTCAGGGCGTCGGTCCAGCGCAGGTAGCTGCCGGCGGGCACGCCGTAGCCGTCGGTGATGGAGTCGCCCACGGCCACCAGCACCGGCTGGGGCGGGGCGCCGCCCACGTCCAGCGCCGCCAGGTGCCACCAGCCCTCGCGCGGTGCTGCATCGGCCCAGTCGGGCGCGTCGACGCGGTCGCCCGGCACGCCCCAGCTGCCGATACGCGCGCCCGGGTGGCCGGTCGGCTGCGCCGGCGCGGCGATCACATGCATCTGCACGGCGAGGTCGGCGAGCCGGGGCAGGGCCAGCGCGACGGGATCGCTCCAGGCTTCCGCGCCCGGCGCCAGGCTGAGCGCCCGCTGCCCCTGGAAGGTCAGCGGCCGCAGGCTGCCGGGCTGGAGCTGCGGCCGCCCGGCCACCGACGCCGGCTCCACCCGCGCGACGCTCGCCGCGCCCAGCCGCAGCGGCTCGCGGCCGAACAGGTTGCTGATGCGCACGCGCACCGCCTCGCCCGCGACGGTGGTGCGCACGACCTGGCGCAGGCTGATGTCCTGCCCTGGCGCGGTGGCGGCCGGCGGGTCCAGCTGGGCGCTGCCCCAGGCGGCCAGCCAACCGGCGCCTGGATCGCCGGGCGGCGGCGCGGCACAGCCGGCCAGCAGCAGGGCGGCGAGGAGGGTGGTGGCGCGGGCGGTAAAGCAGGCGGTATGTGGCCCCCCGGGCCGGCGCGGTCGAAGGCGAGGAGGCGTCATGGGCGGCTGCTGGAGCAGGCGATGGGCGGAATAAAATGATACCGCTACCAAATCACTTTCGCTGCCCACGGCTTGTCGCGACCCGCCAAATACTGTATAAATAAACAGTATTCCGATGGAGCCCCACATGCAAAGCCAATATCGCCAGAACTACACCCCCGGCCGCCCGCTGCCGCGCTGGCTGCAGCGCATCATCAGCTGGCTCTGAGCCGCGCCCGGCGCCCGGACGACCCGTGCGCCTGACTGCGCCGAAGCGAGCCGGGCCGCGATCGTAAGGCCGGCCGGTGCTGCCCTGCCGTACTTGCCGGCGCCGGCCAGGGCCATCAGGCCACGGCGCTGCCCGCAGTCGCGCCGCCGTGGGCCGCCGCCGACCCCGCTTGCACGATGGCCGCGTGCGCGGGTGCGCCCGGGATGCGGGCCATTCCCTCCGACAGCCCATACGGGGCGGTGGCGAATTCTTGCCGCAGCCGTTGCAGCAGGTCCTCACGGTCCGGCATGGGGGCGCCGCAGGACACCCGCGAGGCGATGGCGCGGTCGAGCGCGCCTTCCAGGCCGTTGCACTGCACCGAATACGAGGTGTGGTGCGGCTGGCCCTCGTGGTCGGTCCAGGTGGCCACGACGCGCAGCACCGGGCCGCAGGACCGCATGGCCCATTCGAAGCGGATGCCGGCGGTGCGGGTGCGGCTGCGCCACATCAGGCGGCCCATCGTGCTGCCGCCCGGGCGGCGAGGGCGCTCCTGGCGGGCGCCGTCATGGGCCGAGGGCATGTTGGCGGCGGGCGTGCCGCTGCGGTCCCCCACGCCGTTCGGCGCGGGTTGCCACGAGGCTTGATCGTCGTGGCCGTCGGCCCGCGCGAGAACAGCTTCAGATTGCATGGCTTGACTCCTTGAGACAGCAGAGGAAAGGCGAAGTGGCCCGATGAGGCAAACGGCGCGCCAGCGCCACGCCGGTGCGCCGTTTGCCCGCGCCGGCGATCTGTTCAACCCGGACCTGCCATGGCTACCGACCCCATCCCTCTCCACCCGGCGTTGCCCGACCGCGTCGACAGCAGCGATCCGGCCAACGTGGCGCAGTGGTGCGAAGCCTTCGGCATCACGGCGTCGCAGTTCGAGGAAGCGGTGGCGGCCGCCGGCACCGACCCGGCCGCGCTGGGCGAGCACCTGTTGAACCAGGGCGCCAGCGCGGGCGCCGGCTGAGCGCTGGCGGCCGCTCACAGCAGCGGCTCCACGATGCGGGCGAAGCCCTCCAGCAGCCGCTGCCGCAGCCCGCGCCGCGACCACGGCTCGGCCTTGATGGGCTGCGAGGCCGCCACGTCGCGGGCGAACAAGTCCTGCATCTGCTGGCCGAAGTCGTCGCCCAGCACGATGACGTCGATCTCGTTGTTGCCGACGATGCTGCGCCAGTCGAGGTTGCTGGAGCCGACGCTGGAGAACACGCCGTCGACGACGGCGGTCTTGGCATGCATGACGGCATGCGACATCTCGTGGATCTTCACGCCCGCCTCCAGCAGCTGCGCGTAGCGGGCGCGCGCCGCGTGCAACACCAGCGTCACGTCGCTGCGGCCGGGCAGCACCAGCGCCACGTCCACGCCGCGCCGTGCCGCGTCGCACAGCGCCTGGATGAGTTCCGGCCCCGGCGCGAAATAGGCCATGGTCAGCTGCACGCTGCGCTGGGCCGCATCGACGGCGCGCAGCAGCGCGGTGTAGGTGGGGTTGATGCCGTTGGCCGGGTCGCCCGCCACCAGCTGCACCACCCGCTGCCCGGGTGTGGCCACGCGCGGCGGCGGGGCCGGCGGCAGCTCGCCCTTGCAGCCCTGCTGCATCCACGATTCGCGGAACACCGTGGCCAGCGCCGGCACCACCGGGCCGCGCAGCTCGACCTGGGTGTCGCGCCAGCCGTTCTTGTCGGGATCGGCGGCCGGCTTGCGTCGCCGCGCGCTGCTGAACGAGCCTTCCGCGTACACGTTGCTCAGGTTGATGCCGCCGGTGAAGGCCACGTCGCTGTCCACCGCCAGCACCTTGCGGTGGTTGCGCTGCACCAGGCCCCAGTGGCCGGGGCGCTCCAGCGGGTTGATGGGGTTGAAGGCACAGACGGCGATGCCGCCGTCGCGCAGCCGGTCGAAGAAGTTGCTCTCGGTGCCCAGCGACCCGACGCTGTCGTACATCAGCGCCACGCTGACGCCCTGCGCCGCCTTGCGCAGCAGCAGGTCGGCCACCTCGGCCGCCACGCCCTCGTCCTCGACGATGTAGAACTCCACCAGGATGCGATGCCGCGCCGCCGCGATGGCGCTCTTCATGGCCGCGAAGGTGGCCGGGCCGTCGATCAGCAGCTTGGCGGTGTTGCCGCGCAGCAGCCGCGTGTCGCCGCCGGCCGCCAGCACACCGAGATGACGCTCGAACAGCGCCGCGCTGCCCTCGGCACGCACGGCGGCCAGGTCCCGCGCCTCCGCGGCGGGGCCCACCGGCCCGTCGGCGCCCACCAGCTTCACCCGCTCGGCGGCCTGGCGCGGCGGCAGCGGTTGCACCTGCCGGTCTCGCTCCAGCAGATGGCCGCAGGCCGCCGCGCCGGCCAGAACCCAGGCCAGGCTCAATGCCCACACCAGGCCGGCACGCCGCCAGCCGCCCTTTTGTTTCATGAATGCCTTGGAGCCGCCAGTGCGCCTGGCTTGTGCGGCGCTATGGCAAGCGGTGTGCCCGGCGGGGCGGCGAGCGGCCCGGCCCGCTCAGCGCTGCGGCGGCGGCATCGCGGGGCGGGGCGTCGGCGGCTTGCGCAAGTCGTCCAGGGCGGCGCCCGGGTCCTCTTCACCGGCGATGGAATCGTCGTCCTCATGCGCGCCGGGCACGGGCGGCGTGGGCTGGCCGGGAATGGGAGCTTGTGTCATGGGTGAGACCTGCTTGCAGCGGGTTGCGGCAAATGTTGCCGGCACCGTTCAGCCGCCGGGCTTGCTGGCCGAGGTGGGGGGCGTGCTGACGTCCTGTTCGGACGGTGTCGGTCGCCCCCCTTCGGCTTCCCAGGTCTGCTCGGCGCGCGGCGCGCGGGGCGACCGGGCGCTGCGGCGATGACTGTGGCGCTCCTGGCAGCGTCGCCACGCCAGGGCCAGCAGGGCCACCAGCGCCGCGCCGGCCGCCAGGCGCCCGCAGGCATCGCGCGTGTCCGCAGCGCAAGAGGACGATGAACTGGGTAAATGGGACATGAGCGGAACTCCGCGCAGCAGCCCCGGATCGGGTGCCGCAACAACTGGCAAGCCGCGTGCCCGAACCCATGTTTGCGGGGGCGCACCCCTAGGCTGGAGGAAATCCCGTCCGGCGGTCGCCAAATGTGATCAGAATGACGATTCTTCTCAGCCTAACGGCATACAACTCTGTAAGGAAACGATCCCGATGCCGCATGCCCTGGTGGTGGACGACGACCCCGATTCGGCCGCGTCCTTGCGCGCCCTGATCGCAGGCGAACAGTTCACGGTGGCGGTGGCCCATACCCTGCGGGACGCGCGGCGGCAGATCTCGCTGCAGCAGCCCGACATCCTGCTGCTGGACCTGCGGCTGCCCGACGGCAACGGCATGGACCTGCTGGCCGACCCCAAGCTGGTGGCCAATTCCGAAGTGGTGCTGTGCACCGGCCACGCCAATCTCGAGACCTCCATCCAGGCGCTGCGCCTGGGCGCGGCCGACTACCTCGTCAAGCCCGTCAACCTGAAGCAGCTGCAGGGCGTGCTGTCGCGCATCATGAAGCCGGCGGCGCTGCAGGCCGAGGTCGAGGACCTGACCGCCAACCTGGAGCAGTCGGGCCATTTCGGCCACCTGTGGGGCCGCAGTGCGCCCATGCAGCGCATCTACCAGCAGATCTCGCGCGTGGCCGGCACCAGCGTGTCGGTGTTCATCACCGGCGAGTCCGGCACCGGCAAGGAGGTGGTGGCGCAGACCGTGCACGACCTCAGCCGCCGCCGCAAGCGGCCCTTCCTGGCCGTCAACTGCGGCGCCATCAGCCCCAACCTGATCGAGAGCGAGATCTTCGGCCACGAGAAGGGCAGCTTCACCGGCGCCGAGCGCCAGCACCAGGGCTTCTTCGAGCGCGCCAGCGGCGGCACGCTGTTCCTGGACGAGATCACCGAGATGCCGCTGGAGCTGCAGGTCAAGCTGCTGCGCGTGCTGGAGACCGGGCGCTTCATGCGCGTGGGTAGCACCACCAGCCAGGAGACCGACGTGCGCATCATCGCGGCCACCAACCGCTCGCCCTACCAGGCGGTGGCCACCGGCCGGCTGCGCGAGGACTTGCTGTACCGGCTCAACATCTTCCCGATCGACCTGCCACCGCTGCGCGAGCGCGCCGCCGACATCCCGCTGCTGGCCGAGCATTTCCTGAGCGCGATCAGCGAGCAGGAGGGCGTCACGCGCCGCTTCACGCCGGCGGCGCTGGTGGCGCTGTCGGCCTACCCCTGGCCGGGTAACGTGCGCGAGCTGCGCAACGCAGTGCAGCGGGCCTCTGTTCTTGCCGAGGGCACCACCGTGCGCGCGTTCGATTTGCCATCATCGCTTGAAGCTGAAGGTGTAGCCCGCGTCGAGTTGGCTGCGACCAGGGACGAAACGAC
>CAXDTK010000216.1:0-9520 GCA_963992225.1 uncultured Comamonadaceae bacterium | reverse complement strand
CCGCGCCGGCCGCGCGGCCGGCGGCCGACGCCCACCACGGCTGGCAGAGCTTCTGAACATGGCCGCACCCGCCCGCACGGACGGCCCAGCGGGGACAATCGGCCCATGAGTTCAAACCCCTCTCCGATGCCCGCCGGGGGCGACCGCCAGCTGGTGCTGCGCGTGATGCCCATGCCCGCCGATGCCAATGCCAACGGCGACATCTTCGGCGGCTGGATCATGGCCCAGGTGGACATCGCCGGCTCCATCCTGCCGGCCCGCATCTCGCGCGGCCGCGTCACGACGGTGGCCGTCAACGAGTTCGTCTTCAAGCAGCCGGTCTCCATCGGCGACCTGCTGAGCTTCTACGCCACCGTGACCCGCGTAGGCCGCACCTCCATCACCGTGCACGTCGAGGTGATGGCCGAACGCGACCCCGAGAACCTGCACGTGGTCAAGGTGACCGAGGCCAACCTGACCTATGTGGCCATCGACCGCGAAGGCAAGTCCAGGCCCGCGGTGACCTGATCGGCCAGCGCCTCGGCCCACAGCGCATAGCCGCGCGGGCCGGGGTGGAAGCCGTCGGCCGCCAGCAGCGTGTGGGCCTCGCGCTGCCATGCCGCCGGCATCGTCACCACGTGCCGGCCGGGCTGGCCCGCGACCGCAAGGGCCAGCGCCGCATTGAACGCCGCGGCCTGGCGGCCGAAGAACCAGCGCAGCGGCTGCGGCAGCAGCGTGAAGCGGTGCATGGGCGGCGCCGCGCAGTGCAGGCTCAGCCGCACGCCGGCGCGCTCGCGCACCAGCGCGTCAATGGCTTGCAGCGCCGCCAGCGCCTCGTGCGGCGGCACCTGGTCGACCACATCGTTGACCCCCAGCGCGGTGATCAGCACATCGGCCGGCGCGAGTTCGGTGGTCTGCAGGTGGGCCAGCGCCTGGCTGCTGCGATGGCCGCTGACGGCCACCAGCTGCCAGCCCACCGGCTGGCCCAGCCGCGTCGCCAGCGCCTGCGCCAGCCGGCCTGCGAGAGCCTCCTGCTGATGCGCCGCGCCGACGCCAGCAGCCGAGGAATCGCCCACGATGAGCAGGCGCAGTGCGCCGCCGTCCCGTGACCGCTCACCTGCCGCCTCCGGCAGGCGCAGCGCCGTGGCACGCACGCGGCGCCCCTGCCACAGCAGCACCGGGCCCAGCAGCCATTTCGCGACGTCATCTGCATCGGGGGTCATCTCGGCTGTAACGGCGTCAGTGCTGTCCGACCGCAGGCCCCTGCGCCGTCCTTCAGGGGGCCGACGGCGCCGCCCCTAGGCTTCAGCTGTCCGCCATTCAGGCATCAACCGTGAGGAGTTCGCCATGCTGCGTTACGCCATCATCTTCTTCGTCATCGCCCTGATCGCGGCCGTGTTCGGCTTCACGGGCATCGCGGCCAGCGCGGCCGGCTTTGCCCAGATCCTGTTCTACGGCTTCCTGATCCTGGCCGTCATCGGCCTGCTGATCGGCCTGGTCCGCAGATAGCGCCCTGGCCCCAAGCGCTCACTCGAACTTGGAAAAGTCCGGGGCGCGCTTCTGGAAGAAGGCCTGGAAGGCCTCCATGGCTTCCGGGCTGCGCAGGCGGGCGCCGAAGATCTGGGCCTCGCGCGTGATGGCCGCCTTGACGGCCTCGCGCTGGGGCTCGCGGATCAGGCGCTTGCTGTCGCGCACCGCGCCGGGGGCCAGGTGGTTGAAGCGTTCGGCGATGCGCCGTGCGTGGTTGACCACCTCGCTGCCCGGCAGCACGCGGTTGGCGATGCCGCATTCCACCGCCTGCTCGCCCGTGAAGGGGTCGCCCAGCAGCAGCTTCTCGGCCGCGCGGCGGTTGCCCATCAGCTGCGGCACCACCACGCTGGACGCGAACTCGGGCACCAGCCCCAGCCCCACGAAGGGCATGGCCAGGCGGGCGTCGTCGGCCACGAACACCAGATCGCAGTGCAGCAGCATGGTCGTGCCGATGCCGATGGCGGCACCGGTTACGGCGGCCACGACGGGCTTGCCGCAGTCCACCAGCGCATGCATGAACTGGAAGGTGGGCGCCTCCTCGCCACGCACCGGGCCAGCCATGAAATCCTCCAGGTCGTTGCCCGACGTGAAGATGCCCGGCTGGCCGGTGATCAGCACCGCACGCACCGACTTGTCGGCGTCGGCGGCGCGCAGCGCATCGGCCAGCGCCTGGTACATGGCCTGGGTGATCGCGTTCTTCTTCTCGGGGCGGGCGATCTCCAGGGTCGCGACGCCGTTGAGCGTGTAGGTCTTGATGGTCATGGCTTGCCTTTCAGGGATGGCGGTGGGGCGCCGCATCGGCCGGAGTGCACGACGCCGCGGCGCGGCCTCGCGGCACCACCGCAGAAGCCGCCATTGTCCGGGCGTTGCGCAGGCACGGCGACGTCATGCCGCCGCTTCAGGCCTGCGCCACGCTTGCGTGGAACTGCGTCCAGTGGTTGCCCAGGTGCATGAGGTGGGCGCGCTCGTACTGGCGCTTGGTCAACTCGCCGTAGGCGAAGTGCGGGCGCAACGGGCCGCCGAACTCCGCGAAGGCGTCCATCGCGGCCAGCAGCCGGTTGACCGAGGCCTTCAGCGGCTGCGACGCATCCAGCGCCGGTGCGCCGGGAATGGGCTCGGCCAGGTCGTGTCGCATCTCACCCTGCGCGTCGAACACGCCGAAGGCCGCTGACCCGAGCGTCGAGCGGAACCAGGCGCCCTTCAGCGCCGGGTAGCCCTGCATCGAGAACTCGACGCTCTGGGCCAGATGCTGCAGCACCTGGCTGAGGTTCCAGGCATTGCCCTGCACGAGCTTGTCGTGGAACAGCAGGTCCAGCACGGCCTGGCGGGCCTGCTGCCAGGTCGTGAAGGTCTTGAGCCGGCCCGAGCAGCCGGCCAGGGGCGCCGCCGCGAGCAACACCGTGGACGATCTAAGCAGCTTGCGTCTGTTCATGAAACGTCATCCCTGCCGTGATCCCGCACTGATTGCATGTGGTGCCTTCCCCAGCGGCCCCTCGCGGAGCTGGCTTTGCCAGGCCGCTGAGGGCGCCCCCTCGAGGGGGCCGGCGAAGCCGGTAGGGGGTGGTCTGTCTTACAGGCGCTCGAAGATACCGGCGGCGCCCTGGCCGGCGCCCACGCACATGGTCACCATGCCGTACTTGCCGCCGGTGCGGCGCAGGCCGTGGATGACCGAGGCCGCGCGGATGGCGCCGGTGGCGCCCAGCGGGTGGCCCAGCGCGATGGCGCCGCCGTTCGGGTTGACCTTGCTGCGGTCCAGCACGATGCCCTTGCTGTCGAGGTCGTTCAGCACGGCCAGCGACTGTGCGGCGAAGGCTTCGTTCAGCTCGACCCAGTCCAGGTCGGCGGCGCTGATGCCGGCGGCCTTCAGCGCGGCCGGGATGGCCTCGATGGGGCCGATGCCCATGATCTCAGGCGGCACGCCGCGCACGGCGAACGACACGAAGCGAGCCAGCGGCGTCAGGTTGAAGCGCTTCAGCGCGGCTTCGCTGACGATCAGCAGGCCGCCCGAGCCGTCGGAGGTCTGCGAGCTGTTGCCGGCGGTGACGCTGCCCTTGGCGGCGAACACAGGCTTGAGCTTGGCCAGGCCTTCCAGCGACGTGTCGGGGCGCGCGCCTTCGTCGAGCTTGACGGTGCGGGTCTTGGTGTTGACGGTGCCGTCGGCCAAGTTGGGCGTGCGCTCGATCACATCGAACGGCGTCATCTCGGCATCGAAGTGGCCGGCAGCCATGGCGGCCACGGCGCGGCGGTGGGACTCCACCGAGAACGCGTCCTGCGCCTCGCGGCTGATCTTCCACTGCGCGGCGACCTTCTCGGCCGTCAGGCCCATGCCGTAGGCGATGCCGATGTTCTCGTCACGCTCGAAGATCAGCGGGCTCAAGCTGGGCTTGTTGCCGCCCATCGGGATCATGGACATCGACTCGACGCCGCCGGCGAACATCACGTCGGCCTCGCCGACGCGGATGCGGTCCGCGGCCATCTGCACGGCGGTGATGCCGGAGGCGCAGTAACGATTGATGGTCACGCCGCCGATGGTGGGGCCCAGGCCGGCCAGCACCGAGGCCACGCGGGCGATGTTCATGCCCTGTTCGCCCTCGGGGAAGGAGCAGCCGACGATGGCGTCCTCAATGGCCGCAGGGTCCAGGCCCGGGGCTTGCGCCAGCACGGCCTGCATGACCTTGACGAGCATCTCGTCGGGGCGGGTGTTCTTGAAGTAGCCGCGGCCGCTCTTGCCGATGGGCAGACGGGTGGCGGCAACGATGTAGGCGTCTTGGACTTGCTTGCTCATGTTCGTTCCTTTAAGGCCCTTGCGAGCCTTTTGGTTGCTCAGGCCTGGGACTTTTCCTTGGGCACCCAGGCCCAGACAAATTCACACTCGATCGGCTCGATGCCGGCTTCGTCGGTCACGGTCACGGCGACCCGCACTTCACCCTTGGTCTCGCTGGCCATGGCGGCACGCTGAACGTCGGTGAGATGGGCCTTGGCGGTCAGGCCACCCGTCGCACGCTTCTTGAAGTTCACCTGCAGTGACTTGCACAGCGGCAGGCAGTCGTCACGCACGTTCATGCCCACCACCATGCCGGTGGCCGTTTCGGCCACCAGTGCCATCGCGGCCGCATGCACGCCCTTGATGTGGTTCTGCACCGGACGCTTGTTGGCGACGCGGATCTCGCTGCGCTCGGGGGTGAGCGCGACGAAATCCAGCGACGCCGTGCCGGTGAAAGGCACCGCACGCCGCAGCGCGAAGTTGCGCGCAGGCCCACGCAGCGGGCCGGGCAAACCGTCCAGCTTGGCGAGCGTGCGTTGAAGCCGGTTCATTTCCGTTCTCAGTTGCGCACCGGCTTGCCCGTTTGGAGCATGCCCATGATCCGCTCTTGAGTCTTCGGGTTGTCGAGCAAGCTGCAGAAGTGCTTGCGCTCCAGCGCCATCAGGTACTCCTCGGTGACGAGGGAACCGGCCTCGACCTCGCCGCCGCAGACCACGTCGGCAATCGCCGCGGCCAGGTGGTAGTCGTGCGCGCTGACGAAGCCGCCGTCGCGCATGTTGGCAACCTGGCCCTTGATCGTCGCGATGCCACTGCGGCCGGCGACGGGGAACAGCGCCTTGTGCGGCGGGCGGTAGCCGGCCTCGGACATGCCAATGGCGGTGGCCGTGGCGACGTGCAGCAGCTCGTCCTTGTGCGGGACGATGATGTCGCTGTCCAGCAGGAAGCCGTTCTTCTTGGCTTCGTGAGCGGACGTCGCGACCTTGGCCGTGGCCGCGGTCAGGAAACCGTCCTTCAGGAAGCTCAGGATGTCGGCACCGGCATTGCCGGCCGCGGCCATCTCGGCAGCGCGGCGGGCGATGTAGGTCAGGCCGCCGCCGCCGGGCACCAGGCCCACGCCGACTTCGACCAGGCCCACATAGCTCTCGACGTGCGCCACACGGCGTGCGCAATGCACGGCCAGCTCGGCACCACCGCCCAGCGCCAGGCCGCGCATCGCGGCGACGACCGGCACGCTGGCGTAGCGCAGGCGCAGCATCATGTCCTGCAGCTTCTTCTCTTCCGGCGCGATGCCCTTGCTGCCCATCTTCATGAAGACGGGCATCAGGCTTTCCAGGTTGGCGCCAGCGGAGAACACGTCGTCCGGGCTCCAGATCACCAGGCCCTGGTAGTCGGCTTCGGCGATCTCGACGGCGCGCAAAAGACCTTCGGTGACGGCCGGGCTGATCAGGTGCAGCTTGGCGGTGATGGAGGCGATGACGACCTTGCCGTCCAGCGTCCAGACGCGCACTTCGTCGTTCTTGAACAGTTCGGTGCCCGACTTCAGCGGGTCGGCGGCGCCGGTGCCGAGCAGGGATTCACGGAAGGCCTGGCGGGCGTAGACCGGCAGCTCGCTGCGCGGCTTGAACTTGGCCTCTAGAGCGCTCCACGAGCCCGCAGGCGTGTGCACACCACCGGCTTCGGCCACGGGGCCTTCGGTGACCCAGGCCGGCAGCGGTGCGCTGGACAGCGTCTTGCCGTCGGCGATGTCGGCGGAGATCCACTCGGCGACCTGCTTCCAGCCGGCGGCCTGCCACAGCTCGAACGGACCTTGGCTGCTGCCGAAGCCCCAGCGCATCGCGAAGTCGATCTCGCGCGCCGTGTCCGCCACGGTGGCCAGGTGCACGGCGGCGTAGTGGAAGCTGTCGCGCAGGATGGCCCACAGGAACTGGGCTTGCGGATTGGTGGATTCGCGCAGCAGCTTGAGGCGGTCGGCCGGGGCCTTCTTCAGCATGCGGGCGACGATCTCGTCGGCCTTCTTGCCGCCGGCGACGTACTCACCCGTGGCGAAGTCCAGGCGCTGGATGTCCTTGCCGATCTTCTTGTAGAAGCCGGCGCCGGTCTTCTGGCCCAGCGCGCCCTTCTCGATCAGGCCGGCCAGCACCTTGGGCGTGGCGTAGGTCGAGTAAAACGGGTCGTCCTTCAGGTTGTCCTGCATCGTCTTGACGACGTGGGCCATGGTGTCCAGGCCCACGACGTCCGCGGTGCGGAAGGTGCCCGACGACGCGCGGCCCAGCTTCTTGCCGGTCAGGTCGTCGACGACGTCCACGGAGAGGCCGAACTTCTCGGCCTCGATCATCGTGGCCATCATGCCGGCGATGCCGACGCGGTTGGCGACGAAGTTGGGCGTGTCGTGGGCGCGCACGACGCTCTTGCCCAGCGACGTGGTGACGAAGGCTTCCAGCTGGTCGAGGATTTCCGGCTGCGTGGTCGGCGTGTTGATCAACTCGACCAGCGCCATGTAGCGCGGTGGATTGAAGAAGTGGATGCCGCAGAAGCGCGGCTTGATTTCCTCGGGCAGGACTTCGCTGAGCTTGGTGATCGACAGGCCCGACGTGTTGGACGCAACGATCGCGTGCGGGGCGACGAACGGCGCGATCTTGGTGTACAGGTCCAGCTTCCAGTCCATGCGCTCGGCGATGGCCTCGATGATGAGGTCGCAGCCCTTCAGGACTTCGAGGTGCTCTTCGTAGTTGGCCTGCTGGATCAGCGCGGCCTCCGCGGCGTCGCCCAGCGGCGCGGGCTTGAGCTTCTTGAGCCCTTCCACCGCCTTGGTGACGATGCCGTTCTTCGGGCCTTCCTTGGCGGGCAGGTCGAACAGCACGACCGGCACCTTGCAGTTGACGAGGTGGGCCGCGATCTGCGCGCCCATCACGCCGGCGCCGAGCACGGCGACCTTGCGGACTTGGAATCGACTCATGGGTTCTATCTCCTAAAGATATTCGTTCAATTCACTCGACGCGAATCCACGTCTGCGTGCGGTAGAAGGGGCCGATGTAGCCGCGCATCTCCAGTTTCTTGCCACCGTCCACGGGCTTCAAGCGCGTGCGGTAGGTCTTGCCGTTGTTGGGGTCCAGGATCTCGCCGCCACCCCAATGGCCATCGCCATCGCCCTTGACGCCGCGGATGATCTGCAGGCCCAAGACGGGCTGATCCTTGCGGTCGTCCTTGCACTTGTCGCACTTGGCGTTGGGCTCGGTGGTCGGGTCCAGCAGCTTCTCGATGTTGCCGACGAGGGCGCCCCCCTGTTCGCTGATGCGGACCAGCGACTTCGCGGTTTTGCCGTCGTCGTCGATGGTCTTCCACAGGCCCACGGGTGAGGTCTGCGCGAACGCAAACGCGGGCAACAGCAGGGCAGCAGCGAACAGGAATTTCATCGGGGCATCCTTGTCGTCGGTGGCGCGTCAGAACAGCGCTTCTTCCATTTCCATCAGCGGCGCCAGGCCCGCACGGCAGGTGCGGATCAGCGTGGCCGTCTCGGGCAGCAGCTTGGCAAAGTAGAAGCGCGCCGTGGCCAGCTTGGCGGTGTAGAACGGGTCGCCGCTGTCCTTCTTGGCCAGCGCGATCTTGGCAGCCTGGGCGAAGAAGTAGGCAAAGGTCATGTGGCCCACCACGCGCAGGTAGTCCACCGCGGCGGCGCCCACCTCGTCCGGGTTGCCGAAGGCCTTCATGCCGATTTCCTGCGTCAGCTTGTTGACCTTGTCGCCCAGGTCGGCCAGCGGGTTCACGAACTCCTGCATGGCCTCGTTGGTGCCCTCTTCCTCGATGAAGGCGGCGATCTTCTTGCCGAACTTCTTCAGCGTGGCGCCGTTGTTGCCCAGCACCTTGCGGCCCAGCAGGTCCAGCGACTGGATGGTGTTGGTGCCCTCGTAGATCATGTTGATGCGCGCATCGCGCACGAACTGCTCCATGCCCCACTCGTGGATGAAGCCGTGGCCGCCGTACACCTGCAGGCAGTGCGACGTGGCCAGCCAGCCGTTGTCGGTGATGAAGGCCTTGATGATGGGCGTCAGCAGCGCGACTTCGGCATCGCATTCCTTGCGCTCGTCCTCGTCGTCGCTCTTCAGCGCCTTGTCCAGCTGCAGCACCGTGTAGGCCTGCAACATGCGGCCGCCCTCGGCGAAGGCGCGCGCGGTCAGCAGCATCTTGCGCACGTCGGGGTGCACGATGATGGGGTCGGCCGGCTTGTCCGGCGCCTTGGGGCCGGACAGCGCACGCATCTGCAGGCGGTCCTTCGCGTAGGCCACGGCGTTCTGGTAGGCCACCTCGGTCAGGCCCAGCGACTGGTTGCCCACGCCCAGGCGGGCGGCGTTCATCATGACGAACATGGCGGCCAGGCCCTTGTTGGGCTGGCCCACCATGGTGCCCACGGCGTTCTCCAGCACGATCTGCGCGGTGGCGTTGCCGTGGATGCCCATCTTGTGCTCCAGGCCGGCGCAGAAGATGCCGTTGCGCGAGCCCAGCGAGCCGTCCGCGTTGACGTTGAACTTGGGCACCACGAACAGCGAGATGCCCTTGGAGCCGGCCGGCGCATCCGGCAGGCGCGCCAGCACCAGGTGGATGATGTTGTCGGCCATGTCGTGCTCGCCGGCCGAGATGAAGATCTTGGCACCGGTGATGCGGTAGGTGCCGTCGGGCTGCGGCTCGGCCTTGGTGCGCAGCATGCCGAGGTCCGTGCCGCAGTGCGGCTCGGTCAGGCACATGGTGCCGGTCCACTCGCCGCTGGTCAGCTTGGGCAGGTAGGTGGCCTGCTGCTCGGGCGTGCCGTGCGCATGCAGGGCCTCGTAGGCGCCGTGGCTCAGGCCCGGGTACATCGTCCACGCCTGGTTGGCCGAGTTCAGCATCTCGTAGAAGAACTGGTTCACCAGGTGCGGCAGGCCCTGGCCGCCGAACTGCGGGTCGCAGCTCAGAGCCGGCCAGCCGCCTTCGACGTACTGCTTGTAGGCTTCCTTGAAGCCCTTGGGGGCCGTCACCTCGTGGCTGGCCTTGTCAAGCGTGCAGCCCTCGGCGTCGCCGCTGAGGTTGATGGGGGCGATGACTTCGGCCGCGAACTTGCCGCCTTCCTCGAGCACCGCGTTGATGGTGTCGGCGTCGATGTCCTCGTGGCCGGGGAGCATCTTCAGCTCGTCGACAACGTTCAGCAGCTCGTGCATGACGAACTGCATGTCACGCATGGGCGGGGTGTACTGGGGCATCGGGGTACTCCTGGAG
>CAXDTK010000215.1:0-9522 GCA_963992225.1 uncultured Comamonadaceae bacterium | reverse complement strand
AGATAGGAGTCCGTCTCGTGGGCTCGGAGATGTGTATAAGAGACAGGGCGTCAGCTTGTCCCAGACCTTCTTGCTGATGAACAGGCCCTCCGGCGTCATCGCATGCTCGGTGCGGCTGTAGAACCTGGCGGCCTCCATGTGGCGGAAGCCCTCGTAGCTGGGCACGTTGTTCTCGGCCGCGTCGATGAGGCCGGTCTTCAGGCCCGTGTAGACCTCGCCGATGGGCATGGGCGAGGGGTTGGCGCCCAGCGCCGTCATGGCGGCCACCCACAGCTCGGTCTGCTGCACGCGGATCTTCAGACCCTTCATGTCGGCCAGCGTCTTGACGGGCTTGCGGGCGTAGATGGAGCGGGCGCCGGAGTCGTACAGCGCCAGCCCCACCATGCCCTGGTGCTCGCAGGCCTTCAGGATCTCGGCACCCGGCGCGCCGTCGTAGGCCCGGCGCATGTGGGCCGTGTCGCGGAACAGGAAGGGCAGGGCGGGCACCAGCGTCTTGGGGCACATGGCCGTGAGCTGGCCCAGGTTGACGCGGGTCATGGCCAGCGCACCCAGCTTGACCTGGTCCACCGTCTCCTTCTCGCTGCCCAGCGCGCCCTTGTTGAACACCTTGACGGTCAGCGTGCCGCCGCTGCTCTTGGCCAGCAGCTGGCCCAGGTGCTTGACCGCGGCCACGGTGGGGTAGTCGTCGCTGTTGTGGACGTCGGCGGACTTCAGCTCCAGCGCGAAGGTGCTGCTGCCGAGCAGCGCGGTGGCGAGCAGGGTGAGGGTCTTCTTCATGGCTTGTCTCCTTCTGAACTTCTCAATCGATGGCGCGGTAGCGCAGGTTCGAGATGCGGGCCTCGCCGTTGCCCGCGGCGTAGAGCGCCGGGCGCAGGCTGGCGAAGCCGCCCGCGGTGTTGTGGTGGTAGCCGGTCACGTCCATCTGCACCGGGAACTTGGTCCAGGGCCGGGTGGCGTCGGCGCGGCTGTAGAGGGTCAGCACATGCCGCACGCAGCGCAGCCGCAGCTGCAGGCGCAGGGCGATGCCGGCGGGCTTGGGCACCGGCCGGGTGTCCTGGCCGTAGCGGTGCAGCTGGAAGGTCCTGGCGTTGGCGCCCATGCCGGCATACAGGCGCGGGCTGTAGAACATCACCAGGCCGGCCTGCACGCCCGCGTCGAGGTCCAGGTCCAGCTCGATCTCGAAGGCCGGGTCGCCCTGGATGAAGCCCAGCGGCGGGCTGTCACCAGGGCCCTTGCTGCCGCTGGCGCGCAGATGCAGCCGGCCGCCCTGCACGCGCACCCGGCCCATCTGGGCGCTGCCGCTGAGGAACTGCCAGTGCGGCTTGAGCGCCCCGCCGCTGAAGTCGTCGGACAACGCCAGGCCGTGCGCCCCGGCCTTGCCGCCGCGCGGCTTGGGCAGCGGGGCGCCGTCGTCCACATCCACATGGAACCAGCCGTCCGCGCTGAAGCGGGCCGGCGCCAGCAGCATCTGCCGGCCCAGCGTGTGGAAGCCGTTCTCGTAGCCGTGGTACAGCATCCACCAGTCGCCCGCCGGGCCCTGCACCAGGCTGCCGTGGCCGCGCGACCACCAGCGCTCGCGCGGCGAGCGGGTGCGCATCAGCGGGTTGTGCGGGGCCTGCTCCCACGGGCCGTCCAGTGTGCGGCTGCGTGCGGCGATGACCATGTGCCCGGTCGGCGGGCCGGCGGTGCCGCCCACGGCCAGCAACATGTGCCACCAGCCGCCGTGGCGCAGCAGCTTGGGGCCTTCGGGCGAGAAGCTCTCGACGTCCCAGTCCTCGGGGTAGCGCCAGGGGTCGTAGACATGTTCGACAGGCCCTTCCACGCGCAAGCCGTCGGCGCTCAGCCGCACCCGGTCGCCGCCGGACAGGAACAGCCAGCGCTGGCCGTCCTCGCCCGTCACATGCGTGGGGTCGATGTGCTTGTGCAGGCCCAGCGCCACCGGCGTGGACCAGGGGCCTTCGATGCGGTCCGCCCACATCACCAGGATGTCGTTGGGCGCGGCCTTGACCGGCAGGTAGAGGTAGTAGCGGCCGCCGTGCCTGCACAGGTCCGGCGCCCAGACGCTGCCCACCGCCTGCCGCAGCGCCGGGGCCAGCGGCCGCCAGTTGACGAGGTCGCGCGAGTGCCAGATCAGCAGCCCCGGCACGGCCTCGAAGCTGGAGTGGGTGAGGTAGTAGTCGTCACCGTCCTTGAGCACCGTGGGGTCGGGCCGGTCGCCGGCCAGCACCGGGTTCATGAAGCGGCCATCGCCCATGTCGGCCTGGCGCTGGCCCTCGATGCCGCGGGGCCACGGCGTGCAGGGCGGCAGATAGGGCTGGCCCGGCGCGTTCGCGCAGTCCACTGCGGCCAAGGCGGGCGGCGCTGCGAGCAGGGCCAGCAGCTCGCGGCGCAGCAGGCTCACCGGGCGACCTGCGTGAACAGCGACGCCCAGCCGGCCTTCGGGCTCATGTCGGCCAGGTTCCAGTCGGCCTCGACGAAGGCGCGCTGCGTGGGCTTGCGCCGCGGCAGGCCCTCGGGGTTGTTCTGGGTCTCGTCGTCGATGAGCATGCCCCTGTCTTCGGCGATGTCGGACAGCTGCTTGAAGTCCAGCGGGTCGCGCGCCCAGGGGCGGGCGCCCACGTACAGCGGCAGCAGCTTCTCCAGCTCGCGCGGCGGCAGCCAGCTCAGGCCGGCCGGCAGGTAGGGCTCGCGGGCCGGGATGATCTGCGCCGGGCCGCTGGTGTAGCGGCCGGTCATCGGCAGCGGCTGGCCGTTGCGGTCCTGGGCCAGGTTGTCCTGCTCGAACAGCTGCACATCGCCCACGCCTCCCAGCGTGAACAGCGGCAGGCCCAGCGCGGTGCCGGGCCCGGCGCGGTAGACGTTGCCGGCCAGCGTGATCCTGCCGGTCTGGTAGGGCCGGCCCACCCACTCGTGGGCGACGAGGTTGTAGTGCACCGCCCGCGCGCCGGGGTTGTAGATCAGGTTGTTGACCATCGCGCCCCACACGCCACCCTTGAACAGTGCGTTGCGCTCGCGGTTGGAGGCGTAGACGTTGCCCAGCAGCAGGAGCTGCGTGACGTTGTCGTGGACCAGGCTGCCCTTGCTGTGGTCGCCCTTCACATGCACCGACTCGCCCAGGCCCTCGTAGATGAGGTTGTGGCTGAAGGTGATGGCATGCGAGGTGGCGGCGCGCCAGTCGTCGGGCGTGGCGCCGTCGAAGCGCGGGCCGCTGGCCGTGAGGTTCTCGTCGGTGGCCCAGGAAAAGGTGCAGTGGTCCACGATGACGCGCGCCGCGCCGCCGCCGGTGGACAGGCCGTCATGGTCGCCGCCGCTGCGCCGGGGCCGCCCGTAGGCGCCCGGCCGGATGCTCAGGTGCTGCAGGATCACGTCCTTGGCAAACACCTCCAGCTCGCCCTTGACGAGCGTGATGCCGGGGTCGGGTGCGGTCTGGCCGGCGATGGTGACCTGGCCTTCGCGCAGCTTCCAGCTCCTGCCGCCCAGGTCGATGACGCCGCCCACCTCGAACACGATGATGCGCGGGCCCGGCGTGTCCAGCGCCGCCTTCAGGCTGCCGGGGCCCTCGGCGGCCAGCGTGGTCACGCGCAGAACCCTGCCGCCCTGGCCGCCGGCGGTCCGGGCCCAGCCGGCATGGACGTAGGTGGCGGGGTGCAGCGGCGCCGTGCCTTGGGCGTGGCCGGGGCCGGGGCCGGCCGCAGTGGCCAGGGCCAGCGCCAGGGTGCAGGTCAGTCGCATCGCCTATCCGATCAGGTCTTGCATGGCCTCGCGCGGGATCAGCGCGCCGGGATGCTGGATGACGCGCGCCGCCACCCGGTTGCCGAAGGCCGCCGCCTCGGGCGGGGCCGCGCCGCGCAGCCGGCGGCTCAGGTAGCCGGCGGCAAACGAGTCGCCCGCGGCGGTGGTGTCCACCACGCGCGGCACCGGCTCGGTGGCCACGTCCTGCCAATCGCCCGCCAGGCCCACGCGGGTGGGCAGGGCGCCGCGCTTGATGGCGATCTCGGTCACCGGCAGCGCCTGGGCGGCGGCGACGGTGGCATCCAGGTCGTGCAGCGCATGCAAGGCCTGGTGATCGTCGGCGGTGATCAGCGCGACGGTGGCGGCGGCGAAGGCCCGGCCGTACCAGTAGCGGGCGTCCGCGGCCGAGTCCCACAGCCGCGGCCGGTAGTTGTTGTCGAAGGCCACCACCTTGCCGGCGGCGCGCATGCGGGTCATCAGCGCCAGCACGCGCTCGCGGCCCGCCTGGGGCAGGATGGCCAGGCTGATGCCGGACAGGTAGAGCGCGTCCAGCGCGTCGGCCTGGTCCTCCAGCGCGGTGGCCGCCCGGTCGAAATAGGACCGGGCCGCCGCCTGGCCGCGCCAGTAGTGGAAGCGCCGCTCGCCGCCGGCGTCCAGCTCGATCAGGTACAGCCCCGGCAGCCGCCCGGGCAGGCGTTGCACCAGGCCGGTCTGCACGCCTTCGGCGGCCCAGCGGTCCAGCAGGCCGCTGCTGAGGCTGTCGTCGCCCAGCGCGGTGGCGTAGTGCACCCGCAACCCGGCGCCGCCGCAGCGGGCCAGGTAGACCGCCGTGTTGAGCGTGTCGCCACCGAAGCTCTGCTGCAGCGCGCCGAAGGCCTGGCCCTGCAGTTCGAGCATGCATTCGCCCAGCGCGGCGATGGAAACGGGCCGGCCGGAGGCCGGGCGAACCGAGGGGGAAGGCGTCACGTTTGGTTGAATGAAACGATGGTTCAATAAATGTAGCGTCCACGGTTCAATCGAGCGTCCATGTTTACCCGCCACGCCCATTGGCCGCGCAAAATCGTCATCGCGGTGAGCGGCTGCGGCCCGCTGTCCCCGGGTCTGCGCGCGGGCTTGCCTGACGGCCAACGCGTCTGAGACGATGGGCTGGCGGGCACCGAACTTGCCGCTGCCGACCACAGGAGAGAAGCCATGAATGACGGATACGGCCACGAGGTGCCGGCACCTCACAGCCTGCAGCAGCGTCGACCGGTGGCGCGCTACCTGGTGGTGATCGCCTCGGGCAGCGAGCCGGTGGCGCGGCTTTTGCTGGCGGATCGCACCCAGGTGGCGGAGTTCGATGCCGGCGCCGAGGAAGTCACCGATCTGACCCGCAACCTGGCGGCCCAGCGCGGCGCCACCGACGCGGCCTGGGACCAGGCGCTGGCCGGCCATTCGGCTGCCGAGCGCGCCGGCGCCGAGGTCTACACGCTGGAGGTCTGAGGTCCGGGCGGCGCGCCGGGCGGGCGCGCGCGAGTCGGCGCGAGTCAGCGTGAGTCAGTGTGAGTCAGTGTGAGTCAGTGTGAGTCAGTGTGAGTCAGTGTGAAGAGGGGCCGCATCTGGCCGGGCACAGCCCTGCGCTGAGGGCCGGCAGTGCGCGCGACACCGCGTCGTCGTTGCCCGGCAACCAGGCCGCAATGCTTCCGTAAAAACTAACTCTGGGTGAGGACAAATATGGTTTGTCCGAAATGTCACGGCCCCCACACTGCCGCCCATTCGTTCTTGGGAGAGTTGCCTTGTTCTACGCGCTGAGCTGGTTGGTCGTCGTTGCGCTCGCGGGCCTGTGGTCGCTGGCCGTGTGGGCCCTGCATGCGGTCGCCGTCTGGGCGATCTCCAACGCCGGCAGCTGGTCGGGCGCGGCGGCCGACATGGGCGTGCCGACCTTGCCCGGCGGCCTGGTCGCCTGGTTGCCGCCCGAGGTGGCGGCCTGGCTGACCGACGTGCTGGCGGGGCTGGGCCCGCTGGTGGAGCGCCTGCTGCAAGCCGTGCCCGCGCTGGCCGACGGCCTGGCCTTCGTGACCTGGACCGTCTGGGGCCTGGGCACCGCGGCGCTGCTCGCGCTGGGGCTGGGCCTGCATCTGCTGGTCGCGCTGTGGCGTCGCCAGGCCGGCCCGGCCGCGGCGACCCGTCGCCCGCTGGCGGCCGGCTGACGGCGCGCCCGCGGTCTCCCGCCTCTTCTCCGGCCTCTTCTCCTGCCCGTCCTCCCGTTCGTCTTCCCCATCCCTTTGCACTCCGCCATGGACACCGCCACGCTGCTGCCCGCCCTCATGACCGTCGTCCTGCTGGGCGTCACCTTCCACGCCTGGCGCCTGGGCAACGACAGGCGCGATGTCGCGCTGCTCGGTGCCTTCAGCGGCGCCTGCGGCCTGGGCACCGTGGTCGCCACCGTCCTCTGAGGCACAGCATGGACATCCTGACTCCCTTCCTCTCGGCCGACTTCCTCGGCAAGCCGGCCTGGCTGTGGCTGAGCTTCGTCGGCATCGTCGTGGCGCTACTGGCCTTCGACCTGGGCGTGCTGCACAAGGACGACCACGAGATCGGCGTGCGTGAGAGCCTGCTGCTGTCGGCCGGCTACATCAGCGTGGCCCTGCTGTTCGGCGCCTGGGTGTGGTGGTACCTCGGCGCCCAGAGCGGCATGGACTACTACACCGGCTTCATGATCGAGAAGTCGCTGTCCATGGACAACGTGTTCGTCATCGCGCTGATCTTCGGCTTCTTCGCGATCCCGCGGCAGTACCAGCACCGGGTGCTGTTCTGGGGCATCCTGGGCGTGATCGTGCTGCGCGCCATGATGATCGGGCTGGGCGCCACGCTGGTCAGCCAGTTCAACTGGCTGCTGTATCTGTTCGGCGCCTTCCTGATCGTCACCGGCATCAAGATGTGGATCATTGCCGACCACACGCCCGACATCGCGAACAACCCGCTGCTCAAGTTCCTGAAGCGGCACATCCCGGTCACCGAGGGCCTGCGCGGCAATGCCTTCTGGGTGCACGAGACGGACCGCCGCACCGGCCGGGTGCAGCGCGTGTTCACGCCGCTGTTCCTGGCCCTGGTGCTGGTGGAGTTCGTGGACCTGATCTTCGCGGTGGACTCGGTGCCGGCGATCTTCGCGATCACGACCGACCCCTTCATCGTCTACACCAGCAACATCTTCGCCATCCTGGGCCTGCGGGCGCTGTACTTCGCGCTGGCCGCGATGATCCACCGCTTCAAGTACCTGAAGTACGCACTGGCCCTGGTGCTGGTCTTCATCGGCAGCAAGATCTTCCTGGTCGGCATCATCGGCAAGATCCCCGCGGTGGTCTCGCTGTCGGTCACCTTCGGCCTGATCGCCGGCGGCGTGCTGGTGTCGCTGTGGAAGACGCGCGAGGAGGCCGGCAACACCGGCGCGGCGTGAGCCTCGCACCGCGGCGCCACGAGGCCTAGCCGCGGTGGCCGGTGCGCACGCAGCGTGCTTTCCCGTAAGAGATTCCGCGGAGTTACGGCCGCCGGGCGGGATGGGAGCATGTCATTTCTGCTCATGCTGGAAGAGGTGGCGTCGCGCGGCAAGACGTGACGCAAGGGGCCTTCCGCATGGCGACCGAACGCTTCTGAAACGATTTGGAACCCGACATGATCCCTGCATCCCGTTTCCGCTTTTCCGCCCTCGGTCTGGCCCTGGGCCTGCTCTGCAGCGGCGCCGCCTGGTCGGCCGCCGACACCACCCGCGTCATCGTGGCCTTCAAGCCGGGCAAGGCCGCCGAGGCCCGCGCCGCGGTGACGGCCGCGCGCGGCCAGCACAAGCTCGACATCCTCGGCATGGACGCCATGGCCGTGGAGGTGCCGGCCGCCGCGCTGAACGGCCTGTCGCGCAACCCCAACGTCGAGTACGTCGAGGAGGACGTGCGCCGCTACCCCTACGCCGGCACCTCGCCCAGCACCGGCACGCCCTACGCGACCGGCCAGCTGGTGCCCTGGGGCATCAAGGCCGTGCAGGCCGACCAGCTGGCCGGCACGGACGCCAGCTCGCGCAAGGTCTGCATCATCGACTCGGGCTATGCCCGCGGCCATGCCGACCTGTCCGCCGGCAGCAACGTGACCGGCGAGTACGACAGCGGCACCGGCTGGTGGTACACGGATGAGAACCACCACGGCACCCATGTGGCCGGCACCATCAGCGCACTCAACAACGCCACCGGCGTGGTGGGTGTCAGCGAGAACCAGTCGCTGAAGCTGCACATCGTCAAGGTCTTCGATGCCGCCGGCTGGGCCTACAGCTCCACGCTGGCCAACGCGGCCGAGAAATGCCGGCTGGCCGGGGCCAACGTCATCAGCATGTCGCTGGGCGGCAGCGTGTCCAACCGCACCGAGGACAGCAAGTTCAACCAGCTGCTGAACACCTACAACATCCTGTCCATCGCCGCGGCGGGCAACGATGGCAACACCCGCACGTCCTACCCGGCGGGCTACGCCTCGGTGGTGTCGGTGGCGGCGGTGGCCGAGGACAACACGCTGGCCAGCTTCTCGCAGCGCAACAAGGACGTCGAGATCGCCGGCCCCGGCGTCAACGTGCTGTCCACGGTGCCCAACGGGGCCGGCCAGCTCATCACGCTGTCGGTCGGCACGACGACCTACGCACCCGGCGGCATGGAAGGCTCGCCGATGGGCTCGGTGACGGCACCGCTGGCCGACTTCGGCCTGGGCGGCACGGCCACGGCGGGCAGCATGACCGGCAAGGTCTGCCTGATCCAGCGCGGCACCTACGACTTCGCGGTCAAGGTCAACAACTGTGCAGCCTCGGGCGGCGTGGGCGCGGTGGTCTACAACAACGTGGCCGGTTCGTTCGGCGGCACGCTGGGCACCACGGTCACCAACATTCCGTCGGTGACGGCCTCCGACACCGAAGGCGCCGCGATGAAGAACCAGCTCGGCCAGACTGCCTCGGTGGGCGTCGCGCCCTGGGACTACGCGTACTTCGACGGCACCTCGATGGCCACGCCGCACGTGTCCGCCGTCGCCGCGGTGGTGTGGGCGCGCAACCTGAACTGCACGGCCAGCCAGCTGCGCACCTCGCTGAACCTGAGCGCCAAGAACCTGGGCGTTGCGGGGCGCGACAGCAGCTTCGGCTATGGCCTGATCCAGGCGCGGGATGCGGACGCCCGCATCAAGGCGCTGGGCTGCGGCAAGTAAGCGCGCGGCGGGGAGGCGGCCCGCTGCCTCCACCGCCCGCCATCACGACGCCCCGTCGAGACGCTCGCGGGGCGTTTTCCTTTGTGCCGACGGTGCCTGTGCAGGCCGCCGGCAGCGCTGGCTCACAGCTTCTTCACGAACGCCGACTTCAGCCCCATCGCGCCGATGCCGTCGATCCTGCAGTCGATGTCGTGGTCGCCGGCGGTCAGGCGGATGTTCTTGACCTTGGTACCGACCTTCACGACCAGGGACGAGCCCTTGATCTTCAGGTCCTTGATGACGGTCACCGTGTCGCCGTCCTGTAGCACGTTGCCGACCGCGTCCTTGATGACGAGCGCGTCGTCGGCCTCGGCGGCCGTCGCCCCCTGAGCCGCCCATTCGTGGCCGCACTCCGGGCAAATCAGCTGCGCGCCGTCCTCGTAGGTGTAGGCGGATTGGCACTGGGGGCAGGCGGGCAGAGTGCTCATCGCTTGGTTCTCGGCTGGACAAGAAAAAGCCCCATCCGCTTTCGCGAATGAGGCTTGATTTGGCTCCCCGACCTGGGCTCGAACCAGGGACCTACGGATTAACAGTCCGGCGCTC
>CAXDTK010000214.1:0-9553 GCA_963992225.1 uncultured Comamonadaceae bacterium | reverse complement strand
GATAGGAGTCCGTCTCGTGGGCTCGGAGATGTGTATAAGAGACAGACCCCCACCACAGCCGGCCAGCAGGCCCAACAACAGCAAGGCCGCCGCGGCGCGGTGACGGATAGCATTCGGCATCGACAAACTCCCTGGTGACTGGACTGCGGCGCGGGCCGCGGCGGCCAATGTAGCGCCGCCACGACGCGGCCCGGGGGCGGCGCCCCGGGCATATTCCCTCAGCGCAGCGCCAGGTCCAGCACCGTGCCGGCGAACACCGCGAAGCCCAGCCAGTGGTTGGCGCGGAAGGCCGTGAAGCAGCCCGCGCGGTGCCGGCGGCGGATCAGCGTGTAATGCCACGCCGCCTGCGCGGCCGCCACCGCGATGCCCAGCAAGTACCAGCGCCCCAGGCCCAGCCGCAGGCCGATGCCGGCCCACATCGCCAGGTAGGCGGCGTAGAAGATCATGATGCCCGCCACGTCCCAGCGGCCCAGCGCGATGGCCGAGGAACGCAGGCCGATCTTCAGGTCGTCATCGCGGTCCACCATCGCGTACTCGGTGTCGTAGGCCAGCACCCAGAACAGGTTGCCCACCAGCAGCGCCCAGGCCGACAGCGGCACCGCGCGCAGCTGCCACTCGGCGCCGCCCAGCGCCGCGGCGAACGCCATCGGGATGCCGAACGAGAACGCCACGCCCAGCACCGCCTGCGGCATTGCGATGACGCGCTTGGCGAACGGGTAGACGATGGCCACGGCCAGCGCCGCGAAGCTCAGCAGGATGGCCGGCGGGTTGGTCGTCAGCACCAGCCCGAACGACAGCAGCGCCAGCGCCGCGCCCAGCCCCAGCGCCTCCTTCACCGACACGGCGCCGGTGGTGACGGGCCGCTCGGCGGTGCGCTTCACATGGCGGTCGAAGTCGCGGTCGGCGACATCGTTGATGCAGCAGCCGGCCGAGCGCATCAGCACCGTGCCCAGCGTGAAGACCGCCAGCAGGTGCCAGCCGGGCCAGCCGTCCGCGGCGATCCACAAGGCCGACAGCGTGGGCCACAACAGCAGCAGCCAGCCGGCCGGGCGGTCCCAGCGGATCAGCTGCAGGTAGAGGGCCAGCCGCGACGGCGGCGTGGCAGCGGGGGCGGTGAGGGACATGGGCGCATTTTCACGCGCGGCGCGGCTGGCGTGGCGAGCCTGTGGGCGGGCACACGGCTGCGCACGCCGCACCAACCCCTGTCACGCGTCGTGATGGCCCGGCTGACGCAGGGGCAATGCAGCATGCCTACAGTGCTGCGCTTCCCACCGGTTCCCCGACGCCATGACCGCCCTCAGCGCTTTCCCCATCACCCAGAAGTGGCCCGCCGCCCACCCCGAGCGTCTGCAGCTGTACTCGCTGCCCACACCCAACGGCGTCTAGGTGTCCATCGCGCTGGAGGAACTGGGCCTGACCTACGAGCCGCACCTGGTCAGCTTCGACACGCAGGACCAGCTCAGCCCCGAGTTCCTGTCGCTGAACCCGAACAACAAGATCCCCGCCATCCTCGACCCCCACGGCCCGGGCGGCCGGCCGCTGGCGCTGTTCGAGAGCGGCGCCATCCTGGTGTACCTCGCCGAGAAGACCGGCCGGCTGCTGCCGTCGGTCGAGCAAGACCCCGCGCGGCGCTATGAAGCGCTGCAGTGGCTGATGTTCCAGATGGGCGGGGTGGGCCCGATGTTTGGCCAGCTGGGCTTCTTCCACAAGTTCGCCGGCAAGGACTACGAGGACAGGCGCCCGCGCGACCGCTACGTGGCCGAGTCGCGCCGGCTGCTGGGCGTGCTGGACCGCCACCTGCAGGGCCGCGCCTGGCTGGTGGGCGACGACTACGGCATCGCCGACATCGCGGTGTTCCCCTGGGTCAACAACCTGATCGGCTTCTACGGCGCCGGCGAGCTGGTCGGTTATGCCGACTTCCGCGAGGTGGACCGCGTGCTGCAGGCCTTCCTGGCCCGGCCGGCCGTGCAGCGGGGGCTGCAGATCCCGGCGCGCGGCTGAGCGCCGCGCCCGCGAGGTTAGGGATGACGCCGCGAAACAGACGGTTGCAGACTCCTGCCCGGCCCGATCCGGGCCATCAGGGAGTCCAACATGTTCAAGTCCATTGCCGTGCTGGTGGCGTCGCTGGTGTTGGCCGCGCCGGCGCAAGCTGACAGCCAGTTCAACATCGCCACGACCGGGCAGTTCACCGACGTACTGCTCGACGACCTGCACGACCCCGGCGCACCCAACCAGCTGGCGGATTGGCTGGGGCAGGGCTTCACGGTGCAGATGGCCTGGTCCGCCAGCGCCGTGCAGCGGGTCGATCCGGTGCATGTGGAGTTCGATCGCGCCTGGCAGCTGCTGGGCAACGGCAGCATCAGCGTCGGCGCCAGCTTCGCCGCGAGCTCGACGCTCAACTACCTCGGCAAGACCAACAACTGGTTCTACGACGGCTCGCTGGGCATCCTGCCCGCGGGCCACTACGACCAGTTCACGCTGTTCGGCATGACGGTCGCCTGCAGCGGCGACAGCTGCAACACGCCCCCGGGGACGCCGCCGCGCTACGAATGGTCCATCGACCTGATCGGCAGCCCCGGCATGCTGCCGCTGGGGAACGCCCTGCCGACGGTCGGCGACATCCAGCTCGACAAGGTGCTGCTGGTGGAGACCATCGTGACGAAATACGACGGCGGCCTGCTGGTCGGCGGCGTGGAGTCGCGCGACACCAGCCCGACCCGGCTGGACCGCCTGAGCCTCACCGTCAGCCCGGTGCCCGAGCCGTCCACGGCCGTGCTCGCCCTGCTGGGCCTGGCCGGCCTGGGCTTGTGGCGCCGCCGCGCCAGCGCACTCAGCCCCAGGGGCTGACCCGGTCGCCCGGCTGCGGCACGCAGCCCGCCGCCAGCGGCGTGCCGCCCTCGCGCTGCACCACGCCGTGCGGCCCGTGGCAGAACTCGATGCGGCGGGCCTCGGGCCAACGCCGCTGCGCGAAGCCCTCGAGGCTGTCGGGCAGGCTGGTCTGCACCCGGCCGGCGTCGAGCTGCTCGACGGGGTGGTCGCCGAAATGCAGCCAGGGCACGGCATGGCCGGCCAGCATCAGCCAGGGCGAGGCCTGCACCGGCTCGGGCGCATAGCCTTCGCGACGCAGCCAGGCCTGGGCGGCCTCGCGCGAGCGGCTGCCGGTGCTGGCCGCAGCGATCAGCTCGGCGACCCACTGGTTGCAGTTCTGGAAGCGGGTGCTGAAGGGGTAGGCGTTGGCGCTGTAGCGGGCGTTCAGCAGGCCCAGCGCCAGTGCCTTGTCGCGCGTGGCCGCGGCCAGCGGCTGGGCGGCCTCGGGCGGCAGCAGCAGCACGCGGATGAAGCCCACCTGCGCGTCGTCGCTGCCCGCGACGAAGCCGGCCAGCCCCTGGTCGAACAGCCGCGGCCGGCCCTCGGCGCAGGCGTAGTAAAGCTGGCGCACGGCCCAGGGCATGGCGGCGCCGTCATCCGGGCCCGCACCCAGGCCGCCAGCCAGCGCCACGCCGGCATGCGAGTAGCGCAGGCCGAAGCGCGACAGGTCGGTGCCCGAGCGGGCGATCAGCGCGGCCTCGGCGCCCGAGCCGGCCAGGGCCTCGCGCACAAGGGCGGCAAAGCGCAGCAGCCGGTCCTGCTGGCCGGCCGTGACGTCGACGGGACGGTCGCAGCCCCGCGGCGGCGAGCCGGCCTGGGCCGCAGCCGCCGCACCGAGCAGCGCGGCCGCGGCGGCGCGGTGCATCAAGGCGTGACGGGGCGGGCCGCCAGCTCGCGGTGCCAGGCGTCTTCCAGCACCAGGAAGAAGGCGCGGCCGGTGTCGGCATGCGCGAAGGCGATGCCGTAGGGCTGGGGCGTGGCCTGCACCTCGTCGCCCACGCGCACGGCGCGCGTGGCCAGCGCCTGCTCGGGCAGCGTCAGCTCGACCGGCTCGGTGCCCGCGCGGGCCAGCGTCAGGCGCAGCCTGCCGGCGTCGGCCTGCGCCACCTCGGTGACGCGGTAGCGGCCTTCGGCACGCTTGTCGCCACCGGCGCTGCTGCCGGACGAGGCCTTGAAGGAGTCCGACACGCTGCCCGACGAGGCCGAGCCCGCGCCGGCGGCGGAGGAGACGAAGGAGTTGGCCTGCGCCGCGGCGGCGGCCAGGGTCAGGGCGGCGAGGAGGAGGGTGCGCATGGGGTGCAGACAGCGGGTGGACCGGAGGCCGTGACGATAGCGCGGATGCGTTCAGGCCGCGCCGGGGCCGCCCTGCGCCAGCGTGTCGAGGATGGGGCAGTCGGGCCGGTCGTCGCCGTGGCAGCAGCGCACCAGCCCTTCCAGCGTGGCCTTCATCGCCTGCAGCTCGGCCAGCTTGGCGTCCAGCTCGGCCAGGTGCTGGCGGGCCAGCGCCTGCACCTCGCGGCTGGGGCGGTCGCGGTCCTGCCACAGGCCCAGCAGCGCGCGGATCTGCGCCAGCGAGAAGCCCAGGTCGCGCGAATGGCGGATGAAGCGCAGCGTGTGGATCTCGCGCTCGCCGTAGGTGCGGTAGCCGGCCTCGGTGCGCACCGGGCCGTCGAACAGGCCGATGCTCTCGTAATGCCGCACCATCTTGGCGGACATGCCGGCCGCGCTGGCGGCCTGGCCGATGGTCAGGCGCGCGCTCATCGCTGCGCCCCTGCGGCCGCGCCGCGCCAGCGCCGCAGCGTCAGCGCATTGGCCACCACGCTGACGCTGCTGAAGGCCATGGCCGCGCCGGCGATGACCGGGTTGAGCAGGCCGAACGCGGCGAGCGGGATGCCCACCACGTTGTAGGCGAAGGCCCAGAACAGCCCCTGGCGGATCTTGGCGTAGGTGCGGCGCGAGACGTCCAGCGCATCGGCCACCAGCCGCAGGTCGCCGCGCATCAGCGTGACGCCGGCCGCCTCGGTGGCCACGTCGGCCCCGCCCGCCATGGCGAAGCCCACCGACGCGGCCGCCAGCGCCGGCCCGTCGTTGAGGCCGTCGCCCACGAAGGCCACCACCGCGCCGTCCGCGCGCAGCTGCTGCACGCGCGCGGCCTTGTCGCCCGGCAACACCTCGGCATGCACCTCGGTGATGCCCAGCTGCCGGGCCACGCCGGCCGCGGCGCCGCGGCTGTCGCCGGTCAGCATGACGGTGCGGATGCCGCGCGCCTGCAGCTGCGCCACGGCGGCCGCCGCGCTGTCCTTGATGCGGTCGCCGAACGCCAGCAGGCCCAGCGGCCGGCCGCCTTCCAGCAGCCACGACACGGTGTGGCCCTCGGCCTCCAGCCGCTGCGCCTCGGCGGCCAGCGCGCCGCCGTCCACGCCGCGCTCCTGCAGCAGCCGCGCATTGCCCAGCGCCAGCGCGCGGCCCTGCACGCGGCCTTCCACGCCGCGGCCGGGCAGCGCGCGGGCCTCGTCCACCGGCAGCGCGGCCAGGCCCTCGGCCTGGGCCCGCGCCAGCACCGCCAGCGCCAGCGGGTGGCTGCTGGCGCGCTGCAGCGCGGCGGCCAGCTGCAGCAGCTCGGCACGACCGGTGCCCTCGGCCGGCAGCGCGGCGGCGATGGACGGCTGGCCCACGGTCAGCGTGCCGGTCTTGTCGAAGGCGACGACGCTCACCGCATGGGCCAGCTCCAGCGCCTCGGCGTCCTTGATCAGGATGCCCTGGCGCGCCGCCACGCCGGTGCCGGCCATCAGCGTGGTAGGCGTGGCCAGGCCCAGCGCGCAGGGGCAGGCGATGACCAGCACCGCCACCGCGTTGACCAGCGCCTGCTCGGCATTGCCGTCGTGCAGCAGCCAGCCGGCGAAGGTCAGCGCGGCCACGCCCAGCACCACCGGCACGAACACCGCGCTGACGCGGTCCACCACGCGCTGGATGGGCGCCTTGGCCGCCTGGGCCGACTCCACCATGCGGATGATGCGGGCCAGCGTCGTCTCGGCGCCGATGGCCGTGGTGCGCAGCGTCAGCAGCCCCTCGGCGTTGATGGCGCCGCCGGTCACGCGCTCGCCCGGCGCCTTGGCCACCGGCAGGCTCTCGCCGGTGATCAGCGACTCGTCCACATGGCTGCGGCCGCTGACGATCTCGCCGTCCACCGGGATGCGGTCGCCGGGCCGCACCACCACGGGGTCGCCCACGGCCACCTGGGCCACCGGCACCTCCACCTCGGCGCCGTCGCGCAGCACTCGCGCGGTGGCGGGGCGCAGCGCGTTGAGCGCGCGGATGGCGTCGGTGGTCTGGCGCTTGGCGCGCTGCTCCAGGAACTTGCCCAGCAGCACCAGCGTGATGACCGCAGCCGACGCCTCGAAGTACAGGTGCTCGTGGCCCGGGTGGCGCCACATCAGGTAGACCGACAGCCCGTAGGCCGCCGAGGTGCCCAGCGCCACCAGCAGGTCCATGTTGCCGCTGCCGGCGCGCGCCGCATGCCAGCCGGCGCGGTAGAAGCGCGCGCCCAGCCCGAACTGCACCGGCGTGGCCAGCAGCAGCTGCAGCCAGCCCGGCAGCATCAGCATGAGGCCCAGCGGCCCCAGCAGCATGGGCAGGATCAGCGGCAGCGTCAGCACCACGCCGGCCGCCACGGGCCACCAGGCCGGCAGGCCCGCCGCGGCGGCCGGCGGCGCCGGCGGGGCGTCGGGCGTGACGGCGGTGGCCGGGTAGCCGGCCTTGTCCAGCGCCGCCGTCAGCGCCGCCGTGGGCACGTTGGCCAGCGCCTGCACCTGCGCGCGCTCGGTGGCCAGGTTGACCGTGGCCCCGGCCACGCCGGGCACCTTGCGCAAGGCCTTCTCGACACGGCCGACGCAGGACGCGCAGGTCATGCCGCTGACCTGCAGCGTGATCTCGTTGAGGGTGGATGCGGTGTTCATGAAGGCCTCGGCCGCTGGGAATGCCGCCATGCTCAAGCTTGCCATGATGGCAAGGTCAAGGCCCGCCGCGTGCCGGCTGGCCACAATGACGGCATGAGCACGCGCCGACCGTTCCTGGCTTCGCTGGCCTTCCTGGCCTTGTCCACCGCGCTGGCCCCCTCCGTGGCCAGCGCGGCCGAGCCGCCCTACTTCCCGCCGCGCGGCGACTGGGCGCGGGCCCGGCCGGCCGACATGGGCATGGACCCGGCCCGGCTGGCCGAGGCCGTGGCCTACGCCCAGGCCCACGACAACCCCGCGCCGCGCGACCAGGCGCTGGCGCTGGCGCAGACCTTCGGCAAGGCCGAGCCCTACTTCGGCGGCCAGATCGGGCCCACGCGCGAGCGCGCCGCCGTCAACGGCCTGGTCATCCGCTGCGGCCGCGTGGTGGCCGAGTGGGGCGACACCCAGCGGGTGGACATGGCCCACAGCATCACCAAGACCTTCTTGTCCACCGTCGTGGGCCTGGCCTGGCAGCAGGGGCTGATCCGCAGCACCGACGACCGCGTGGCCGACGCCATGCCGGCGGGCGTGGACCTGTTCACCGCGCCGCACAACGCCCCCATCACCTGGGAGCACCTGCTGCGCCAGACCAGCGACTGGCAGGGCACGCTGTGGGGCAAGCCCGACTGGGCCGACCGGCCCGTGGGCAAGACGCCCGCCGACTGGCCCAACCGACCGCTGCACGCGCCGGGCACGCACTACAAGTACAACGACGTGCGCATCAACGTGCTGGCGCTGGCCGCGCTGCAGGTGTGGCGCCGGCCGCTGCCGGAGGTGCTGCGCGAGCGGCTGATGGACCCCATCGGCGCCTCCAGCCGCTGGCGCTGGCATGGCTACGACAACAGCTGGGTGGAGCTGGACGGCCAGCGCCTGCAGTCCGTCTCCGGCGGCGGGCACTGGGGCGGCGGCATGTTCATCGACGCCTGGGACCTGGCCCGCTTCGGCTACCTGTTCCTGCAGGGCGGCCAATGGGCCGGCCGCCCGCTCGTCTCGCCCGACTGGATCGCCAAGGCCCGCGCGCCCGGGCCGGCCAATGCCGAGTACGGCTATGCCAACTGGTTCCTGAACCCGGGCCGCAAGGCCCTGCCCGCGGCACCGGACAGCAGCGTCACCTTCCGCGGCAATGGCCAGAACATCATCTACCTCGACTGGGACAACGACCTCGTCGTGGTGGTGCGCTGGATCGACAACGGAGCGGCGCTGAACGAGTTCATCGGGAAGGTGGTGGGAGCGGTGAAGGGGCGTTCGGTTGGCTAGGTGCGGAGGGCGCCAAAGGCTGGGAGCTGCAATCGCGGCGACTCCGCTGGCGCAGCGATCGAACCGCCCGACCGCACTGGCGTGCCCCGCGGCCGTTGACGCAGCTTGGCCAACGGCAGTTTTCACCCAGGCCGAGCCGAGCGGCGCTGGCACCATGCAGGCGGGGCGGAAGCCGATATCGCGAGACGGCCTTACCGGCCTCGTTGACGCCGTACCGCGAAAACGTTTTTGGCGACGTCGATACTCACGGTCAGAATCGTCATGGACTTCCCCTTCCGAATGAGTTGATGAGAGATCGCACTTCTCATCGTGGCACCTGGTTGCCGTTTGCCGCAACGCGGCTAGTTCGGGACGGGGAAGTCCCTATTATTCGTTAGGCATTCACGTGCAATCGAACGCAACGAGTTACCACATTACGAAGCGCACAGGTTTCTTTAACGAGATCAACACTCTTCTCATAGCTTTGCAGGGCGTTGCTGTCTCGGCCGAGCTATACGTATCTGGCAAGGTAGAACACAAAGCAGGCGACTACGTGACCGTCGAAGCAAGGCATCTAAACGCTCGTGTTCGTTTGCCACTGTACGGCCCGATTCAGGCCGCTCTAGCGAACAAGAAGCCAGACATTATTGAGATCACCGTCGTCTCAGGCAAGGAGTCGGAGCGCGAGTTCGCGCACTGGACTTCGGGCTTTCAGCAGTTCGTGCATTCAATCTTCCTTCCCTTTCTTGTGAGGTACCACGAAGCGCATCGCGCGCAGATTGAGAAGCGCTTTTCTGCTGGCCGACATACGTGGCCAGAACCGTGGCAAATGTCTTGGGCCATACGAAATGCAGCGTCTCACAACGGTCGAGTTTTCGATAAACTAGGTCAGCGTTCAGTCTCATGGCAAGGCCTCACCTTCTCTCCAGCCGATGAGCCGGCCAAAGAGATTCTCAACTTGGTCAATGGCGGTGATCTCTTGGTTCTCATGCTTGAGATGGAAGAAGCCAGAAGCGGAGTTTCGTTGAAAAATTTCTAACCCTTCTACAGGGACTTCCCGGTTAATCAACCGGATTGATGTGGGCGGTATCCGATAGTCGCCTTTGCTGTTTTCCTCAAGACCTGAGTTCGGGTTCGATGCAGTGCCACAGAAAACAGACTGCACATCTACAGGCGGCCTTGTTGCACGCGGGTTTCGGTGCGGGCCCAGATACCAACCGCTCAGCAGGGCTCCATTCACTGGCCGCCGTTGCCACAACTGGCGCGGCACAGGGTTAGTCGTGACCTGCCCCGGCAAGCCGGGTCAAGCCTCTCATCTCAAACGGTAGCGACAGCTCCTCAGGTTGAGCGGCCGCTGGTCGAGCCAGATCGGCACGCCGCGCGATCGACAAGGGCGCTGCACCCCAGCTGTCTCTTATACACATCTGACGCTGCCGACGAAGGCTTAGGTGTAG
>CAXDTK010000213.1:0-9602 GCA_963992225.1 uncultured Comamonadaceae bacterium | reverse complement strand
CACCTAAGCCTTCGTCGGCAGCGTCAGATGTGTATAAGAGACAGGGCCTGCACCGCCCCGCCCGCTGCGCCCTCCCCGTCGTTGCCGTCCCGCTTGCCGCCCCGGGCGGCGTCGGCGGCGTCCTGGCGTTGCTGGATGCGGCGTTGGGTCTTGAGCGTGTCGTCCTCGGGGCTCATGGCGTTCCTCTGGGAAATTGGCGGATGGGCTTGCCGCAGTCGGTGCCGCAAAAACTGCGGCGGCGTCTCAGCGCTGGCCGCCGGCCTTGAGGTCCGCCGCCTCGGCCTCCTTGCCGGAGGGCGTCTGCGCGTCCAGGCCGCGGTCGGGCGATTCGGCCACCTGGCTGAGCCCGGTCGGGCGCTCGATCAGCTCCTCGATGATGAAGTGGCCGTAGTGCTGGGCGCGCTCGGCGCCCTCGGCGCGCGCCGTGTCGGCGATGCGGCGGGCCTGCTCGTCGTTGCCGGCGGCCACCACCAGCCAGTGGTAGCCGCGCTCGGCCAGCGCGCGGTGGGCCAGCACCAGGTTCATCTCCTGGCCCACGGCCGCGATGGGGCTGGCGTTGGCGATGTCCTGGTCGATCTGGCGCAGCATCTCGCGGTCGGTGTAGCGGTGCACGCCGCCGTCGCCCAGCCCCTGCCGGGACAGTGCCAGCGACGCGCGGTCGGCGCTTTCGGCATCGGGGAAGGACATGACCACATGGCCGACGGGCTTGAAGACGCCGAAGCTGCGGTTGGCATCGCTGGTCATGGCAGACCCTTTCGAGTGTTGGACGCTGGATGGGAGGCAACGCCCGTGCCCGCAGCGCAGGCATGGCGCTTGCCACGCGATCCACACGCCTGGAGTCGCCATGTCTGCCGTCCCCCGCAAGACCGTCCTGTATGTCGAAGACCACCCGATCAATGCGCTGCTGATGGCGGCCATCTTCGAGCGGCGCCCGCAGCTGGATCTGGTGACGGCCACGACGGGGCAGGAGGGGCTGCGCCTGGCCAGGGACCTGCACCCGGCATTGCTGCTGCTCGACCTGGGCCTGCCCGACTGCCATGGGGCCGAGCTGCTGACCTGGCTGCGCGCGCTGCCCGGCTGCGAGACGCCCCCGGCCGTTGCCGTCACCGCGCACTCGGAGTTCCCGGTGGAGGGCTCGGGCTTCTGCGAGCTGTGGCCCAAGCCACTGAACCTCGACGAGGTGCTGCGGCGGCTGGACGCGCTCACCGGCGCCAGCCCGGCCGTGCCACGCGCGCTGACGCGCGAGCTGCCGGCCCGCGGCCTGCGCTTCGCGCCACTGGTGCCCAGCTGGCGCTGAGCGCGCCGCAGCGCTTGCCTGGCACCCGCATTGCCCGGAGAGGACGGTCCGCTTCTGCCCCTGACTCGCGGCTGCGGTGGGCTTCACGGCATCAACTGAAGGAGATTGGCATGAAGAAGATCGTTTCCCAACTGCTCGGCGCGGCCACCCTGTGTGCCGCGGTGGCTGGCGGCGTGGCCGTCGCGCAGGGCACCGGCGGCGCCGCGGGCGGCACCTCGCCCAACTCGTCGGCCAACCCGCAGACCACCGACCGCACGACCACCGGCACCACCGCCGGCATGAGCGGCACGGCGGCCAGCAGCCCCGACCGCACGCTGCGCGACTCGACCGGCACCACCGGCACGATGAGCAACAGCGGCACGACGGGCAGCGGCAGCATGAGCAGCACCGACAGCACCAACAGCGGCTACAACAACAGCGGCTACAACAACAGCGGCAGCACCGCGACCGGCAGCAGCACCAGCACCGACAACAGCGGCAGCTGGAATGCCGACGGCACGCGCGCCGCACGCGCCGACCGCAACTGAGCCTGGCTCAGCGAAGGCCGGCGGCCGTTGACGCGGCCGCCGGTGACCCCTCAGCCCTGCGCCGCCCCGCTGTCGCGGATGACGCGATGCACCAGGTGCAGCTTGCGCACCGCCGGGGCCGACAGCACGAAGGGGTAGAAGTCCGCCACGCCCATGCTGCGCGACAGCTCGTTGAGTACGCCCGTCAGCTCCATCCAGCTGTTGATCAGCTGCAGGAAGCGCGGCGCCTCGGCATCACCCGTGTCGGCCAGCAGCTCGGGGCCGAAGCGCTCGTAGCTCAGCTCCACCCGCTCGCCGTCCAGCCCGAAGCTGCGCGCGGTGTCCAGCGTGTCCACCAGATGCAGGTAATGGGCCCAGGTCTCGGCCCAGTCCTCCCAGGGGTGGGCGCTGGCGTAGGCACTGACGAAGCGCGCCCCCCAGTCGGCCGGCGGCCCGTCCGTGTAATGGCGCTGCAGCGCCGCGGCGTAGTCCTGCCGGTCGTCGCCGAACAGCGCGCGGCAGGGTTGCAGCCAGGGGCCGGGCTCCACCAGCCGCTGCCAGTAGTGGTGGCCGGTCTCGTGGCGCAGGTGGCCCAGCAGCGTGCGGTAGGGCTCGCCCAGCGCGCCGCGGCGCTGCTCGCGGTGGGCGTCGTCGGCCTCGGAGACGTCCAGCGTGATCACCCCGTCGGCATGGCCGGTGATGACGGCCGGCCCCTCGGGCGGGCTGCGCAGCAGGTCGAAGGCCAGGCCCTGCGGGTCTTCGGCCTTGGCCCCCACCGGCAGCTTCAGGCCGATCAGCGAGGACACCAGCCGGCGCTTGGCCTGCTCGATGCGGCACCACCAGAGGCCCGATTCCGGCAGCGACAGGTCGGGCAGCGTGCGCGTCAGCCGGCAGCAGCGGCACAGCGTGAAGCCGGCCGCCCCCTCGGCGGCGTCCAGCAGCCAGTTGCAGGCCGCGGGTGTTTCCAGGTTGGCGCAGCGGCTCCAGCGCGGCGCGCGGCGCGGCGGCACGCCGGCCTCGCGCCAGGCCGGAGGGCCGCCCTGGCCCGGGCGGGGCCGGACCGGCTCCAGCGCCAGCAGCGCGCCACGCGCCGGGGCATAGCCCAGCGCACGCCGGCAGGCCAGGCACTGGCTGTTGCTGAAGAACACCGGCCGGCCGCAGGCGCAGCTGAAGGCGCGCGGCGTGGTGGGCGGCGGCACCGCATGCGGGGCCGCGGCGCCGGGCAGGCGGGGCGCGCCGCTCATGCGGCCCGTAGCACCAGGCTGGCCGTCGTGATGCCCAGCAGCGCGCCGGCCATCACGTCGCTCGGGAAATGCAGGCCCAGCACCACGCGCGACAGGCCCACCACCGCCGCGAAGCCCCACAGCAGCGGCGCCAGCGCCGGGTGCAGGGCCGACAGCAGCGTCGCGAACGCGAACGCATGCAGCGTGTGGCCGCTCGGAAAGCTGAAGGCATCGGGCGCCTTCAGGCAGGCGCGGATGGCGTCGCAGCGCTCGAACGGCCGCTGCCGCCGCGTGCTGCGCTTGAGCAGGTAGTACAGCGCCAGGTTGAGGCTGCCCAGCGCCAGCATCAGCAGCGCATGGCGGGCTCCGGCCGCGCCGGTCAGCGGCAGCAGCGCGATCAGCGCCACCCACAGCGGCCCGTCGGCCAGCCGGCTGCACAGCGCCAGGCCGCGCTGCAGCAGCGGCCGCGCGGCGGCACGATGCAGCGCCTGGGCGCCGCGCAGGTCCAGCTCGGCGCCGCGCAGCCGGCCGGTGTCAAGCCATGGCGGCATAGTGCGGCAGCGGGTTGCGGCCCGCCTCGGCCAGCTGCTGCAGGTGCAGCTCGAAGCGGCGCAGCACGCTGTCCCAGTCGGCCTGCGTGGCGGCCAGCCGCGCCTCCAGCCGCAGCAGGCCGTCGGGCGCCGAGGCGTCCAGCGCGCGCGTGGCGGCGTCCAGGAAGGCGGCCGCTCCGTCCAGGCCGGCGGCGGGCGCGGCCAGGCAGCCGCTGACGCCGTCGCGCACATGCTGGGCTGCCGCGCCGGTGTCGAAGGCGGCCACGGCCAGCCCGCTGGCCAGCGCCTCCAGCGTGACGTTGCCGAAGGTCTCGGTCAGGCTGGGGAACAGGAACAGGTCCGCGCTGGCGTAATGCCGCGCCAGCGCGCTGCCGGTCTGCATGCCGACGAACAGTGCCCGGGGATGGGCCCGCTCCAGCCGCGCGCGCATCGGCCCGTCGCCCACCACCACCATGCGCAGCCCCGGCCGGCGCGCGCTCAGCCGCTCGAAGGTCTGCAGCGCCAGGCCGGCGTTCTTCTCGGGCGCCAGCCGGCCCACGTACAGCAGCACGCGCTGGTCGGGGCCGGCGCGCCAGTCGCGCCGCAGCTCGGGGTCGCGCCGGTCGGGGCGGAACTGGCGCGCATCCACGCCGCGGCCCAGCACCTGCAGCCGCTCGAAGCCATGCCGGGCCAGCTGCGCCGCCAGCTCGGGCGTGGGCGCGAAGTTGAGCCCGGCCAGGCTGTGCAGCCGGCGCAGGGAGCCCAGCACCACCGGTTCCAGCCAGCCCAGGCCGTAGTGGCCGCAGTAGGCGTGGAAGTTGGTGCGGAAGTCGGCGCTGGCCGGCAGCCCCTCGGCCTGGGCCGCCCGCAGCGCCGCCCAGCCCAGCGGGCCCGGCGTGGCGACATGCACCAGGTCCGGCAGGCCGCCCTCGGCCTGCCACAGCGCCCGTAGCGCGGCCGGGGTGGTCCAGCCGTAGCGCAGCTCCGGGTACATGGGGATGGGCCCGCCGCCGCAGCGCCATTCGTCGGCCGTGCGGCAGGCCGCCTCGCCGGCCTGGCGCGGGCGGATCAGCTGCACCGCATGGCCCGCGGCGCGCAGGTGGCGCACGGTGCGCTGCGCGGTCAGGGCCACGCCGTTGATCTCCGGCGGGAAGGTCTCGGTAACGTAGGCGATGCGCACGGGCGGTCCGGGTGACGGGTGGCGATCCCGGCGTTTGGCAAACCCCGTGCCCGAGCGGCATGCCGGTCCGGCATGGGGTTTGCTTCCTGGGCAGGCCCTGCCCTCACCGAGCCCCGCCCATGCCGAGCTACCGCCCGCCTCCCGCCCTGGCCGCTGCCCAGCCTTCGAGCGAGGCCTCGTCATGATGCTGTTCACCAGCGGGCCGCTGCGCTGGCGGCGCACCCCGATGGAGCTGGCACCGCCGCCGCCGGCGCATGAACGGCACCCCGCCCGCGCCGCCGTGTTCGTGGACCTGGACGGCGCGCTGGTCGAGCACCGGCCCTGCAACGTCGACCCGGCGCTGCTGGCGCTGCTGCCGGGCGCGGCCGCGGCGCTGGCCTCGCTGGCGGCGCAGGGCTATGTGCTGCTGGTGGTGACCAACCAGAGCGGCCTGGCGCGCGGCTACTTCACCCGCACGCAGTTCGCCCACCTGCAGGCCGCGCTGGAAAGGCAGCTGCTGGACGCCGGCGTGGCGCTGCTGGACTTCCTCGTCTGCCCGCATGCCCCGGGCCCCGACGGCGGGCCGTCCTGCCTGTGCCGCATGCCGGCGCCGGGCCTGCTGATGCGGGCCGCACGCCGGCACGGCCTCGACCTGGCGCGCTCGTGGATGGTGGGCCATTCGCGGGATGGCATCGAAGCCGGCCGCCGCGCCGGCTGCCGCACATTGCTGCTGGCCGGCCACGACGACGCCGCGCCCGACGCCCAGGCCGGCACGCGCGTGCTGCGCCAGCCTGACCTCGCCTGCGACGGCTGGCACGAGGTGCCCGGCCCGCTCATGCTGACGCCGCAGGCACCGCTGTGAGGCGGGCGCTGCGCGAGCGCAGCAGCGCCAGCAGCTGCCGCTCGGCCATGCTCAGCCCGGTGCCGCGCCCGGGTGCGGCCACCCAGGGCAGGCCGCGCAGCGCGGCGCGCGCGGCATCGTCGGCCAGGGCCTCGCTGGCCGTCAGCACGCGCGGGTGGATGTAAGCCTTACGGCAAACCGCGGCAGTGTTGCCCAGCCGCCGGGCCACCGCCGCCACCACCTCGGCCGGCCGGCAGGGTGCGGCCCCCTCGGCGCAGGCCTGCAGCGTGAGCTGCAAGGCCAGCACGCTGCCATGCCAGGTGCGGAAGTCCTTGGCCGTGATGCGCTCGCCGGCCGCGGCGGCCAGCCAGGCGTTGACGTCGGCGGAGCCGACCGCGTGGCTGTCGCCGGCGTCGTCCACATAACGAAACAGTTCCTGACCCGGCAGCTCGCGGCAGCGCTGCACGATGCGCGCCACGCGGCGGTCGGTCAGCCGCACCACATGGCGCACGCCGCTCTTGCCGACGAAGGACAGCCGGAGGGCGTCGCCCTGCACGCCCGCATGGCGGTTGCGCAGCGTGGACAGGCCGTAGGAGCCGTTCTCGCGCGCATAGCTTTCGTTGCCGATGCGCAGCCAGGTGGTGTCCAGCAGCCGCACCAGCGCGGCCAGCACACGCTCGCGCGTCGGCTCGTCGGGGCCCGCCAGCGCCTGCTGCACCCGCCGGCGCAGCCGCGGCAACACGGCGCCGAAGCGGCGCAGGCCGTCGAACTTGGTCTGGCCGCGGCCGGCCTGCCAGTCGGCGTGGTAGCGGTACTGCTTGCGCCCGCGGGCATCGCGGCCGGTGGCCTGCAGGTGGCTGTCGGGCTGCGGGCTGATCCACACGTCCGTCCAGGCCGGCGGGATGGCCAGCTTGCGGATGCGCGCCAGCGTGGCCGCGTCGCGCAGGCGCCGGCCGCGCGGGTCGAGGTAGTCGAAGCCGCCGCCGCGCGCCGGCGCGCGGCGCAGGCCGGGCTCGGTGTCGCGGGTCCAGCGCAGGCCGGCGCGGCGCGCCAGCGTCGTTGCATTCAGGGCCATCGCAGCGGCCAAGCAAGGTGCAGGCCCGCCGCCGGGCGAGGCGCGGGCACGGCGCTTGCCCTGACGCGCGGATGCAGTCGTACCCCACCCCTGCCGGGCCCGCCGGCCGCAGTGCCCATGCCATCCACGCCGCGGCCGGCCCACATCTGCTGGACGTGTCGATGTTCTGGGGCCAGACCGGCGGCGTGCGGCGGGTGCTGATGGCCAAGCACGAGCGCCTGCGCGCGCTGGGCTGGCGGCACACGGTGATCGCGCCGGGCGTGGCCGGCCCCGGCCTGCTGGACTGCGGCGGCGTGCCGCTGCCCAGGAGCGGCGGTTACCGCGTCGTGCTGGGACGGGGCCGCGCGCAGCGGCAGATGGCCTTCGTCGCGCCGGACCTGATCGAGTCGGCCGACCCCTACACGCTGGCCTGGGCCTCGCTGCGGGCCGCCGGGCAGCTGCGCGTGCCGGCCGTCGCGTTCTGCCACAGCGACCTGCCGGCGCTGGCGGCGCGGCTGATCGGCGGGCCGGCCGGCGGCGACACGGCGCGCGGCCTGGCCGCCGAGCGCTGGGCGCGCCGCTACCTGGTGGCCCTGTACCGCCATTTCGACCTGGTGCTGGCGCCCAGCCGCGGCCTGGCCGAGCGCCTGCAGGCCTGGGGCGTGCCGCGCGTGGCGGTGCAGCCGCTGGGCGTGGACTGCTCGGTGTTCACGCCGCGCGCGCATGACGCCACCTGGCGTGCCCAACTCTGCCGCCACCATGGGCTGGACCCGACCAGCAAGCTGCTGATCTACACCGGCCGCTTCGCCGCCGAGAAGAACCTGGCGCTGCTGGCCCGGGCGGTGCAACGGCTGGGCCCCGGCCATGTGCTGGTGGCGGTGGGCAGCGGCCCGGTGCCGCCCGAAGGCCCGCAGGTGCTGCGGCTGCCGCCCGAGCACGACAGCAGCCGGCTGGCCCGCATGGTGGCCAGCAGCGACGTCTACGTGCATGCCGGCGACCAGGAGACCTTCGGCCTGGGCGTGCTGGAGGCGATGGCCTGCGGCACCGCGGTCGTCGTGGCCGGCACCGGCGGCCTGGCCGAGCTGGCCGACGGCAGCGGGCTGCTGGTGGAGCGGCCCAGCTCGCAGGTCTGGGCCGAGGCGATCCGCGCCAGCCTCAGCGGCGGCAACAACGCCGTGCTGCGCCGCGCCGCGCTGAACCGCGCGCAGCAGCAGGACTGGCAGCTGGTCATGGCCCAGCTAACTCAGCGCTACACCGCCCTGCTCGGCCGCTCCGCCGCGCCGGCGCTGCTGCCCCCACCCCCGCCCGCGCTGGCCGTGCCCCGGCTGGCCCGCCACCGGTGAGCCTGATCACCACCGCCAACGTGCTGCTGCGCTCGACCGACGCGCAGGCGGGGCCGCACCTGCACCGCGGCCCCCAGGGCCTGCCGCCTGCGGCCGAGGCCTGCGCGGCGCGTGACCTGTGCGTCGTGCTGCACGACGTGTCGCCCGCGCGCTGGGAGGCCTGCCAGCGCGTGCTGGCCCATGCCCGCCAGGTGGCCGAGGACTGCGGCGTGGCGCTGCCGCTGACGCTGCTGGTGGTGCCGCGCATGCATGACGACTGCACGATGCCCGCGCGCTACCTGCGCTGGCTGCACCGCATGGCCGCACAAGGCCATGAGCTGGCGCTGCACGGCCTGACCCACCGCGACGAAGGCCCGCCGGCCCGCAGCCTGCGCGAGCACCTGCTGCGGCGCCATTACACGGCCGGCGAGGGCGAGTTCGCGGCCCTCGCGCACGACGAGGCTGCCGCGCACCTGGCCCAGGGCCAGGCCTGGGCGAAGGCGCTGGGCTTCACGATGCCGGGCTTCGTCGCGCCGGCCTGGCTGATGAGCCCGCCCAGCCTGCAGGCCGTGGCCCAGGCCGGCTTCACGCACACCTGCACGTTGACGGAAGTGCTGGCGCTGCCGGGCCTGCAGGCGCTGCGCGCACCCAGCCTGGTGTTCAGCACGCGGGCCGGCTGGCGGCGCCAGCTGTCCAGGCTCTGGAACACCCAGCTGGCGCACCGCGAGCGCGACGCCAGGCTGCTGCGGCTGGAGCTGCACCCCGGCGATGCCGACCATGCCCACATCGTGCGCTGCTGGACCGGGCTGCTGGCCGAGGCACTGCGGCACCGCGTGGCGGTGCGGCTGGGGGATGCCGCGCTGCTGGCCCGCCGGATGGGCGCGTAGCAGCGGCGAACAGGCGAACAGCGGCGAGCCGCTGCGAGAGGCGGCCCGGCCCCCCGGGGACCGGCGCCGCCCATCTGCCTCAGCGCATGCCGCGCGTGCTGCGTGAGCTCAGCAGGCGCACCAGGCCGAACACCAGCGCGCCGGCGGCCACGGCCACCAGCGCGGAACGCACCGGCTGGTCATGCACATAACCCATCGTGCGGTTGGACAGCCGCGCCACCTGCGAGCGCATGTCGTCCACGCCGTCGGCCAGGCGGTCGATGCTGCGGCGCGCGGCGTGCTCCACCTTCTCGAGGCCGGCCTTGGAAGCCTCGGTGGCCTGGCTGTACAGATCGGAATGGCCCATGGGATCTCCTTCAACAAAGTCTTGGACTTGCGAAGTGGGGCAAGCGGCGCGCCTGCCCTCCCCCCATCGCCACCCGAGTCAGTCGCCGCCCTCGGCGGCGTACTCCTTCAGGCGGTTGTAGAGCGTCTTCAGGCTGATGCCCAGCGCCGCGGCGGTGCGTTCCTTGTGGTGGTTGAAATGACGCAGCGTCGCCAGCATCAACGCCCGCTCGGCCTGGGCGACGCTGGAGCCTATGGGCAGCGTGATGCTGGGCACGGCCGGCGCCGGGCTGGCCGCAGGCGGCGCCATCGCGGGGCCGCCCGGGGCTTCGGCCACCGCGGCGCCGATGGCGCCCCAGCTGGAGGCCGCGCCCGCCTCGGCCGCGCCGGGCAGACAGGTCTCGTCGAACCTCTCGCCCGGCTCCATCACGTAGGCCCGCGGCACTGCGTTGCGCCGCG
>CAXDTK010000212.1:0-9613 GCA_963992225.1 uncultured Comamonadaceae bacterium | reverse complement strand
TAGGAGTCCGTCTCGTGGGCTCGGAGATGTGTATAAGAGACAGGCCCCACAGCAGGCAGTCGTCGGCATGCAGGCGGTGCGGCTCCAGCAGCTGCAGGCGGCGGCCGTCCATGCGGTGGCGCCAGGACAGGCGGGCCTTGCGCAGCGCGTAGTCGGCGTAGTCGACGTCCCAGCGGTCGCGGTCGCCGATGGCGTGCTCGTACAGCACGCGGGCCTCGGCACCGGCGGGCTGCGTGGGGTCCAGCACCACCACATGCAGCACGCCCAGGCCGCTGACCTCGGGCCGGGCCAGCTGGCCGGCGATGGCGGGCGTCAGCGCTTCCAGCGCGGCCTTGCAGAGTTCGGGGGTGAGGAAGCGGCTGCCGGGGCGGTCGGAGGTCATGGGCGATGTGGGCGCAAGCAAAGGCGAAGCCCACGGCAAGGGGTGTGCCCGCGGGGGCGGCACCGCATTTGCCGCAGGGGGCTGTCCTCACTCTTGCGCATGCCATGAACAAACCACCCGGCGGCCCCCTGCATGTGCTGGAGGTGGTGGGCAACGCCATCGTGGGCGGCATGGAGACCTGGGTGCAGCAGCTCATCGCGCGCATGCCGCGGGAGTGCGTGCGCTTCACGGCGCTGTGCCCGGCGGACGGGCCGTTCGCCGAGGGGCTGCGGGCCCAGGGCGTGGACGTGGTGATCGTGCCCATGGCCGACGACCCCAGCTGGGCCAGCCTGCAAGCCACCGTGGCGCTGGTGCAGGCCACCGGCGTGGACCTGCTGCACGCCCACCTGCCGCGCGCCCATGTGCTGGCGGGCCTGGCAGGCCGGCTGACCGGGCGGCCGGTGCTGGCCACCGTCCACGGCCGCGAGCCCACGGTGCTGGACCTGGAGGTGCAGCGTGCGGTCGACAGCCACCTCAGCGTGGTCTGCCGCAGCAGCTTCCACAGCGCGCTGGGCCTGGGCGTGGCGCCCGGGCGGCTGAGCTGCGAGCCCAACGGCGTGGACACCGCGCGGTTCCGGCCCCGGCCGCGGCCCGAGCCGGGGCTGCGGGCGGCACTGGGCCTGCCGGCGCACACGCCGCTGGTGGGCTTCGTGGGCCGGCTGTCGCCGGAGAAGGGGCCCGACGTGTTCGTGCGGGCCATGCAGCTGCTGCTGCGGCGCCAGCCGCACGCTCAGGCCGTGGTGGTGGGCGACGGGCCGATGCGGGCCGGGCTGGCGCGGCTGGCGACCGAGCTGGGCGTGGCGGCGCGGCTGCACTTCCTGGGCGTGCGCGAGGACATGCCGGCGCTCTACCCCGAGCTGGACCTGCTGGTGTCCAGCTCGCATGCCGAGGCCATGCCGCTGGCCGTGATGGAGGGCATGGCCAGCGGCCTGCCCGTGGTGGCCACGCGCGTGGGCGGCGTGCCCGAGCTGGTCGAGCAGGGCGGCACCGGCTGGCTGGTGGCGCCGGGCGACTTCAACGACATCGCCGGCCACTGCGCCGCGCTGCTGGCCGACCCCGCCCTGCGCCAGTGCATGGGCCGGCAGGCGCGGGCGCGGGCGGTGCGGCAGATGGACCTGGGCGACTGCGTGGACCGGGTCGCCGCGCTGATGGCGCGGCTGGCCGGTGGGCATCCGGCTTGCCGGATTTCCGGCGTCGGCGCTCCCGCCGGCGACATTCAGGAGATCACCATGAGTCAGCAAAACCGCAACGAGGAAGGTCAGCGCAGCAACCAGGCGTCCCAGGGCGGCCAGCAGGGCGGGTCCCAGGGTTCGCAGCGCCAGCCCGGCCAGCAGCAGCAGGACAACCAGGGCGGCCAGGGCCAGCAGCGCCAGGAAGGCGGCCAGGGCCAGGGCCAGCAGCGCGGTGGCCGTGAGGACAGCCAGCGTGGCCGGGAAGGCGGCAACGAGGCCTCGCGCGACCAGGGCCAGGGCCAGAGCGGCCAGCGTCAGCAGCGCTGACGCACGCAATGCCGGGCCGTGACGCAGCGGCGCCGCGGCCCGGCGCTTGCAGCAAAAAGGACAAATCCATGGAAAGTCGAGCCCGTCTCCTGGGGCACCCCATCCACCAGATGCTGGTGGTCTTTCCGCTCGGCCTGCTGGGCGCCTCGCTGGTGTTCGACCTGCTGGCCCATGGCCTGGACGAGCCGCTGATGGCGGTCGTGGCCTATTACCTGATCGTGGCGGGCCTCGTGGCCGGCCTCGTCGCCGCGCCCTTCGGCACCATCGACTGGCTGGCCATACCGCGCGGCACGCGGGCCAGGTCGGTCGGCGCGCTGCATGCGGGCGGCAACCTTGTCGTGCTGGCCCTGTTTGCCGGCAGCGCCTGGCTGCGCAGCGGCGATGCCGCGGCGCCCAGCGCCGTCGCGCAGTGGCTGTCGTTCGGCGCGGTGGCGCTGTCGCTGGTGACGGCCTGGCTGGGCGGCGAGCTGGTGGGCCGCCTGGGCGTGGGCGTGTCCGACGGCGCCAACCTCAATGCGCCCAGCTCGCTGAGCGGGCGCGACGTGAACGGCCGGCCGCTGGCTCCCCAGCCGCGCGGCCGCTGAGCGTCAGGCGTTCAGCCTGCTGCGTGGCGCTGCCGCGCCTTCAGGCTGCGCCATGCTTCCGACAGGAAGGGCAGCCCGTTGAACAGCAGCGCTGCGGCCAGCAGCGCGACGACGCCCGGCCAGGGCGGCAGCGGGTCCTTCAGGCGCAGCGCCCAGTCGGGCGCCGGCGCGTCACCGAACCCCACCAGGCCCAGCAGCGCCCGGGCCTGATGGGGCGACAGGGCCAGCAGCCCGGCCAGCCCGGCCCAGGGCAGCAGGTGCTGGAAGCCGTGCACCCATTGCTCCAGCACCGGGATGCTGCGGCGGGCCAGCGCCACGCGCAGGTCCAGCAGGTACAGCCCGTCGTGCAGCAGCACCGCCACCGCCAGCAGGAGAAGCAGCGCCGCGGTGGGTTGCAGCAGCAGCCCGGCCAGCAGTGCCGTGCCCAACAGCGCCAGCATCAGCAGGTGCAGCGCCGACTCGCGCAGCCCGGATGTGAACTCGATGCGCAGCCGCCGGTGGCAGGCCCAGTCCAGCGCGCCGGCCAGCACCAGCAGCGGCGCCCACACATAGGCCAGCAGGGCCTGGACGACCGTGGCGCTGGCGTCGCTCATGTGGGCTTCGCCACCATCAGGTAGAACACCGCCACCAGCGCCAGCAGGGCCGGCACGCCCAGCGCCGTCCAGACCTTGAGCAGGCCGAAGTACTCGGGCGGCAGCGGCCGGCTGCGCGCGGCGGCCGTCTCGGCCAGGCGGCGCATGCGCATCTGCAGCACCACCACCGGCAGCCAGCACAGCCCCGCCAGCGCGTAGAGCGCGAACGACCCGGCGATCCACGGCGTCGTCAGCGGCAGGCCGGCCAAGTGGGCCAGGTACAGGCCGCTGAGCGGCTGGAAGACGAGGCTGGTGCTGGTGAACAGCCAGTCCGCCCACACCACCTGGCGCACCACGATGGCGGTGGCGGCCGGCTGGCGCGTCAGGCTGGTGAAGAACAGGTAGTAGGCCGAGCCCAGCCCGGTGCCGAACAGCAGCGTCGACGACAGGATGTGCAGCCACTTGACGACGACGTAGTCCATGGCCGGCCCCGCGGTTCAGCGCCGCTCGCGGCGCGGCTCCAGCTGCCACAGCAGCAGCAGCAGCAGCGCCAGCAGCGGCAGGTTCTTGGTCATGGGGCCGTAGGGGTGCAGCCAGAACTCCGGCAGCCGCAGCGTGATGACGGCGCTGTAGGCCAGGATCAGCCCGGCCTGCGCCGCCCACAGCCAGCGGCGCGTGCGCAGCGGCGCCAGCGTCAGCAGGCCCAGCAGCAGGTCCAGCGCCGCGGCGCTCCACAGCGCGGCAGGTTGCAACTCAGCCGGCACGCCGGCGCGGGCCAGCAGTGCATGGCTGTCGGCCTGCGGGTACAGCCCGAACGACACGGCGGCGGTGACCAGCCACACCGCCGCGACCGAACCCCGCAGCAGCGGCAGCAGCCAGGCCAGCTGGGCCTGGGCGCGCACCGCGTCGCGCTCGGGGCCGATGAACTCGCCCACCGCGCGCGGCAGCCGGCCCATCACGCGCGCCAGCGGCGCCACGTCAGCCGTGTTGCCGCGCTGGAGCATGGACCAGGCCGCGCGGTCCAGCAGGGCCTGCCGGCTCAGGGCGCCCAGCCGCGCCAGCAGCCCTACCAGCGGCGCCGGCACCGACAGCGTGCGCAGCGGCCGCCCCAGGCCCATGGCGCGGCGCAGCGCGAGCAGGTAGTCGCGCAGCGTCAGCGCCTGCGGGCCCACCAGCGCGATGCGCCGGCCGGCCACCCGCCCGGCGGGCGCCTCCACCATCGCGCGCAGCGCCTGCGCCGCGTCGTCGACATGGATGGGCTGGATGCGCTGCTGGCCGCCCGCGGGCAGCACCAGCAGCGGCAGGCCGGCCAGCGCCAGCAGCTGGCGCGAGCTGCGCCCGTCGGGGCCGAACACCAGCGAGGGCTGGGCCACGCAGGCATCCAGCGGCAGGCCCAGCAGATGGCGGTCGGCCGCGTGCTTGCTGCTCAGGAAGGCTTCGTCCGCGCGCGGGTCGGCGCCCAGCGCCGAGACCTGCACCACGCGCGCCACGCCGGCGCGGGCGCAGGCGTCGAACAGCGCGCGCGGCCCGCGCACATGCAGGGCGGCAAAGCTGGCCGCGGCCGTGTCGCGGAAGATGCCCACCAGGTTGACGACCGCATCCACGCCGCCCAGGTGGGCCAGCCAGACCTCGGTGGGCGTGGCGGCGAAGTCCAGCCGCAGCCAGTCGCAGCGGCCATGCTCGACGGGCGGTCGGTGCCGGCCCGCGCAGGTGACGCGGTGGCCCGCCGCCAGCAGCTCGCGCAGCAGCCGGCCGCCCAGGAAGCCGGTGGCGCCCGTCAGCAGGATGTTCATGCCGTCCGCAGGCAAGCCACATGCCCCGCAGGGAGCGGCGTTTGCCGAAGCGGTCTCACCATCAACCGGGAGACGCGATGAAGCGCCTGCTTTCCTCCACGGTGGGCCGCGTGCTGGCGGCCGACCTGCTGTCCAGCAGCCTGTCCGCGGCGGTGCTGGCCTGGCGCGGCCGCACCGACACCGGCAGCGCGGCCGCGCCGGTCAATGCCATCAGCCATTGGCTGTGGCCGCGCAAGGCGCTGCGCCAGGATGGCGCTTCGGCGCGCTACACGCTGACCGGCATCGCGGTGCACTACGCCGCGGCGGCCTTGTGGAGCGGCCTGTACGAGGCGGTGCGCGGCCGGCGCCCTGCCGCCACGCCGGCGCGCGCCGTGGCCGACGCGGTGGCCGTCAGCGCGGTGGCCGCGGTGGTGGACCTGGCCTGCGTGCCCGACCGGCTGACGCCCGGCTTCGAGAAGCGGCTGTCGCCGCGCAGCCTGGTGCTGGTCTATGCCGGTTTTGCCGCCGGCCTGGCGCTGGCCGGGCTGGCCGCGCTGCCGCGCGGGCGCGGCTGAGCCGGCCGTCCCGCGGGCACCGGCGGCGGTGCGGGCGTCGATGCCGCACTTCTTACCGATCGGTGCGCTGGGTTGAACCGCCTGGCTTCGGCCAGCGGCGCGGCGGGCCGGGGCTGGGCAGCCGCTTCACGCTGCAGCGTCCGGTCGCCACCGGCCGGCTGCGCCACCCCACCCCCGGTGGCTTTCGGCACGCATGCGGTAGCAATTCACATCCGCTGTCGAGATTATCAATTTTGCATATGAGATCATTTCGTTTGTTTCACTTCACCCCGGGCACTGGTCGGCCCGGCGCCCCATGTCCTCTTCCGCGGCCCCGCCAAACCCGCCTGTCGCCCGCGCCGCACGCCGCTGGCTGCAGCCGCTGGACGGGCGCACGCTGAGGCTCACCTGGCCCATGCTGCTGCTGACGCCGGTGCTGCTGGTGCTGGTGGCGGCGGGCGTGCTGGCGCAGGGCGTGGGGCAGATCGTCAACACCAACGCGCTGCGCTGGGAGCGCGCCCAGCAAGGCGCGGTGGTGCACCTGGCGCGCTACAGCGACAGCTGCGACCCGGCGCATTTCGAGGCCTACCGGGCCGACATGGCCGCGCTGCAGGCCTTCGAGTCGGCGCGGCGCGCGCTGTTCGCGCCCGCCGCCGACCGCGATGCCGCGCTGCTGAGCTACCAGCGGGCCGGCCTGCCGGCCTGGGAGGCGCGCCTGCTGGTCTGGCTGCTGCCGCTGCTGCAGCCCTTGCCGCTGCACCGGGCCGTCAGCGACATCTGGGAGCAGGCCAACGCGGTGGCGCGGGACATCGACCGGCATGCGCAGGTGCTGCACGCCCGCGTCCGGCAGGGTTGCGGTGACGCCGGCCCGCATCCGGCGCTGCTGGCCGGGCTCTACACCGCCACCGAGCGGCTGGCGCCGCTGCGCACGGCGCTGGACCAGGCGGCCGGCCAGGCGCGCTGGCGGTTGGGCATGGGCGTGCTGGTGGGCATGGCCGCGCTGGCCCTGCCGCTCACCGGGGCCGGCTACCTGCTGACCGCGCGGCTGCAGCGCCGCGCGGCCGCGGGCGCCGTCGCGCTGGCGGAGAGCGAACAGCGGCTGCAACTGGCCCTGGCCGGCAGCGGCTACGGCCTGTGGGAGCTGCGGCTGGACAGCGGCGCGGTCGCCTGCTCGGGCACCATGATGGCCTTGCTGGGCCAGGCCGGCTGCGAGCAGCTGTTGGCGCGCGACAGCTTCCTCGGCCTGCTGCATCCGCAGGACCGCAGCGCCTTTGCCGCGGCGCTGCAGGCCCGCAGCGCCGATGGCGAGCGGCTGGAGATCGAGCTGCGGCTGCGCCGGCAGGACGGCGGTTACGGCTGGTTCAAGCTGGCGGGCCGGACGGTGCAGGCCGGGGGCGGGCCGGCCGAGCGCATGATCGGCTCGGTCTCGGACATCACCGAACGCCGCGCGATGCAGCGGGCGCTGGAAGAGGAGCTGGCGCTGCGCCGCACCGCGCTGCACTCGCTGCGCGGCGCGCTGGCCCGGCTGGACACCGACGCGGCCGGCGACCCCGGGGTCGAGCAGGCGCAGGACGAGATCACCGTCACCACCGAGGCGCTGGCTCGCGTCGGCGCGCGGCTGCGCGAGGCCAACGAGCGGCTGGAGGCGGTGTTCTCGCTGAGCCCCGACGCCTTCGTGTCCTTCGACGCACAGCAGCGCATCACGCTGGCCAGCCAGGCCGTGGGCGCCCTGACCGGGCTGGACATCGAGCGGCTGCAGGGCCGGCACGCGACGGACTTCTTCGCCGAGCTGCAAGCCCTCAGCCGGTCCAACCTGCCGCTGCCCGGCCTGCAGGCGCTGCTGGCGCAGGCCGGCGACGGGCCGCTGACGCTGGAGCTGGCCACCCAGCCGCCGCGCACGCTGAGCCTGCTGCTGCGCGAAGGCTCGCACCCCAAGGTGCGCCATGTGCTGTGCCTGCGCGACGTGACGCAGCAGCGCCAGGTCGAGCGCCTGAAGAGCGAGTTCATCGCGGTGGCCGCGCACGAGCTGCGCACGCCCATGACCAGCATCTACGGCTTCGTCGAGCTGATGATGCGGCGCAACCTCGGCGAGGACGCCCGGCGCGAGCTGTACGCCACCATCCACAAGCATTGCCGTCTGATGGTCAGCATCCTGGACGACCTGATGGACCTGGGGCACCTGGAGGCCCGCCAGGGCCGGGCGCTGCAGGTGCGCGAGATCGACCTGCGCGCGCTGCTGCGCTCCACGGTCCATGCCTGGCCGGTGCCGGCGGGGCGCGAGGCACCGCGGCTGGACGCCGCCGCGTGGCCCGAGGCACGCGTGGCGGCGGACGGCGTGCAGCTGGTGCGCGTCATCAACAACGTGCTGAGCAACGCCTACAAGTACTCGCCGGACGGCGGCCCGGTCGACGTCGCGCTGACGCGCCAGCCGGGCGGGGCCGGTGGCGACGAGGTCTGCATCCGCATCGTCGACCAGGGCATGGGCATGACGCCCGAGCAGCTCGCCCGTGTCGGCGAGCGCTTCTACCGGGCCGACGGCTCGGGGCATATCCCCGGCACCGGCCTGGGCATGAGCCTGGTGATGGAGATCGTGCGGCTGCACGGCGGCCAGGTGCGCCTGCACAGCGACCCGGACCTGGGCACGCAGGTGGACGTCTGCCTGCCCGCGCTGGGCTGAGCGGGCGCGGCCGCCCGCGCTGATCGGCGCCGGCTTGATCCTCGTTAAGCCGGCCCTCAGCACGGCCCGTTAGGCTGGTGCCGCACCTGCGAAAGCGCCGCCATGCCCTTCGACCGACCCGCCCCCCGCCGATCACCGCGCCTCCTGCCGTGGCGACGCCGGCTCGCGGTCGGCCTGCTGCTGCTGGCGCTGCAGCCTGCGCGCGCGGACGACGACTGCGACGTGCCGCCGCAGGCCTGGCAGCCACGCAGCGCCGTCAGCGCGCTGGCCCAGCGCAACGGCTGGCAGCTCGACCGGCTGAAGATCGACGACGGCTGCTACGAGATCAGCGGCCGCGACGCCGAGGGGCGCCGCTTCAAGGCCAAGCTGGACCCGGCGACCCTGAAAGTGCTGCGCCTGCGGCAGGGCCACCGCGAGCGGGACCGCCAGCGCGACGGCCCGCACGGCCCGGCGTCGGCGCCACGGCCGGCCAGCGGCTGACGCAGGCCACGCCCCCATTGCACGCATCAACCCCTAGGAGTTCGACGATGAATCCCATCAAGCAGGCATGGCCCATGGCCGCGCTGGCCGGCGCGTTGGCGGTGCCGGCGATCGCGTCCGCACGGCCGGTCACGCTGGAGACCCAGCTCACCGGCTACGGCGGCGACGGCGCCTATGTCGCGATCTACCTCGTCGAGCGCGGCGGGCGCTACCAGAGCACGCTGTGGGTCGCCGGCCGCAAGGCCAAGTACTGGCGCCACCTCGGCGACTGGTACCGCGCCAGCGGCGGCAAGGCCAAGGTGGACGGCCTCAGCGGCGCCAGCGTGGGCGCCGGCAAGACGCTGAAGGTCACGGTGGAGGTGGCCGACGCGCTGCTGGACGCCGGTTACGAGATCCACATCGACACGGCCGTGGAGGACATGAAGGAGAACCCGTCGGAGGTGGTGGTGCCGCTCACCGCCGCCGGCGCCGGCAAGCCGGTCGCGGGGCGCGGCTACGTGAAGTCGTTCCGCTACACGCTCTGAAGGGCCGCGGCTGCGCATGCTTCGGCAACTTCATTCGCTCGCCGGGCTGGTGGCCGGGCTGCTGCTGGCCGTCGTCGCGCTGACCGGCGCGACGCTGTCGGTCTTCCCCGCGCTGGAACGGGCCCGGGCGGGCGACGCCGGCGGCCTCGACGTGGCGACGCTGGCCGGCCGCGTGCAGGCCCGCCTGCCCGGGGTGCAGACGCTGGTGCGCCAGCCGTCGGGCCTGCTGGTGGCCTACCACGAGGCGGGCGGCGAGCAGCTCGCCTCGGTCATCGACCCGGCCAGCGGCGCGGCGGTGGGCGAGCACCAGCCCTCCGGCCTGCAGCGCTGGATCAGGAACCTGCATCGCAAGCTGCTGCTGGGCGATGCGGGCCGCGTCATCACCGGCGTGGCGGCCGGCGCCATGCTGCTGATCCTGCTCAGCGGCGCGTGGCTGCTGGCGCGGCGCATGGGCGGCTGGCGCCGGCTGCTGGGCCCCGTGCGTGGCAGCGGCACGCCGCGGCTGCACAACCAGCCGGCGCGGGCCGCGC
>CAXDTK010000211.1:0-9645 GCA_963992225.1 uncultured Comamonadaceae bacterium | reverse complement strand
TAGGGCGTCAGCCCGACACAGCGTCGAAATCAACGGCTTGTTCAGCGTAGCCCTAGGCTTCATTGTGCAAGTGCACCTGCGTGACAATGGGGAGATCATGGCCAACGGCGATCAACTCAAAGCCTTGTTCCGCTCCTATGCGGAGGGAGATGATCGCCATTTCTACTCGGTGGCCATGCAGATGGCCGCGCACGAGGCCAAGCAGGGCCATGGAAAGCTGGCTGAGGAGTTGCGGGACCTGCTGGATGCCGCCAAGTCGCGTCGTAACGCTGGCGCAGCAGGTGCTGCTGACGGCGCCATCCCGCTGGCCCGCCCCAAAGGTGAACTGGCCTCGCTGCTCAGTGTCTCCTACCCTTCCAGCCGGCTGTCGGACATGATCCTGGCTCAGCCACTGCTCGCAGGGCTGCAACGTGTCTTGAAAGAGCAGCGGCATCTGAGCAAGCTGCGCAGCCACGGCCTGCACCCGCGCCGCAAGTTGCTGCTCGTCGGGCCTTCGGGCACCGGCAAAACGATGACCGCGGCCGCGCTGGCCGGTGAGCTGGGAATACCGCTGTTCGTCGTTCGACTGGATGCCTTGATCACGAAGTTCATGGGGGAGTCGGCCGCTAAGCTGCGCCAGGTGTTCGACGCGGTTGCCTCCACGCGAGGCGTTTACTTCTTCGATGAGTTCGATGCCATCGGCAGTCAGCGTGGCATGGCGAACGACGTCGGCGAGATCCGGCGCATCCTCAACAGCTTTCTGCTGATGATCGAACAGGATGAGTCCAGCAGCGTCATCGTCGCCGCCACCAACCACGTGGACATCCTCGATGACGCGCTGTTCAGACGCTTTGACGACCTGGTCGAATACCAACTGCCGTCCGCCGACGAGATCCGGGCGCTGCTGCGCATGCGGCTGGGAAGCTACCTGAAGTCCGCCAAGTCCATTTCGGCTTTGTCTACCGAAGCTGTCGGCCTGAGCCATGCAGAGATCACGCGCGCCGTTGGCGATGCGGTCAAGGAAGCAGTCATGCACGACCAGGTCAGCGTGCCAGCCGATGACGTGAAGATCCTTCTGCAGCAGCGCCAGGCCGTGCGACGCCGCACGCCCGTGGCCAAGGCCTGAGGGCGCGTCCGCTGAATGGCTACCGGCGAACAGCAGCACCGTCCCCACCTGCTCCCTCAAGACACCCGCAGTGTCGAGGGTTATACGGCCAAGAGCAGTGGCGGTGGCGACAAGGTCGTGGTGCAGCCGAAGGACCGGCAGCAGCATGCCGGCGCGTTGCGAGCACAACTCGCGCAAGTTGATGTCGCACAACAGCAGCGCGTGGCCGAGCAGCAGGAAGCCGGCGTGCAGAGCGCGATCGGCATCCAGGTCGAGTTCGAGAGTGAGCAGGGGGTGGCCATGGCCGCCGCGAGCCTGGCTCGCGATCATCGCGGCATCGAGCTGATGAATGTTCGGCAGCAGGGCACGCAGATTCTGGCCACCGTGTTCGTTCCGCACGGCAAGCTCGACCATTTTGAGAAGCTGATCACCGAATACGTCGATCACAAGACCGATAAGAACGGCAACCCGCGGGACCACCAGACGCTGGTGGACGCCATCAGCGCACTGCGGGTGGCAACGTTCGATTCGCTCTGGACCGATGAGGCGGCCGCCTTGCCAGCCGACCATGCCCAGGCAATCTGGTGGGAGGCTTGGCTGCCCCTCGGCGCTCATGCGGAGCGCACGCTTGCCGATTTCCGCACAGTGGCCAACATGGCAGGACTGCGGGTCAGCGATCGCGTGCTGCACTTCCCCGAGCGCATGGTCGCTCAGGTGCACGGCACCAAGAGCCAACTCCTCCAGTCATCGCTTGTGCTGAACATGATCGCAGAGCTGCGACGTGCAAAGACCACGGCCGAGTTTTTCGCCAATCTGCCGCTGGATGAGCAGGCCGCCTGGCAAGGCGATCTGCAGCAAAGGCTGCAGCCTGAGCCCGGCGGCAACGCGTATGTGACGCTGTTGGACACGGGCGTGAATCACGGCCATCCGCTGCTCGCGCCGTTTGTGGCCGACGAGGATCGTCACGCTGTCGAGCCCGACTGGGGGCCGGATGACGACAACGGCCATGGCAGCGAACTCGCCGGCCTGGCGCTGATGGGCGACCTCACGGCAGCGCTCGCCGAGGATGCGCCGCTGCTGGTTCCGCACCGCTTGGAGTCGGTGAAGGTGCTGCGCTTTCCCGGAGACAACGAGGGCGAGTCATTTGGCGCCATCACGGCGGAAGCGGTGGCTCGGGTGGAGATCACCGACGCTGAGCGCCGGCGCGTATTTGCGATGGCCGTTTCGTCGACTGACGGCCGCGATCGAGGCAGGCCATCGTCCTGGTCCGCCCAGGTGGATAAGCTGGCTTGCGACTACGAAGGTCAGGGCGCGACGCGGCGGCTCTTCGTGCTTTGCGCGGGCAATACCAGCGACAACGACGCATGGGCCGCCTATCCACACAGCCTGAGCACTAGTTCCGTGCATGACCCGGGCCAGGCGTGGAATGCGCTGACCGTCGGCGCATATTCCGACTTGACGACGATCTCAGCGCATGCCCCGGCGTATAGGGCCATCGCCGGCGCCGGCGGATTGAGCCCCTACACCACTACGTCGGCGACCTGGCAGGCCGGTTGGCCCTTCAAGCCAGACGTCGTCATGGAGGGCGGCAACGTCGCGATCGAGCCGTCCGGGTTCACCAGTTCCATGGACAGCCTGTCCTTGCTGACGACCGGCCACCAGCCGCATGAGCGGCTTTTCACGCTCAGCTGGGCCACCAGCGCGGCGACTGCGCTGGCCGCGGGCATGTGCGCGCGGATCGCGGCGGCCTACCCGGGCTTCTGGCCAGAAACGATCCGTGGCTTGATGGTGCACTCGGCACGGTGGACCCAGCCGATGCTCGACGCCTACACGCCGGGCGGCGTGCGCAACCAGAACACTATGCGCCAGTTGCTGCGCCATTGCGGCTACGGCGTGCCGAGCCTCGAGCGGGTGCTGTACAGCGCGCGCAACTCGCTGACGATGATCGTGCAGGACGAGATCCAGCCGTATCACAAGGACGACGGCTCGGTGAGGACGCGGGAGATGCACCTGCACGATCTGCCTTGGCCCATCGACGTGCTTCAAGACCTCGGGGATCTGCCGGTCACGCTGCGCGTCACGCTGTCGCACTTCATCGAGCCGAATCCGGGCGAGCGGGGTGGCATCGACAAGTACGCCTACCAATCGCACGCGCTGCGCTTTGCAGTGCGGCGGCCGCTAGAGACCGAGGCCGCCTTCCGCGGCCGCATCAACGCCCAAGCGGCCGCCGAGGAGCAGGGCCTTCCGGGCGGGGGTGGCGCGGATCCTGGCTGGACCATTGGAGAGCGGCTGCGCACCCGCGGCTCGCTGCTGTCGGACAGTTGGACAGGGACGGCCGCGCAGCTGGCCAATCGCGGGCAACTGGCGATCTTTCCGGCCATGGGCTGGTGGCGGAACCGGCCGTCCCACAATCGCTTTGACCGAGCAGCCAGGTACAGCCTGCTGATCTCCATTGAGGCACCCACCGCCGAGCAGGATCTGTATGCGCTCGTTGCGCAGCAGATTGCCGTTGCAGCCGAGGTGCCTGTGGAAGTCCGGATTCCCTGACCAGTCATCGAGATCGGCTCAGCCACCCGAAACCATTAAGTACCGGGTGTGGAGTGAGCAGTAGTCAAACGAGTCGCCGCCAAACAATTGTCCGCTGATAGGCGCGACGACCGCTCGGGCGTGCAGGCCGCGAATGACTTACAACTGGGGCGGATGCAGCCCGCCAGCAGAGTTCTGCGGATCAGTCAGCAATGGCTGGCACGGGCGGTCAGCCAAAGTAAAATCCGGAGCGGGGCCGCCCGGTTGCTCAGCGTCAGGTAACTCACGTGGCGTCCTGGCTCCGCCCCATTTCGGCTTGACCAGCAGCGCAGCCAGCCAGGCTTCTGCACGAAGGGTCACGGGCGTGAGTATCTGAGGCCGGTCCGCCAGTTGCTGAGCGACGCCCACATCACCGTAGAGGTATGCGCAGAGTTCGGGCAAGGAGCAGTCCGACAGTCCGGCGTCTGCTAGCGCCTTGAGCAGCTTGGGACGATGCAGCGCCAGCCACTGATTCGCGCCAGTGGCGGGGAAGAACACCGGGGAAGTGAACTCTGAGTCGTGGAAGCCGAGTTCCTCGCTGGTGCCCAGGCGGTTGACCAACATCTCAAACGTTCGCTGAAGCCGCTGGGCCTGTTTGTACTGAGCCGCAGCGGCTGCATCGCTTCGCTTCTGAACCGAATGAAACGCGCAGACCATTGCCGCGTTCGTCGCCGGTCGCCAGCAGTACTTGCAGAACTTCAACAGATCAAGCTGTCGGCCGCCGACCACTGCATGCCGCGCGCCGATGTCGAGTGTCAGGCGACATCCAATACTGCCCCCCGGGGATGCGGACGATTTCTTGGACTACCTGGAGGTAGTTCATGTATTAATACGAGGACCGGCTTCGAGCCGTGCAGCTGTACATCATGTTCGGCAAGCGCATCGGCTTGACCATTCCGCAGCTGGGATATCCGACGAAGAATGCGCTCAAGACTTGGTACCGCGAGTACGAAACTAGCCAGGAGCTCCGCGCCGGCTACAAGCGGCCCCCGAAGTTTTCCCAGGCCCAGAAGGCACGGGCTGTCGAGCACTACCTCGAGCACGGCAAGTGCATCGCGGCGACGATCAAGTCGCTGGGCTATCCCTGCAGATCATTGCTGTCGGCCTGGCTTCAAGAATTGCGTCCGCGGGCCACGCGCGTCGTCAGTCGATCGCAGGAGCTGGCGCCCGAGGCCAAGCGGTCTGCTGTGATTGCCTTCTGCACGCGCCCAGCCAGCGCGCAGGCCGTGGCAGACGAGGTTGGAGTGTCGCGGGGCTCGCTGTACAAGTGAAAGAATCAATTGCTCGGCCACGACGCACCCGCATCCATGAAGCGCAAGCAAGACGCCCCTGCAAGTTCTGACCGCGCGGACCTGGAACAGCAACTCGAGACGCAGCGCCTGGACATCAGGCGGCTGCAGCTCGAGAAGGACCTGCTGAAGAAGGCGAATGAACTCTTAAAAAAAGAGCTGGGCATCGATCAGCAGCCCCGGACTTACCGCGTTCGTGATGACTATGGTTGAGCACCGGACGAGGGCAAAAGAGGGGGCGCTGCCCCTCTCCTGTGACTTATCGCAATGCGTCGATGGCTTTCCTGACGCCATCGCCGTAGAGCTTGTCAGCCTGACTGCAGTTGGTGATGTGCCGCTCTTTCACCTCGTCGCTCGCACCGCTGATGGCGCGAGCCGTGTTCTCGAACAGAACCTGCTGCTGCTGCGCGCTCATCTTGCGGAATAGCAGGCCCGGCTGAGTGAAGTAGTCAGTGTCCGCGCGGTGATCCCAGTGATCAGCTGTTCCACCGAGCGGAAGCGGTGGCTCATGCAGCTCAGGGCTGTCAGCCCAGTTCCCGGCGCTGTTTGGGACTATGCTGGGGACGCCGCCGGCATTGCCGTCGACACGCATAGCACCATCCCGGTGATAGCTGTGATACGGGCATTGGGGCTTGTTCACCGGGATCTGGTTGAAATTCACACCGAGGCGATACCTTTGAGCGTCGCCGTAGCTGAACAGACGGGCTTGGAGCATCTTGTCAGGCGAGAAGCCGATGCCGGGAACGATGTTTGCAGGCGAGAAGGCAGCCTGCTCCACCTCAGCGTGGTAGTTCTCTGGGTTCCGGTTCAACTCCAGAACACCAACTTCAATCAGCGGTGCATCCTTGTGCAGCCAAACCTTGGTGAGGTCGAAGGGGTTGTAGGGAAGGCTCCGGGCCTGGCGTTCGTTCAGAACCTGAACATACAGGCGCCACTTGGGAAAATCCTTGCGCTCGATGGAGTCGAACAGGTCACGCTGAGCACTCTCCCGATCTCCGGCGATTACTGCGGCGGCATCGCTGTCTGTCAAATTGCGAATGCCTTGTTCACTCTTCAGCGTGAACTTCACCCAGAAGCGCTCGTTCTCTGCGTTGACGAAGCTGAAGGTATGGCTTCCGAAACCATGCATATGGCGATAGCCGTCAGGCAGCCCGCGGTCGCTCATGACGATAGTGACCTGATGGAGCGCTTCAGGGAGCAGAGTCCAGAAGTCCCAGTTGTTTTGGGCGCTGCGCATATTGGTCCTCGGATCCCGCTTCACCGCATGGTTGAGGTCGGGGAATCGCAGAGGGTCGCGCATGAAGAAGACCGGCGTGTTGTTGCCGACCAGATCCCAGTTGCCTTGATCCGTATAGAACTTGACCGCGAAGCCGCGGATGTCGCGTTCTGCGTCAGCAGCGCCGCGTTCGCCGGCCACGGTCGAGAAGCGAACGAAGACGTTCGTTTGCTTGCCGATATTGCTGAACAGGTCGGCCCGCGTGTATCGACTGATGTCATGCGTGACGGTGAAGACGCCGTAGGCTCCCGAACCCTTTGCGTGCATGCGCCGCTCCGGGATGAGTTCGCGGTCGAAGTGGGCTAGCTTCTCGATCAGCCAGATGTCCTGCAGGAGGGCCGGGCCACGGGGGCCGGCGGTCAGGATGTTCTGGTTGTCGACAACAGGCGCGCCAGTGGCGTGATGCATTCGGTGGGTCATGCTCGCTCCTAGAAGTGGGAGCCCAAAGCTTGCATTACGCAAGCTGTGGTGAGTAAAGCAAATCGTCTGAACTAGCTATCTATTCATCCAAATGTCATTGGCTGGAGGCCGTTCGACTATTGACAATTGGTTGTCTTTATTCTCGCAATAGCCAAATTCCAGAGGTGCTGGTCAATACTTCGCTTTAAAGCAATTCCAGCTTGACGGGTAAATCAAGGAATAGCCTCCCGGTCAGCTCGTAGGTAGATTCGCTGACCATCACGTGCTGCGAGGCAACGCGCACATCACGCAAGCAGCGCTGCAGTGGCGACGAGGCAAACACTGCGTCACCACCGGCGCAGTCATACATGGCCTCGACGACCGTCACTGCTTCTTTCGTGGCATAGGTCGTCGCCAGCCGGAGATCCCGGCGAATGTCCAGCACCAGCCGGTTGTCGTCGGCCGCAGCCCAGGCGACGTCCACCGTCGACAGCAGGAATTGGCGAGCTGCTCGAAGGCGCGCCTCGGATCGCGCCACCTGCAGCTGGATCGACTGTCGTTCTGCAAGAGGTCGTTGGCTCCCTTGTGGAGACTTCTCGTGCGACAGGGTCACCAGGCTCTCGATTGCCAGCCGAGCGACGCCGAGTGCTACGGCAGCGACCCCCAGAGCGAGAAGGCAGAAGATCGGGAATTTGTAGAGCGGGAGAGGCAGGGGGGTGTCCGACATGATGGACGCGCTTCTATCTGCCGGCACGAACGCGTTCTCGACCAAGAATTCGCCGCTGCCCGAGCCGCGCAGTCCCATTGCGGTCCAGTTGTTCAGAATTTGCACCTGCGCTTTGTCCAGGAGCATCGAGTGAACGTTGATTGAACCGCTCGGAAGCCTGTCGGCGTTGCCCGCGTCATCGAGCACCATGCAGCCTGCAACCACGTAGTCTGCGTTGGCTGCTCCCGAAGCCCATTGCCATCGTCCGGAAACGAGGTAGCCGGAAACGCCATCGCGAATGGTGCGTAAGGCGCGCCCTCGGGGAGCAAACGCACCGGCGAATTTCAGATCAGGGCGATTGAAGACTTTGCACGCCGATTCAGGTGAAAGATATCCGGCGAGCAGTGCTGAAGTATTGGAGATGAATGCGCACCAGCCGCAGGAAGCTTCGTAGCGGGCGAGGCGCTCGATGGCGAGTACAAAAGTGTGAACGTCCAACTCGAGGCCGCCAAGTGATTTCGGGGTCAGGATGCTGTACAGACCCTGGCTGGCAAGTGCTGTTGCGATATCCATCGGCAGCCGACCTGCCTGCTCCAGTTGCGGGATGACTTCAATGAGAGTTGGAGCCAATTCGTCAATGGACTGAAGCAGAGAGTTGCGCCGTTCCAGGTACGAGCCGTGGCTCGTTGCGGCAAATTTTGATGTGGTCATAGCTGTTACCTGACATGAGGCGAGGTCCGCCTGGGCTGACCTCAGGTGAAGCTGCGAGTCGCTCGGCGCAAGACGCGAGACCGCACATCCAGCTCCTGTTCCTGGCGCTCACGTCGAGCGCGCAGGCGTCGTAGCAACTATGAGAGCAGCGCTTGCCGACGGCATTGCGCAACGTCCAGCGTGCCTCCCAATCCGTCCAAGGCGGTCAACGTCCCCTTAAATGAGAGCGGTGCGCAGATGGCTTCGGATCTGTTTCAACTGGGATGTGCTGAGGCTTCCGATGAGAACGTAGGCCCATCCTTGCTGGTGCCATGAGATGGCCTGGAGGCCGGACAGGGTGACCGCGCTCTGGCTGGCTCCCAGCGGGCGTCGTGCGCAGCGCCACCGGCAGCCCGTCTTCAGGCAGGTAAACCAGCTGCACGACGAGTTTTCCTTCAAACTGCAGTTGCTGGGCACGAACGAACTGAAGGCCATGCGCTGACAGGTCGGGAGTGTCCAGGTGCCGGCCGGTCTGCTGCTTCAGTATTGCCTGCAGCGTTGCAGCTTGGGGCGCTCCTGCTCGATCGTCCGAGGCGGTATCGCGGGCGTACATCGCGTGATAGCTACCGACACTCGTCAACCACGGTTCGACGCGGGAGGGGGCCAACGACGCGGTCGGTGGCGATCAGATAGCCGGCGAGCAAGCAGCCTCCCGCTAACAGCAGCCAAACGATCCGGGACTGGTCCTTGATTGTGTACGAAAGTCCTGACGTCCCCAGAGAGAGCGGTGCTTCGCTGCTAGCAATCGCGACGCTGACGAACTATGCTATCCGCATCTCCAGCGCTGTTGGAACTGGTGGACAGCGCACCTGCGCATGCGCGCTTTGGTATGGCAGTCGCGAGGCATGCATCGCGCGTACGAGTGTCATCAAACCTTCGCTGCCGCTTACTGCCGCCTCGACTTCCAGGCGACCGCTTGGAATGAGCTCGCCGTCAACGTAGGCCCGGATTAGGTCAACGTCAGGCCGCTGCATTGCTCTTCTCCCTGGATGCTGGGCCGGTGAACCGCTCGCCGACGCTCAGCCTCGCTCTTGACAGTCGACTCATCACGGTTCCTATGGGGACCCCCAAGACATCACTCGCTTCCCTGTAGCTCAATCCTTCCACGGCCACCAGGATCATGACTACACGCTGGGTATCCGGCAGCTCGTCAATGGCGGCGACAACCTGTTGATAGAGCACAGACATCTCGGGATCCTGGGACGCATCGACCACGCCGGCCAGGAGGTTCGTGCCTTCCTCGCCGTGGAGCCTGTCCACTCGACGAAAACGCCTTGATGCAAGTTCATTGAGCCAGATGCTGTGCAGGATTGTGTAAAGCCATGGCAAAGGCGCAGTGTTTGGATGCCATTGATGTTGGCGCTCCAGAGCTCTCACGCACGTGCGTTGCACGAGGTCCTGAGCATCTTCGGTGTGCCGTGTCAGCCGGACGGCAAATCGCCAAAGTTTGGGCAGCAGCGACGTGAGGTGTGTGGCGAGAGCGTTCATGAGGCGGCGTCTGGTACGTCACTAACAGCAGCGGTCGGGGTTTATTCCGTCCGCAACGAATTTTTCACACGGGCGGGGAATAGAGGAG
>CAXDTK010000210.1:0-9657 GCA_963992225.1 uncultured Comamonadaceae bacterium | reverse complement strand
GCCGCAGCTGGGTGCGGCGCTGCGCGGCAATGCCGCCGTCTCGGCGGTCTACGTGGGCACGGCGCGGGGCTCCTTCCTGCTGCTGCGCCGGCTGGACGACGCCGCCACCCGCAGCCGCATGGGCGCGCCCGACGCGGCGGTCTATGCGCTGCAGAGCGTCGACCGCGATGCCGGCGAGGCGCGCGGCAGCTTCCGCTTCCTCGACGCCGGGCTGCGCGAGCTGCGCCGGCTGGAAAGGCCGGACTACCAGTTCGACCCGCGCACGCGGCCCTGGTACGCGCTGGCCCGCGGCGCCGGCGATGGCCGGGCGGTGCAGTCCGAGCCCTACCTGTTCTTCACCACGGGTGAGCCGGGCGTGACGCTGGCCGAGGCGCGCGGCGACGCGGTGGTGGGGGCCGACGTCAGCCTGCGCGCGCTGGGCGAGATGCTGGCCCGGCCGCAGATCAGCCGCTCGGCCGAGCTGCTGATCGCCACCGCCGGCGGCGAGCTGCTGGCCCAGGCCCGGCGCGAGCCCATCCCCGGCGCCGCGGCCGCCAACGGGCTGCCGCAGGTGGCGGCCGCGGCGACGCCGCTGATGCAGGCGCTGTGGGCGCGGCGCGATGCCCGCGGGCAGCTGGCGCCGGTGCAGGACCTGGGCGGGCGCGAGTGGGTCACGCATGCGCTGCCGCTGGTAGGCGACACCACGGCGAGCGCGCCGCTGACGCTGTTGATGGCCGCGCCGCGCGACGAGCTGCAGGCCTTCCAGATCGAGAGCCGCCGGCACGGCTTCTACCTGTCGCTGGGGCTGATGCTGTTGCTGCTGCCGCTGGTGCACTGGCTGGCGGACGGCGTGTCGCGGCCGCTGCGCGAGCTGGCGCGGCAGGCCGATGCGATCCGCCACTTCGAGTTCGACGGCCCGGCGCCTCGGCGCAGTCTGATCCGCGAGGTCGACCGGCTGGGGCTGGCGATGGGCGCGATGCGCCAGTCGCTGCGCCGCTTCCTGGACATCAGCGCCGCGCTGAGCGGCGAGCGTCATTTCGACACGCTGCTGGACCGCATCCTGCGCGAGACCATCGCCGTGGCCGGCGCCAGCGGCGGCGCGGTGCACCTGCTGTCGGCCGACGCGCGCCAGCTGGTGCCCGCGGCGGCGCGCCTGCATGGCGAGGCGGCCCCGCGTGCCGCGGTGACCTGGGATGTGGCGGCCGCCGACCCCATCGCGGCGCCGGTGCGGGCGCTGCAGGCGGGCGAGCCGGTGGAGGTGGAGCTGAGCTGGGACAACCCGGGTCATCTCAAGACCTACGAGCCGCTGTTCGCCGGCCTCAGCGCCGCCCGGCTGCGGCTGCTGTCGCTGCCGCTGAAGAACCGCCAGGAGGAGACCATCGGCACGCTGACGCTGAGCTTCCCGATGCCGGCCGGGCAGGCGGCGCCGCTGGGCGCGGCCCGCGTGGCCTTCGTGCGCGCGCTGTCCGCCACCGCGGCGCTGGCCATCGACAACCAGCTGCTGCTGCGCGCCCGCAAGGCGCTGCTGGAGAGCTTCATCCAGCTGGTGGCGGGCGCCATCGACGCCAAGAGCCCCTACACCGGCGGCCATTGCCAGCGCGTGCCGGAGCTGACCCGGCTGCTGGCCCAGGCCGCCTGCGACGCCACCGAGGGGCCTTTTGCGGAGTTCTCGATGGGCGCGGACGAATGGGAGGCGCTGCACATCGCCGCCTGGCTGCACGACTGCGGCAAGGTCACGACGCCGGAATACGTGGTCGACAAGGCCACCAAGCTGGAGACGCTCTACAACCGCATCCACGAGATCCGCACGCGTTTCGAGGTGCTCAAGCGCGACGCGCTGATCGAGCAGCTGCAGGCCGAGGCGGGCGCGGCCGGCACGGCCCGCGCGCAGGCCGCCGCGGCGCCGGCGCAGGCGGCGCTGGACGACGACTTCGCGTTCGTGGCCGCCAGCAACATCGGCGGCGAGACGCTGGCGCCCGAGGCACTGGCGCGGTTGCGCCGCATCGGCGAGCGCGGCTGGCAGCGCACGCTGGACGACAGCCTGGGCCTGTCGCCCGGCGAGGCGCGCCGCCTGCCGCGGCCGCGGCCGCAGCTGCCGGCGCGCGAGCGGCTGCTGCAGGATCGCCCCGAGCATGTGCTGCCCCGGCCGGCGACCGACCGCCTGGCGGCCGACAACCGCTGGGGCTTCCGCCTGCGCCAGCCCGAGCACCTGTACCACCGCGGCGAGCTGCACAACCTGTGCATCCCGCGCGGCACGCTGACCGACGAGGAGCGCTACAAGATCAACGAGCACATCGTGCAGACCATCCGCATGCTGGACGAGCTGCCGTTCCCCAAGCACCTGGCGCAGGTGCCGGAGATCGCTGGCGGCCACCACGAGCGCATCGACGGCCGCGGCTATCCCAAGGGCCTGAGCGGCGCGCAGCTGAGCCCGCAGGCCCGCATGATGGCGGTGGCCGACGTCTTCGAGGCGCTGACCGCCGACGACCGGCCCTACAAGCCCGGCAAGCGCCTGTCCGAGGCGCTGGCGCTGATGCAGGCGATGGTGCGCGAGCAGCACCTGGACGCCGCGCTGTTCGAGCTGTTCCTGCGCTCCGGGGCCTGCCTGGACTATGCGCGGCGCTTCATGCGCGCCGGCCAGCTGGACACCGAGGACGTGCTGGCCTACCTGCCCTGACGCCGCGGGCTCAGGCCGCCTGCAGCTGGCGGCCGAGCTGCAGCTCGCCGAACAAGTCCTTGGGGTCGGGCATCTGCGGGATCAGCGCCAGCGGTGCGCCCAGGCCCAGCTGTTGGGCGAGGTCGGCCAGCAGCCGCAGCGCGGAGAAATCCTCCAGCGCGAAGCCCACCGAGTCGAACACCGTGACCTGCGCTGGCGACTCGCGGCCCGCGGTCTCGCCGGCCAGCACGCGCCAGAACTCGGTGACCGGGAAGTCGGCCGGCATCTGCTGCACATCCCCCTCGATGCGCGACTGCGGCTCGTACTCGACGATGACGCGGGCCATCTCCAGCACGCCGCGGTGCAGCTCGGTCTTGCCCGGGCAGTCGCCGCCGACGCCGTTGATGTGCATGCCGGGCTCGATCATGTCGGGCGTCAGGATGGTGGCGTTGGTCTTGTCGGCCGTGACGGTGGTGACGATGTCGGCGCCGCGCACGGCGTCGGCGATCGAGGCGCAGCGCGCCAGCGTCAGCCCCGGCGTGCCGGCCAGGTGGCGCACCAGCTTGGCGGTGGCGGCCGGGTCGATGTCGTACAGGCGCAGCTCGCGGATGCCCAGCAGGTGGTGGAAGGCCAGCGCCTGGAACTCGCTCTGCGCGCCGTTGCCGATCAGCGCCATCACGCGGCTGTCCGGCCTTGCCAGCCGCTTGGCCACCATCACCGAGGTGGCGGCGGTGCGCATCGCCGTGGTCAGCGTCAGCTCCGACAGCAGCGCCGGCGTGCCGGTGGCCACGTCGGCGAGCACGCCAAAGGCCATCACGGTCGGCAGCCCGACGCGGTGGTTTTTGGGGTGACCGTTGACGTACTTGAAGCTGTAGTGCGTGGCGTCGGCGATGGGCATCAGCTCGATCACCCCGTCGGCCGAGTGGGCGGCCACGCGCGGCGTCTTGTCGAACTCGGCCCAGCGCAGGTAGTCCGATTCCAGCTGCGCCACCAGGCGGCGCAGTAAATCGGGCAGACCCACGCGCTGGACGAGGCTGGCGATGTCTCGGGGGGTCAGGACGGTGGTCATGGCAGTCTCCGGGCGGCTTGTTGAAATGGGATGGGCCATTCTTCCGGGCCGCTTTGCCAAACAGAAGGGCAAGTCCTGACAAGTTATGGATGGCGATTTGTCAAAATGAAAGCCTTAATTGACGATTTGCTTCATATGGACGCCCTGGACCAACAACTGCTGGCGCTGCTGCGCACCGATGCCCGGGCCAGCGTCGCCACGCTGGCGGCCAAGCTCAAGGTGTCGCGCGGCACGGTCACCAACCGCATCGCCAGGCTGGAGGACGGCGGCGTCATCACCGGCTACACGGTGCGGCTGCGGCCGGACTCGGTGCCCGACCAGATCACCGCATGGATGAGCATCACGGTGGAGGGCAACCGCACGCGCGAGGTGGTGTCCATGCTGCTGGGCGAGCCGGGCATCACCGGCCTGTTCGACACCAACGGCCGCTGGGACCTGCTGGCCGAGATCCGCAGCTCCAGCCTGCAGGAGCTGGCCGACGTGCTGGAGCGCGTGCGGCTGATCAAGGGCATCGCCGGCACGGAGACCTCCATCCACCTGCAGAGCTACAAGCTGGGCTAGCGTGACAGGCGCACGTCATCCGGGAGTCCGTTTGGCTCCAACTCGGCATGACGTTCGTAACATGGGGTTTCCACTGAAATGGACACCCATGGACGCTGCTGCCTCTTCCGTCGCACCCGCTTCTCGCAGTGAGCGCGCCCTGCTGGGCGACCGCGTGCTGCTCATCGCCATCGGTGTTGCTGCCCTCGCGGCACTGGCGCTGGGTGCCAGCCGTGAGCAGGGCGGCCTCGCGCTGACGGTGTGCCTAGTTCTCGCAGGCGTGGCGGGTTTCGGCCGGTTACTGCTGCCGGGCGCCTGGCTGCGCTACGTCTACACCTTCGTGCTGGTCAGCCTGATCGCGCTGCACATCCAGCTGGCCGGCGGGCAGATCGAGTACCACTTCGGCGTGTTCGTCGTGCTGGCCTTCCTGATGGTCTACCTCGACTGGACCGTGGTGGCCTTCGGGGCCGCGCTGTTCGCGGTGCACCACATCGCCTTCGACCGCCTGCAGGCCGCCGGGCTGGGCCTGTTCTGCACGCCCCAGGCCGACTTCGGCCGCATCCTGCTGCACGCCGCCTATGTCGTCATCCAGGCCAGCATCGAAATGGTGCTGGCGGTCAAGATGAACCGTGCGGCGCTGGAGGGCGAAGAGCTGGCTGCCTTGATGAAGCAGGTGGAGGTCGACGGGCAACTCCGGCTGGACCTTGGGGATGCGCCGGTCCACACCGAGGGCGGCCGCGCGCTGGCCGCCATGCTGGCGCGCATGGATTCAGCGGTGGCCGGCGTGCGGGCCGGCGCGTCGGGCGTGGAGGTCGCGAGCAACGAGATTGCCGACGGCAACCAGGACCTGAGCCAGCGCACCGAGCAGACGGCGGCCAACCTGCAGCGCACCCACAGCAACATGGTCACCCTGACCAGCACCGTGCAGCAGGCGGCGGCCAACGCCCGCCAGGCCAACCAGCTGGCGCAGGCGGCCAGCACCGTGGCCGTGCAGGGCGGCGAGGTGGTGGGGCAGGTGGTCAGCACGATGACCGGCATCAACGAGAGCTCGCGCCGCATCGGCGACATCATCGGCGTCATCGACGGCATCGCCTTCCAGACCAACATCCTGGCGCTGAACGCGGCCGTCGAGGCGGCACGCGCGGGCGAACAGGGCCGCGGCTTCGCGGTGGTGGCCAGCGAGGTGCGCAGCCTGGCGCAGCGCTCGGCGGCGGCCGCCAAGGAGATCAAGACGCTGATCGGCACCAGCGTCGAGCGCGTGGAGCAGGGCAGCGTGCTGGTGTCGCGCGCCGGCGCCACCATGGAAGAGTTGGTGGGGAGCATCCGCCGGGTCACCGACATCATGGGCGAGATCAGCGCCGCCAGCGACCGGCAGGCGGCCGGCGTGGCCGAGGTGGGTGACGCGGTGCGCGAGATGGACCAGGCCACCCAGCAGAATGCGGCGCTGGTGGAGGAGGTCGCGGCGGCCGCTGCCAGCCTGCGCCTGCAGGCCCAGCAGCTGGTGCAGGGCATGACGGTCTTCCAGGCGCCGCCCCGCGGCTAGAGTTGCGCCGGCAACCACCCGGCGGCCGTCGCCGCCCCTGACATGATCCGCTTCCCGTTTCCGCCGGCCCTTTTTCGCTCCCTTTTGCCCTCCCTGTTGCCGGCCCCTTTGCCTTCCCTGTTGCCGGTGCTGCGCCGCGCCGGCCGCCATGCCGGCCTGGCCCTGTGCGCCGCGCTGCTGGCCGGCTGTTCCGTGCTGTCCACGCAGCCGCCCCAGCCGCCCATCGTCACGCCGCCGCCGGTCGAGCCGCCGCCCATCGTCAAGCCCCTGCCCAAGCCGCCGCGCATCGGCCTGGCGCTGGGCGGCGGCGCGGCGCGCGGCTTCGCCCACATCGGCGTGATCCAGGTGCTGGAGGAAAGCGGCATCAAGGTCGACCTGGTGGCCGGCACCTCGGCCGGCAGCCTGGTGGCGGCGCTGTATGCGTCCGGCAAGACGCCCAGGGAGATGCAGGCGCTGGCCGAGGGCATGGACGAGGGCGGCATCACCGACTGGTCGTTCCCGCTGCGCGGCCTGATCCGCGGCGAGGCGCTGGCGCGCTTCATCCGCGACAAGACCGGCGGCCGGGCCATCGAGCAGATGGCGCTGCCGCTGGGCATCGTCGCGACCGACCTGTCCGACGGCGCGGCCGTGCTGTTCCGCAGCGGCGACACCGGCACCGCGGTGCGCGCGTCCAGCGCCGTGCCGGCGGTGTTCCAGCCGGTGCGCATCGGCCAGCGCGAGTACGTGGACGGCGGCCTGGTGTCGCCGGTGCCGGTGCGCTTCGCGCGCGAGATGGGGGCGCAGCTGGTGGTGGCCGTGGACATCACGTCGCCGCCCGAGAAGGACCCGCCCGGCGACGCCTTCCGCATGCTGATGCAGACCTTCGCCATCATGGGCCGCAGCATCAACGGCTTCGAGCTGCGCGACGCCGATGCCGTCATCCGGCCGCGGCTGGACGGCGTGGGCAGCGCCGACTTCACCGCGCGCCGCCGCGCCATCCAGGCCGGCCGCGACGCCGCGCTGGCGATGCTGCCGCTGCTGCGCCAGCGCATCGCCGAGAAGACCCGCTAGGCGGCCGGCGATGGACGCCGAAGTCCCGCTGTTCCCGCTCGGCTCGGTGCTGTTCCCGGGCGGCCACCTGCCGTTGCGCATCTTCGAGCCGCGCTACCTGGACATGGTGCAGCGCTGCCACGCGCAGGGCCAGGCCTTCGGCGTCGTCGCGCTGACCGAGGGGCAGGAGGTGCGCCGGCGCGAGGGCGCGGGCTTCCAGCGCGAGGGCTTCCACGAGGTCGGCACGCTGGCGCGCATCGACGCGTTCGAGCCTGCCCAGCCGGGCCTGATCCAGATCCGCACGCGCGGCACCCGGCGCTTCAGGCTGCTGTCCTCGCGCTGCCTCAGCCATGGCTTGTGGGTGGGCCGGCTGGAACTGCTGGCGGCCGACGCCGCCGTGCCGGTGCCGGCGGACCTGGCCGCCGCGCGCCGGCATCTGCAGGACCTGCTGGCCGGCTGGCAGGCCCGAGCGGCCGGCGAGGAACTGCCGCTGCAGCCGCCCTACGACTGGGACGATGCCGGCTGGCTGGCCAACCGCTGGGCCGAGCTGCTGCCCATGCCCGCCGCGGAGCGCCAGCGGCTGATGGCGCTGGACAGCCCGCTGCTGCGGCTGGAGCTGGTGGTGGACCGGCTGGATGCGATCCGCGCGGCCGGGGGCCAGGGCTGAGGTCGGCCGCCCGCGTCAGCGGTTGAGCCAGTCGGTCAGCACCCGCAGCACCTCGGCCTGCTCCGGCTCGTTGAAGATCTCGTGGGCCAGCTCCGGCCAGGGCCGCGTCGCGATGACGCTCGGCGGCACCGCGGCGGCAAAGGCCTCGCTGCCGCGCGGCGCCACGCAGCGGTCGGCGCCGGCCCACATCAGCAGCGTCTGCACCTGCCAGCGCGGCGCGTCGCCGATCACGCGTGCGCCGGCATCGACGATGAAGCGGGTCAGGCGGGCAGTGATGCGGTCGTGCACCAGCGGGTCGCTGGCGTAGGCGGCGACGACGGCGGGGTCGCGGCTGATCCACTCCGGCTTCAGGCCGTTGCCGACGGCCAGCCCGGGCGCCACCTTCTCGGCCACGGCCAGCGCCAGCTTCTGCGCGCCGGACAGCCCCGCGTCCAGCGCCGGCGACGACAGCACCAGGCCGTTCAGCGGCCGGCTCCACGCCGCCGGCCGGGCCACCAGCGCCTCGGCCGCGAAGCGCGCCGCGATCAGCCCGCCCAGGCTGTGGCCCAGCAGCACGAAGTGGCTGCCGGCGCGGCGCACGGCGTCGATGACGCGGGCGGTGTCGCGCAGCAGCGCGTCGTGGTCGGGGATGTCGCCGCGCGGCCCCTGGCTGCGGCCGTGGCCGCGGTGGTCCCAGCCGTGCACGTCCCAGCCGGCGGCGTTCAGCGCCGCGGCGACATGGGCGTAGCGTTCGATGTGCTCGCCCAGGCCGTGGACGATCAGCACCTGGCCGCGGGCCGGGGCGGCGGCGGGCCAGTGGCGCGTGTGGAGTTGCAGGCCGTCGTCGGTGGTGAGGGTCATCGCGTCGCCGTGGAGGAGGGAGGCCGCCAGTTTGCACGAGCCGGCGCCCCGGCCGGCGCGGGCGGCTTGCGCGAACCCAGCACGCGGGCATAGGCCCAGGTGAACTCGGCCCCGATCAGCAGGATCTGCGCCGAAAAGTACACCCACACTAGCAGTGCGACGACCGAGGCCGCCGCGCCGAAGCCCGAGGTGACGCCGCTGCCCTGCAGGTAGGCGCTGATGACGCGCCGGCCCAGCTCGAACAGCCCGGCCGTGACCAGCGCGCCCAGCAGCACGTCGCGCCAGGCCACGCGGGCGCGCGGCATCCACTTGAAGATCAGCGCGAACACGGCCACCACCAGGCCCTGGCTGATCACGGTGTTGGCCACCGCCGCGACCGACAGCCAGGCGCCGAACCAGGGTTTCCACCACAGCTCCGCGACCGACAGCAGCGCGCCCAGCAGCAGCGACACCAGCAGCAGGAAGCTCAGCCCCAGGATCAGCCCGAAGCTGAGCAGCCGGGCGCGCAGCCAGGCCCACCAGCCCTGCACCGGCCGCGCCGGCACATGCCAGATGGTGTCCAGCGCGTCCTGCAGCTCGGCGAACACGGTGGTGGCGCCCACCAGCATCAGCGCCAGGCCCAGCGCCGTGCTGAGCCAGCCGCCGGCCGGCCAGGCCACGCTCCTGAGCAGGCCTTCGATGGTGGTGGCGGCGGTGCTGCCCAGCAGCGCGGCGAGCTGCTGCACCAGCTCGCCGCGCACCGCGTCGCCGCCCCAGACCAGCCCGGCCACCGACACGACGATCAGCAGCAGCGGCGCCAGCGAGAACAGGGTGTAGTAGGCCAGCGCCGCGCCCATGCGCGGGCCGCGGTTGGCCAGGAAGCCGTCGAAGGTGAGCTTGAGCACCTGGCCCAGCGGGGCCAGCGTCGAGCGGAAGGGTCGCAGCCAGCGCATGCCGGCAGTCTGCGGGCTGGCCCGCGGGGCGGGTGTAGGACGGCGGCGCGCAGGCTCAGCGGCCCGGCCGGTCGCCGCCGCGCAGGCCGCGCAACAGCATCGACAGGCCGCCCAGCAGCAGGAAGGCGGGCCAGACGTCGGCCCAGTGCAGGCCGGTGTAGCCGAGGCGGTGAGCGGTCAGCACGCCGCCCACGATCAGCAGCGCGGCGCCGGCCGGCACGCTGCCGGCGTGCGTCGGCCGCAGCAGCCGCAGCAGGCCCAGGCCCACCAGCAGCAGCGGCCAGAAGGTGGGCAGCAGCGCCCTGTCGAACAGCTGCAGCCGGTCCAGCAGCGCCAGCAGGCCGGCGGCGAGCAGCGCGAGGCCGAAGGCGACCTGGCGGCCGGGGTGGGGCAGGTGGGGGT
>CAXDTK010000209.1:0-9742 GCA_963992225.1 uncultured Comamonadaceae bacterium | reverse complement strand
GTGCTCATGGTTTGTCTCCTCAAGTTGCTTGGCGCGGACTGTGCTTCCGGCGTCTGACGATGCCCTGACGGCGTGACGTCATGCACGCCACCTAGAATTTCGTCCAACTCCGCTAGGTTTCCTCTGATGCGCTCCGACCCCCAGCTCCGCCCCCTGCCCCGCCTGATCTTCGCCAGCCGCTGGCTGCAACTGCCCCTCTACCTGGGGCTGATCCTGGCGCAGGCGGTGTACGTGTTCCAGTTCTGGACGGAGCTGGTGCACCTGATCGAGGCGGCGTTCGGCGACCAGCGGGCGCTGGAACTGCTGGTCAAGAGCATCGGCTACAAGAGCATGCCCATCAAGGACGCGGCGGGCCTGATCATCGGCTACGAGCCGATCGCCAAGCTCAACGAGACCATCCTGATGCTGGTGGTGCTGGGCCTGATCGACGTGGTGATGATCTCCAACCTGCTGATCATGGTCATCGTGGGCGGCTACGAGACCTTCGTGTCGCGCATGGATCTGGACGGCCACCCCGACCAGCCGGAATGGCTGAGCCACGTCAACGCCTCGGTGCTCAAGGTCAAGCTGGCGACGGCCATCATCGGCATCAGCTCCATCCACCTGCTGAAGACCTTCATCAACGCGGACAACTACACCGAGAAGACGCTGATGTGGCAGACGCTGATCCACGTCGCCTTCCTGCTGTCCGCCATGGCCATCGCCTACACCGACCGCCTGCTCGCGTCGTCCGGCAGCGGGCACGACAAGCACTGAGCCCCCGCCCGGCGCCGGGTCGCGTCAGCGCCCCACCATCCGCGCCGGCACCACCCAGGCGTCGAACTGCTCGGCCGTCACATGGCCCAGCGCCAGCGCCGCCTCGCGCAGGCTGGTGCCGTCGTGATGCGCCTTCTTGGCGATCTGCGCGGCCTTGTCGTAGCCGATGTGGGGGTTGAGCGCCGTCACCAGCATCAGCGAGCGCGCCACCAGCTCGCCGATGCGGCCCTCGTCAGGCTCTATCCCCACGGCGCAATGCCGGTTGAAGCTGGCCATGCCGTCGGCCAGCAGCCGCACGCTCTGCAGGAAGTTGTGGATGACCAGCGGCCGGAACACGTTCAGCTCGAAGTTGCCCGACGCGCCGCCGATGTTGATGGCCACGTCGTTGCCCATGACCTGGGCGGCCAGCATGGTCAGCGCCTCGCTCTGCGTCGGGTTGACCTTGCCGGGCATGATGGAGGAGCCCGGCTCGTTCTCGGGAATGCGCAACTCGCCGATGCCGCTGCGCGGGCCGCTGGCCAGCCAGCGCACGTCGTTGGCGATCTTGGTCAGGCTGGCTGCCAGCGTCTTGAGCGCGCCATGGGCATGGACCAGGGCGTCGCAGCTCGCCATCGCCTCGAACTTGTTGGGCGCCGTCACGAACGGGTGGCCGGTCAGCCGGGCCAGTTCGGCGGCCACCCGTTCCGCATAGCCCGGCGGCGCATTCAACCCGGTGCCCACCGCGGTGCCGCCCAGCGCCAGCTCGTGCAGATGCGGCAGCGCGGCCCGCACGTGGCGCTCGCCATGCGCCAGCTGCGCCACCCAGCCGGAGATCTCCTGCCCCAGCGTCAGCGGCGTGGCGTCCTGCAGGTGGGTGCGGCCGATCTTGACGATGTCGTCATAGGCCTCGGCCTTCTGCCGCAGCGTCTCGCGCAGGGCCTGCAGCGGCGGCAGCAGGCGCTCGACCAGCCCCTGCACGGCGGCCACGTGCATGGCCGTCGGGAACACGTCGTTGCTGCTCTGGCTGCGGTTCACGTCGTCGTTGGGATGCACCAGGCGCCCCTCGCCGCGGGCGCCGCCCAGCAGCTCGCTGGCGCGGTTGGCCAGCACCTCGTTGACGTTCATGTTGGTCTGCGTGCCCGAGCCGGTCTGCCACACCACCAGCGGGAACTCGTCGGCGTGCAGCCCCGCGATCACCTCGTCCGCCGCCGCGACGATGGCGTCGGTCTTGCGCGCGTCCTGCAGCCCCAGCGCCTGGTTGACCACGGCCGAGGCGCGCTTGACCCGGGCCAGCGCCCGGATCAGCTCGGGCGCCTGGCGCTCGCCGGAGATGTCGAAGTTCTGCAGCGAGCGCTGCGTCTGCGCGCCCCACAGCTTGTCGGCCGGCACCTCGATGGCGCCGAAGGTGTCGTGTTCCAGACGGGTGTCCATCGCCTGCCCCGGGCAGTCAGCACGGCGCGCAGCATAGGCCGGGCGCTGGAAGCCGTCTGTCAGCAAGGGTCACGGATAATTCGGGGTCGCTCCCACCTCACCTGTCAGCCATGACTGTCACGATCCGCCAGCAAGACCTCATCGACAGCATCGCCGCGGCGCTGCAGTACATCAGCTACTACCACCCGGCCGATTACATCGCCCACCTGGCCCGTGCCTACGAGACCGAAGCCTCGCCGGCCGCCAAGGACGCGATCGCCCAGATCCTCACCAACAGCCGCATGTGCGCCGAAGGCCGCCGGCCCATCTGCCAGGACACCGGCATCGTCAACGTGTTCCTGAAGATCGGCATGGACGTGCGCTGGGAGGGCTTCAGCGGCAGCATCGAGGACGCCATCAACGAAGGCGTGCGCCAGGGTTATCTGAACCCCGACAACAAGCTGCGTGCGTCGGTGCTGGACGACCCCATCTTTGCCCGCAAGAACACCAAGGACAACACGCCCGCCGTCGTGCAGATGGAGGTGGTGCCCGGCAACACGGTGGACGTCATCGTCGCGGCCAAGGGCGGCGGCAGCGAGAACAAGAGCAAGGTCTACATGCTCAACCCCAGCGACGACATCGTCGAGTGGGTGCTCAAGACCGTGCCCACCATGGGCGCCGGCTGGTGCCCGCCGGGCATGCTGGGCATCGGCGTCGGCGGCACGGCCGAGAAGGCGGCGCTGCTGGCCAAGCAGGCGCTGATGGAAGACATCGACATGTACGAGCTGCTGCAGCGTGGCCCACAGAACAAGCTGGAAGAGCTGCGCATCGAGCTGTACCAGAAGGTCAACGCACTGGGCATAGGCGCGCAGGGCCTGGGTGGCCTGACCACCGTGCTGGACGTGAAGATCAAGACCTTCCCGACGCATGCGGCCAGCAAGCCCATCGCCATGATCCCGAACTGCGCGGCCACCCGCCACGCCCACTTCGTGCTGGACGGCAGCGGCCCCAGCTACCTCGAAGCGCCCAGCCTGGACCTGTGGCCCGACGTGCACTGGGCGCCCGACTACAACAAGAGCAAGCGCGTGGACCTCAACGCGCTGACACCGGCCGAAGTCGCCAGCTGGAAGCCGGGCGACACGCTGCTGCTGAACGGCAAGATGCTGACCGGCCGCGACGCCGCGCACAAGCGCATCCAGGACATGCTGGCCAAGGGCGAGCCGCTGCCGGTGGACTTCACCAACCGCGTCATCTACTACGTCGGCCCGGTGGACCCGGTGCGCGACGAGGTCGTCGGCCCGGCCGGCCCGACCACCGCGACCCGCATGGACAAGTTCACCGACATGATGCTGGCCAAGACCGGCCTCATCGCCATGGTGGGCAAGGCCGAGCGCGGCCCGGTGGCCATCGAGTCCATCAAGAACCACAAGAGCGCCTACCTGATGGCGGTGGGCGGCGCGGCCTACCTGGTCAGCAAGGCCATCAAGGGCGCCAAGGTGGTGGGCTTCGCCGACCTGGGCATGGAAGCCATCTACGAGTTCGACGTGGTGGACATGCCGGTGACCGTGGCCGTGGACGCCAGCGGCACCAGCGCCCACATCACCGGCCCGGCCGACTGGCAGGCCCGCATCGCGTCCGGCAAGGCGATCAGCATCCCGGTCGCGACCGCCTGAGGCTGCCGCCGGGGCCGCACAATCGGGTGGTCATCACGACCACCCGGCATGATCCACGTCCGCTCCCTCCAGCCCACCGACCGCGCCGCCTGGCAGCCGCTCTGGGACGGCTACAACGCGTTCTACGGTCGGGCCGGCACAACGGCACTGCCGGCCGAAGTGACCGACACCACGTGGGCTCGCTGCCTCGATCCCTCCGAGCCCGTCCACGCTTTCGTCGCGGAGCACCGGCGCGGTGAGCTGCTGGGGCTGGTCCACTATCTGTTCCATCGGAGCACGACGCGCATCGAGCCGGTCTGCTATCTGCAGGATCTGTTCACTGCTCCGGAAGCGCGCGGCCGGAAGATCGGTCGCGCCATGATCGAGATGGTCTATCTCGCCGCGCGCGAAGCCGGCGCGAAGCGGGTGTACTGGCAGACCCAGGCGACCAACGAGGCAGGTCGTGCGCTCTATGACCAGGTTGCGAAGCACCTGGGCTTCATCGTCTACACGCATGACGTCGCCTGACGCCGCCAGCCCCCGCATGCGCCTGCTCGTCGTCGCCACGCTGCTGCTGGCCCAGGCACCGCTCGCCCAGGCCCAGGCGCCGGCCCCCACCTGCACGCTCGCCGCCGTGAACGGCGAGCTGCGCGAGCTGACCTCAGGCGGCCGCACGCGCAGCTACCGCCTCTTCGTGCCGCCCGGCGCCGGCGCGCAGGCGCGGCTGCCGCTGGTCCTGGACCTGCACGGCACCGGCGGCAACGCCGCGGGCCATGCGAGGACCACCGGCTTCGAGGCGCTGGCCGCCCGCGAGGGCTTTGCCGTCGCCACGCTGCAGGCCGAGGACGCGCGCTGGAACGTGCCCGTCTTCACGCCGCGCGCCGACGACGTGCAGTACGTGTCCGACGTCATCGACCACATCGCCGCGCGCACCTGCATCGACCCCGCGCGCATCCATGCCACGGGCTTCTCCGGCGGCGGGCGCATGTCGTCGCTGCTGGGCTGCCGGCTGAACCCGCGCATCGCGTCCATCGCGCCGGTCGGCGGGCTGCGCTGGACCGGCCCCTGCCCCGGGCGCGCCGTGCCGGTGCTGACGGTGCATGGCCTGGCGGACCTGACGAACGCCTACGAAGGCCATGGCGACCGCGGCGCCGAATGGGTCGAGAGCGTTCCCGAGGCGCTGGCCGGCTGGGCCACCCACAACCGCTGCCAGCCTCAGCTGGTGCAGGACAAGCCCGCCGGCCCCGTGGCCAGCCTGCGCTACGCCGGCTGCGAGCGCGGCGCGGACGTCCGGCTGCTGCGCGTCGACGGCCTGGGCCATGTGTGGCCGCGCCAGGAGCTCGACGCCACCGCCGTAATCTGGCAGTTCTTCAAGGCCCATCCGCTGCCGTAGTTCGAACCCACGGAGACTTCCCATGCCCCCCATCCGCGCCTACGCCGCCCACACCGCTGGTGGCCCGCTGCAACGCTTCGACTTCGACCCCGGCCCGCTGGGCGACGAGGACGTCGAGATCACCGTCGAGCATTGCGGCATCTGCCATTCCGACCTCGCGATGATCGACAGCGAGTGGTTCCCGGCCAGCTATCCGGTCGTGCCGGGCCACGAGGTGGTCGGCCGCATCACCGCCCTGGGCCCGCAGGCCAAGGGCCGGCAGATCGGCCAGCGCGTGGGCGTGGGCTGGCACAGCAGCAGCTGCACCCACTGCAACTTCTGCCTCGGCGGCGAGCAGCACCTGTGCGGCGAGCGCCAGCCCACGCTGATCGGCCGCCATGGCGGCTTCGCCGACCGGCTGCGCGCGCACTGGAGCTGGGCCGTGCCGCTGCCCGACGCGCTGGACCCGGCCGCCGCCGGCCCGCTGATGTGCGGCGGCGGCACGGTCTTCCTGCCCTTCGTGCTGCATGCCATCAAGCCGACCGACCGCGTGGGGGTCGTCGGCATCGGCGGCCTGGGCCACCTGGCCGTGAAGTTCGCCCGCGCCTGGGGCTGCGAGGTGACGGCCTTCACCTCGTCGCCGTCCAAGCGCGACGAGGCGCTCGCCTTGGGCGCGCACAAGACGCTGTCCAGCGTCGACAAGGCCGAGCTGAAGGCCGCCGCGGGCAGCCTGGACTTCGTGCTCATCACCGTGGGCGCGGCGCTGAACTGGGACGCGCTGATCGGCACGCTGGCGCCCAAGGGCCGCATGCACCTGGTGGGCGTGGTGACGGACGCGCTGAGCGTGAAGAGCGGCGGGCTGCTGAGCTGGCAGAAGGGCCTGTCGGCCTCGCCCACGCCACCGCCCTCGGTGCTGGCCACCATGCTGCAGTTCTCGGCCCGCCACCAGATCCTGCCGCAGGTGGAGCGCTTCCCCATGAGCCGGGTCAACGACGCGCTGGACCACCTGCGCTCGGGCAAGGCCCGCTACCGCGTCGTGCTGGACGCGGACTTCTGACGTCAGCCGGCCGGCGCTTGCGGCTCGCCCGCCGCCGGCAGCCCGACGTGGTGCATCACCCGCTGCGGGTAGGGGATCTCCACGTTCAGGCCCTTGAGCGTGCGCAGCACGGCCAGGTTGACGTCCGAGCGCACGCCGCCGCTGCCGTTCTCGGGGTCCATGATCCAGAAGAACAGCGTCAGCTCCAGGCCGTCGCTGCCGAAGTTGCTCAGCTGCACGACCGGCCCCGGGTCGGCCAGCACGCGCGGCACCTCGCGCAACGTGGCGGTCAGCGTCTGCATCACCTGCTCCACGTCGCAGTCGTAGCTGACCTGCACCACGGTCGACAGCAGCACCCGCGGGTCGGCCAGCGACGAGTTCTCCACCCGCTGCGTGATCAGCATCTCGTTGGGCACGATGGCTTCCTTGCCGCCCAGCGAGCGGATCACCGTGAAGCGCGTCTTGATGTCGGTGACCTTGCCCTCGAAGCCGTCCACCTTGACCATGTCGCCGATGCGCAAGGACCGCTCGGCCAGGATGACGAAGCCGCTGACGTAGTTGGCCGCCAGCTTCTGCAGGCCGAAGCCCAGGCCCACGCCCAGCGCACCGCCCAGCACGCCCAGCGCCGTCAGGTCGATGCCGGCGGACGACAGCGCGAACAGCAGGCCCACGAACAGCAGCAGCGAGCGGATCGCGCTGGCGGCGATCTTGCGCATGGACAGGTCCATGGACTCGCGGCGCAGCAGCCGCGCCTCGATGGCCGCGGAGACCCACAGCGCCAGCACCAGCACCAGCGCCGCCGTCAGGCTGCCCTCGATCAGGTTGCGCAGCGTCAGCTTGACGGTGCCGAACTTCCAGCCGATGTCGTCGAGCTCGTCCAGGATGACCGGCAACAGCCCCGTCACCCACAGCACCGCGCCCCCCCAGATGACCCAGGAGCCGAGGCGCTCCACCAGCCGGATCGGCGCCGAATCGGGCCAGGCCGCCGCCAGCACGCGGGCCACGACGCGGATGAAGGCCAGCGACACCAGCAGCGGCAGCGCCAGCTTGAACAGCGCCGGCGACAGCTCCCACAGCGGCAGCAGCCGGCGCGCGCCGAAGGCCAGCGCCAGCGCCAGCAGCGGGAACAGCGCGCCGTCGATGACGCGGCGGCCGAACAGCACGCTGGCATCGCGCCGCGTGATCGCACGCGACAGCGCCCAGCTCAGCAGCGCGGCCAGCGCCAGGCAGGCCAGCAGCAGGGCCCATTCACCCAGCGCCGCGGGGCTGAACACGCGGCTCAGCAGGGCCTGCAGTTCGGTCAGGCTCAGAGGTTGATGCATTGAATTCGTCTAGTCAGTTGGGGACAGAGCGACTCGCTGCGCTCGGGCGGTCTGTCCCGCAAGGTTCAGTCAGTTGGGGACAGAGCTACTCGCTGCGCTCGGGCGGTCTGTCCCGCAAGGTTCAGTCAGTTGGGGACAGAGCTACTCGCTGCGCTCGGGCGGTCTGTCCCGCAAGGTCTACAGATCGGCCAGCGCGCGCAGGTGCACGGCCACGCTGCGCGACAGCGCATGCAGGTCGTAGCCGCCTTCCAGCACCGACACGATGCGGCCCTGCGCATGGCGCTCGGCGACGGCCTTGATCTTCAGCGTCAGCCACTCGTAGTCGGCCTCCACCAGCCCCAGCTGGCCCAGCTCGTCGTCCCGGTGGGCGTCGAAGCCGGCCGAGATGAAGATCATCTGCGGCTTGAAGCGCTCCAGCGCCGGCAGCCACATCGCCTCGACGATCTCGCGCACCTCGCCGCCGCGCGTGTACGGCGGGATGGGCACGTTGACCATGTTGGTGCCCTTGGGCACCGCGCCGCTGTAGGGGTAGAGCGGGTCCTGGAACAGGCTGACCATCAGCACGCGGTCGTCGCCGGCGATGATGTCCTCGGTGCCGTTGCCGTGGTGCACGTCGAAGTCCACGATGGCCACGCGCTGCAGCCCCCGCACGTCCAGCGCATGCCGGGCCGCGATGGCCACGTTGTTGAAGAAGCAGAAGCCCATGCTCTGGTCGCGCGTCGCATGGTGGCCGGGCGGGCGCACCGAGCAGAACGCGTTGTCGGCGCCGCCGTCGATGACCAGGTCGGTCGCCTGCACCGCCGCGCCCGCCGCATGCAGCGCGGCCGACCAGGTGTGGGCGTTGGCCGAGGTGTCGGGGTCCACCGCGCGGCGCTCGCCGCTGGCCTCGCAGTCGCGCAGGACGGCGCCGATCTCGGCCACATAGCCATGCGTGTGGGCCAGCTCGACGTCCTTCAGGTCGACCGGCCGGGCCTGCACATGCTGCAGCGCCGGCTCCAGGCCGGAGGCGATCAGCCAGTCGTCGATGGCGGCCAGCCGCTCGGGGCATTCGGGGTGGCCGGGGCCCATCTCGTGGCGGCGGCACTGGGGGGGATTGAAGTACGCGGTGGGCATCTGGGTCTGTTCACTCTACGGGAGTCGGTGCGAGAGGGCCTGCGCGGGCGCGGGGCCAGGCGTGCGACGCCGCCTGGGCTCACGCCCAGGCAAGGCGCACAACGACGCCAGGCGCCCGCGCAGACCCTCTCCCGAAGGGTTGTCACTCAAAAGCCCGCGCGCCGCGTTGCGAAGTCTCGCTGGGGATACCCCCAGCTTCGGCTCCGCGCCTTGCTCGCGGGCTTTTGAGTGGCAACGCATCCGATTCCCGTAGAGTGACCAGACCCATGTTGTCTCTTGCTATGGTCCGGGGCATGACGCCTTCTCAGCCTTCACGCGCCCTGGCAGGGCAACTGCAAGCCCTGCAAAACCAGATTAGCACGGTCATCAAGGGCAAGCCGGCGCAGATCGCCGACGCCCTGGCCTGCCTGATGGCCGGCGGCCACCTGTTGATCGAGGACCTGCCCGGCGTCGGCAAGACCACGCTGGCCCATGCGCTGGCCATCTCGCTGGGCCTGAAGTTCTCGCGCCAGCAGTTCACCGCCGACCTGCTGCCCAGCGACCTGCTGGGCGTCAGCGTCTACGAGCGAGACCGCAACGGCTTCGTCTTCCACCCCGGCCCAGTGTTCGCGCAGGTGCTGCTGGCCGACGAGATCAACCGCGCCGGCCCCAAGACGCAGAGCGCGCTGCTGGAGGCGATGGAGGAGCACCAGGTCAGCCTCGAAGGCATCAGCCACCCGCTGCCCCAGCCCTTCTTCGTCATCGCGACGCAGAACCCCAGCGAGCAGCTCGGCACCTTCCCGCTGCCCGAGTCGCAGCTGGACCGCTTCCTGATGTGCATCTCGCTGGGCTACCCCGACGCCGCCGCCGAGCGCGAGCTGCTGATGGGCGGCGACAGCCGCGAGCAGCTCAAGACGCTGCAGCCGCTGATGACGCCGGCCGAGCTGATCGCCGCGCAGGCCGCCGTGCAGCAGATCCACGCCGCGCCGCCGCTGCTGGACTACCTGCAGGCGCTGATCGCCGCGACGCGCTCGGGCCAGTGGTTCGTCGAGGGCCTGTCGCCGCGCGCCGGCCTGGCCGTGCTGCGCGCCGGCCGCGCCCGCGCGCTGCTGCAGGGGCGCGC
>CAXDTK010000208.1:0-9757 GCA_963992225.1 uncultured Comamonadaceae bacterium | reverse complement strand
CACCTAAGCCTTCGTCGGCAGCGTCAGATGTGTATAAGAGACAGCCCCTGGCGCTTTGCGCTGCCCTGCTGATGCTGGCCCCCGCGGCCCAGGCCGCCGCCTGCAAGCCCGCCCCGCTGGGCGATGCCACGCTCTACCTGCGCGGCGGCCTGAACAACTGGGCCGCCCAGGACGAGCAGGCCTTCCAATACCGCTGCAACGCCTACTTCCTGAACCTCAAGGCCCAGGGCACGCAGGAGTTCAAGCTCGCCGACGAGGACTGGTCGCCCGCCCTCACCTTCGCCGCCGACGCCGGCAACCAGCCCAGCCGCGCCGGCAGCGGCAACCTGCGGCGCGAGTTCCGCGGCGAGCAAACGCTGCGCCTGGCCATCGCCGCCGACGGCAAGGCCAGGCTCAGCGTCGGCCCGCGGACCTTCAAGCCCACGCCGGCCAGGCCCCTCACCGACCCGGCTGCGCTGACCACCCGCTTCGACTCGCGCGCCACCGAGTTCAAGGCCCCGTTCGGCGCCCAGCCGGCCGGCAGCGAGATCAGCTTCAGCATCGGCAACGACCGGCCCGGCCTGCAGCGGGCCACCCTGGTCATCGAGCGCCGGCAGATGACCGGCAACCAGGAGCAGCTGGCCTACGAGCCCGTCGCCCGCATCGCCATGACGCCGCAGTCGCGCGGCCTGGGCGTGGGCTTCCAGGCGAGCTACCGCTTCGCCGCGACCGGCGTCTACGGCTACTGGTTCGAGATCGAGACCGCGCAAGGCAAGTACGCGCTGCAGAACAACAAGGACAGCGTCTACTGGACGCGCGAGAAGGGCTCGATGGGCGTCGCCACGGTCGAGCGGCTGCCGTCCAACCTGAACCGCGTGCGCCGCTACCGCCAGACCGTCTACGCCGCCGACTTCCAGGTGCCGGCCTGGGCCCGCGACGTCGTCTACTACTACGTCTTCCCGGAGCGCTTCCGCAACGGCGACACCGCCAACGACCCGCGCCCGGGCGGCGGCCGGCCGCAGGACCGCTACCAGGACCGCGACGTCGAGCGCCATGCGCGCTGGAACGAGAAGCCCTTCAAACCTGCTGGACCTGGAGAGAAGGGCGACGGCTCCGACGCCCTTTTCAACAACGACTTCTTCGGCGGCGACCTGCAGGGCCTGATCGACAAGCTCGACTACATCCAGGGACTGGGCGCCAACGCGCTGTACCTGACCCCGGTGTTCCGCGCGCCCAGCAACCACAAGTACGACGCGGCCGACTACAAGCAGATCGACCCGGCCTTCGGCACGAACGCCGACTTCGAGCGCCTGTGCGCCGAGGCCGCCAAGCGCGGCATCCGCGTCATCCCCGACACCTCGCTGAACCATGTCGGCGCGGACTCGCCCTACTTCAACCGCTTCAACAACTTTCCGGCGGGCGGCGCCTTTGACGGCGGCAAGATCAACGCCGCCTCGCCCTACGCGAAGTGGTTCAAATTCAAGCCCGAAGAGAAGGAGCCGAACAAGCAGTTCCAGGGCTGGGTGGGCGTGACCGACCTGCCCGAGCTGGACAAGAACAGCCCGTCCTGGCGCGCCTTCGCCTACCGCGACGCCGACTCGGTCACCAACCTCTGGCTGGACCGCGGCGCCGCCGGCTGGCGCATGGACGTGGCGCCCTGGGTGCCCGACGACTTCTGGCGCGAATGGCGCGCCGCCGTGAAGGCCAGGAAGCCCGACGCGCTGACGGTGGCCGAGACCTGGTTCGATGCCAGCAAATACTTCCTCGGCGACATGTTCGACTCGACGATGAACTACATCTTCCGCAACGCCGTGCTGGACTACGCCGCCGGCAAGCCCGCGCGGCAGATGGCCGCCAACCTGGAGCTGATGCGCGAGGCCTACCCGCCGCAGGCCTTCTCGGCGCTGATGAACCTGCTGTCCACGCATGACCAGCCGCGCGCGCTGCACCACTTCGGCGAGGACAGCGACCTCGCGCTGGCCAAGCGGCGGCTGCGCCTGGCCGTGTTCTTCCAGATGACCTACCCCGGCGCACCCACCATCTACTACGGCGACGAGGTGGGCCTGGGCGGCGGCGACGACCCCTTCAACCGCGCGCCCTACCCCTGGGCCGACCAGGGCGGCCAGCCCGACGAGGCGCTGCTGGCCGACTTCAAGCGGCTGACGAAGCTGCGCCATGACCTGCCGGTGCTGCGCCACGGCCTGCTCTCCGCGCCGCTGCACGTGGACGACCACGTGCTCGTGCTGGCGCGCCGCGACGGCGACAGCTGGGCCGTCACCGCCACCAACAACAGCGACCGGCCGCGCCGCGTGCGCGTGGGCCTGCCCTTCCCGGCCGAGCAGTTGCGCGACGCCCTCGGCGGCCCCGCCGTCAGCGTGGAGAACGGCTGGGCCGAACTCACCGTGCCGCCCCTGTTCGGCCGCGTGCTCGTCAACCGATGATCCAGAACCCGCTGGGCCGCACCGGCCTCGCCGTCTCGGCGCTGGGCTTCGGCGCCATGCACCTCCACGACGAGCGCACCACCGAGGCCGAGGCCGGCGCGCTGCTGAACCAGGTGCTCGACGAAGGCATCACGCTGATCGACACCGCGCGGGGCTACGGCTTGAGCGAGGCCCGCATCGGCCGCCACATCGCCCGCCGCCGCGGCGAGTTCCTGCTGTCCACCAAGGTGGGCTACGGCGTCGAGGGCCAGCCGGACTGGACCTACGACTGCATCGTGCAAGGCGTCGAGCGCGCGCTGCGGCTGATGAAGACCGATCACCTCGATATCGTCCACCTGCATTCCTGCCCGCTGCCGGTGCTGCAGCAGGGCGACGTGGTGCGCGCGCTGCAGGACTGTCGCGACAGCGGCAAGCTGCGCGTGGCGGCCTACTCGGGCGACAACGCCGAGGTCGACTTCGCGATCGAGTCGGGCGCCTTCGGCAGCCTGCAGACTTCCATCAGCCTGTGCGACCAGGCGCACCTCAAGACCCGCGCCGCGCGCGCCGACCATGCCGGCATGGGCGTCATCGCCAAGCGCCCGCTGGCCGGCGCCGTCTGGCGCCATGCCGAGCGGCCCGGCGACTTCGCCGAGGGCCGGTACTGGGACCGCTTCCAGGCCATGGGCCTGCCGATGCAGGACGATTGGGCCGACGTGGCGCTGCGCTTCGTCGCCTTCCACAGCGGCGCGGCCAGCGCCATCGTCGGCACCGCCCGGCCGGAGAACCTGCGCCGCAACCTCGACGCGATCGCCCGCGGCCCGCTGCCGGCGGCGCTGGCAGTCAGCCTGCGCGCGGCCTTCGGCCGCCACGGCGACGCATGGCCGGGCCTGATCTGACGCCGGGCGACGCGGCCCTGCTGCAGCGCCACCAGGCACGCGCACAGGCGGCACGCCGGCATCTGCGCTGAGCCCTGGGGTTGACGCCAGCGCGCCGCCCCGGCCGGCTGTCGCATGATGAAGGCCCATGTCCGCCCACCCGCTGTCGCCGCTGCGACGCCGCCCCCTGCTGGCGCTGCCCGGGCTGCTGCTCGCCCGCCCGCTGGCGGCCCAGGCGGACGCCCCGGTGCGCCTGCCGCGGCATGTGCGCATGCCGGACCCGCAGCTGCTCTATGTGCAACGCCTGGTCGAGCGGGCGCTGCGGCTGGCGCACAGCCGGCTGACGATCCAACCGGTCGAGCTGGACATGGCGCAGGGCCGCACCCTGCTCGAGCTGGCCTCGGGGCGCAGCCCCATCGACCTGATGTGGACCGTGACGGACAAGGCCCGCGAGGCCTCGGGCCTGCTGCCGGTGCGCGTGCCCATCGACCGCGGCCTGATGGGCTGGCGGCTGCTGCTGGTGCGCCGCAGCGAGCTGCCCGAGTGGGCCGGCGTGCGCACGTTGAAGGACCTGCGTGGCCGCCTGGCGGGCCAGGGCCATGACTGGCCCGACACCACCATCCTGCGCGCCAACGGCCTGCCGGTGGGCACCAGCAGCGGCTACGACGCGCTGTTCCGCATGCTGGAGGCCGGGCGCATCGACTACTTCCCGCGCGCCATCGTGGAGATCGACGCCGAGCTGGCCGGCGGCCGCCACCCGGCGCTGGCCATCGCGCCGGGCCTGATGCTGCACTACCCGACGGCGGCCTACCTGTTCGTCAGCCCGCGGCGCCCGGAACTGGCGGCGGCCCTGACGACCGGCCTGGAAGCGGCCGTTGCCGACGGCAGCTTCCAGCGGCTGCACCGCGAGCATTACGGCGCGGCACTGAGGGCCCACCCGATCGCGCCGGACGGCGTGCTGCGCCTGGCCAACCCGCTGCTGCCCGCGGCCACGCCGCTGCAGCGCCATGAGCTGTGGCTGCAGCCCGGCGCCGCCGCATGAGCCGCATGGCATGTGCCGGCGGCACGGCGCGCGACCGGCTCAGGCCATGCGCTGCAGCCTGGCGGCCTCTTCCAGCCGCGCATCCTCGATCTCGCGCAGCACGGCGGCCAGGTCCACCTCGCCGGGCTGCGGCTCGTAGCGGCCGGTCAGCGGCAGCTCGGGCGTCAGCCGGCCGGCGGCATACAGCGCCCAGATCTCCGGGCCGTAGCGCGTGGCCAGCAGGTCCGGCGCATGCTGGCCGAAGAAGTTGCGCAGGTTGTCGACGTCGCGCAGCAGCATGCGCGGCGCATGGTTGTTGCCGGCGGCGTCCACGGCCTGCGGCAGGTCGATGATGACCGGCCCGTCTTCCGCCAGCAGCACGTTGAACTCCGACAGGTCGCCGTGGATGACGCCGGCGCACAGCATGCGCACCACCTCGCCGATCAGCGTGGCGTGGTGCTGCCGCGCCTCGGCCGCGCTGAAGCTCAGGTCGTTCAGCCGCGGTGCGGCATCGCCATGGGCATCGGCCACCAGCTCCATCAGCAGCACGCCGTCATGGAAGTTGAGCGGCCGCGGCACCCGCACGCCGACGCCGGCCAGCCGGTACAGCGCGTCCACCTCGGCGCTCTGCCAGGCGGCCTCCTGCTGCTGGCGGCCGTAGGCCGTGCGCTTGGCCATCGCACGGCCCTGCCGGCTGTTGCGCACCTTGCGGTTCTCGGTGTAGTCCACGGCCTGGCGGAAGCCGCGCTTGTTGGCCTCCTTGTAGACCTTGGCGGCACAGGTCTCGTCGCCGCAGCGCACCACGAAGACATCGGCCTCCTTGCCGCTCTTGAGCTGCCGCACGACGCTGTCGATCAGGCCTTCGTCCATCAGTGCCTGCAGGCGCGCGGGTGCTTTCATCGCCGCATTGTCGGTGCGCGGCCGCGGGTGGCCGCGGCCCGGCCGCTCAGCCGCGCCGCAGGCGCGCCGACAGCGGCGGCAGGCCGCTCGGGCCGCCCACCAGCCGCTGGTCGTGGCGGTAGTCGTCGTGGACCTCGACGCGCCAGTCACGCCCGTGCTCGCGGGCCAGCGCGCGGGCCAGCTCGTCGAAGCGCCAGGCCTCGGCGGCATTGCTGTCCAGGTGGTGCACGCCGGCCAGCGGCCGCTCGATCAGGCCCAGCAGCGCCGCGGCGGTGTCGGTCATGAACGAGCAGGCCGGCGTCCAGGCCCGGCTGGCCGCCACGCGGCCGTCGCGCTGCTGCCAGCCGTCCAGCGCCATCAGCATGTTGTTGCCCGGGCGGGTCGGGTCGATCTGCCAGCCGATGCGGGCGATGACGGGCGTGCCGCCGGCCAAGAGCACCGCGTCCTCGCAGGCGATCTTGTAGCGGCCGTAGTCGTCCTTCGCCGTGCGCTCGTCGGCCACGTCGTGCGGGCCGTCGGGCTGGTGGTCGAACACCATCGCGGTGCTGGTGAACAGGAAGTTGGCGCAGCGCGACGCCAGCCAGCCGGCGAAACGCGCCGAGCCCATGCCCAGGTGGGCGACGGCGTCCACGCGCTGCGCGGCCAGCCAGGCGGCGGCCAGCGGCTCGTCGTCCGGGTCGACCGCGCGGCGGTCCCAGCCGATGACGCTGTGGCCGGCGGCCCGCGCCGCCTCCGCCAGCCGCGGCGCCAGCGTGCCGTTCAGCCCGGTGATGAGGATCTTCACGCCGGCATGTCCGACGTCCACCAGCCCCAGGGCGCCAGCCGGCGGCCCTGCCAGGCCTGCGCCACCGCGGACAGGTTGACGGCCACCCGCACCGCATCGCCGCCCAGCCGGCGCTCGAAGGCGAACACGCCCGCCGGTGCGTCCAGCAGCGTCACCGGCGCCCCGTATTGGCCCGCGGCCAGCGCCGGGTGGCGGTGCTTCAGCGCGATCAGGCGCCGGTAGAAGCTGGCCAGCTCGTGGGTCTTCCAGTCGATGGGGTCCTTCTCGAAGAAGGCCAGCCGCCGGGTCAGGCGCGACTCCTGGCCGTTGTAGATCAACGGCATGCCGGGCAGCGTGAACGTCAGCACCGCCAGCGCCGGGTAGGCGTCGCCGTACAGCTCGGCGTCGCTGCCATGCCAGGAGTTGAAGTCGTGGTTGCTGGTGAAGCGCATGCGGTAGGCATGCGCGGGGTGGGCGTTCGTGACCGCGTCTTGCTGCCGGGCCAGCCAGGCCTTCAGCAGCGGTGCGCCCGCCTCGCCCTTGCCGATCTTCTTGAAGACCTCGTCGGGCAGCGTCCAGTCGTAGGTCATGTCGAAGGCGCCGCTGGTGTGCAGCACCGCCGCGTCGGACTCGGCCAGCATGAACATCGGCTTGACGGCGTCCAGCTCGCGCCGGGCGCGCACCCAGAAGTCGGTCGGCACCAGGCTGGCCACGTCGCAGCGGAAGCCGTCCATGCCCACCTCGCGCACCCAGAACTTCATCGCGTCGATCATCGCGTCGCGCAGCGCCGGGTGGCGGTAGTCCAGCGCGACGACGTCGTCCCAATGCTCCTCGCCCGGCTGGCCCTCGTTGAAGGTGACCGGGTAGATCTCGCCCCTGGCATTGAGCTTGTACCAATCCTTGTGCGCCTGGGTCCAGGCGTGGTCCCAGGCGGTGTGGTTGGCCACCCAGTCGAGGATGACCTTGAAGCCCAGCCGCTGCGCCGCGGCCACGAAGGCCTTGGCATCGGCCAGCGTGCCGAACTCGGGGTTGACGGCGGTGTAGTCGCGGATCGAGTAGTAGCTGCCCAGCGTGCCCTTGCGGTGGAGCTGGCCGATGGGCTGCACCGGCATCAGCCACAGGATGTCCACGCCCAGGTCTTTCAGCCGCGGCAGATCGGCCTGCACGGCCTTGAACGTGCCGGCTGCCGAGTACTGGCGCACGTTGACCTGGTAGATGACGGCCTGGCGGGACCAGGCGGTGGGGGCAGTCGCAGCGAGTTCAGCGTTCATGGGGGCATGACAAAAGCGAGGAAGGTCGCCCGCAGGCGGCGACGTCGCGGGGGGTACAGGCGGACCGGATCAGGCCAGTTGACGCGCAAGGAAGCGGGCCACACGGTTCCAGAAGTCGACCTGCGTGACAGGGTCGCGCCAGCCATGGCCTTCCTTGGGATAGGTGACCCATTCCACCTGTTCGTTGCCGGCCGCCTGCAGTGCGCGGCGCATGGCCTTGCCATGCTCGATGGGGACGCGCTGGTCCTTCTCCCCGTAGGCCAGCAGCAACGGCTGGGCGATGCGGGCCGCCAGGTGAATGGGCGAGTTGGCCTTGAGCTCGGCTGCGTCCTTCACACGGTCGCCGATGAGGGCTGGCATGCCATGCTGCTTGTAGGCATCGCTGCTGTCGCTCCAGTGGGCGCCGTACAGCAGGTCCAGGTCGGTGACGCCGATCCAAGCCACACCGCAGCGGAACAACGCGGCGTCGCGTGCCAGGCCCATCAAGGTGGCGTAGCCGCCGTAGCTGGCGCCCATCAGCGCGATGCGCTTGGGATCGGCCAGGCCGGTGTCCACGGCCCAGCGGGCGGCATCGGCCACGTCATCCTGCATGGCGCGGCCCCACTGACGCCAGCCGGCCCGTTCATGCGCCGAGCCCAACCCCCGCGTGCCGCGGAACTGCGGCTGCAGCACCGCATAGCCCAGCGCATTCAGGAACTGCACCTCGGCATCCCACCGCCAGGGAGTGTTCTTGACCCAGGGACCGCCGTGCACCAGCACCACCGTCGGCAAATTCTTGCCGCCCGCAGCGCCTGACGCGAGGGCCGGCAGGCTGACCCAGGTCGGCAGCGCCCGGCCATCACGCGCCTTCAGCCACTGCAGCTCCATCGCGGCCTGCTGCTTGGCGTCCACATCGGGACGCTCGCTGCCCAGGCGGGTGAACTTGCGCGTGCTGCGGTTGAACAGCAGGAACAGCGTGGGCTGGATGTCCGAGAAGGCCTCGATCAACACCCAGGGCTCGTCGCCAGCCCAGGGCACCGACAGGCGGTTGACCGTGCGCGGCAGCACGGTGTCGATCTGCTGCTGCAGGGCCTGCATGTCGGCGTCCAGCCACTGCGTGACCTCGGCATCGATGGTGAAGCGCAGCCCCAGCACGCGGTCGCGGCGCGACACGACGGCGGCATCGACATCGAACTGCGGCGACGAAGCCAGCGCCTGCGCCGAGAACTGGCCCGAGGCGGGGTCGATGGTCCACATCGCCAGCCGGTCGCTGCCGCGCCGTGCGGCCACGTAGAGCCGGCCATCGGCACCCACATGGCGCACCTGCAGGTTGCCGTCCTCGGTGAAGACGTTGAACTCGCGCAGCGTCTTCCACAGGCCGCTAGCCGGGTCGCGCCAGCGCAGGCTGCCCTTTTCGTCCTGGCGCGTCACGACGACACGCAACTGGCCTTCTGCGTCGGCCAGCCAGCCGACGCTGTGCAGCGGGGCGTCCACCTCCTCGTCCACCGCCGTCAGCGCGTTCAAGCGCAGCAGCTTGAGGTAGCCGACACCCTTGCTGCTGTAGGCCTCCGGCCGCACGGCCAGCACCTCGGGGCCCTGACGCTGCGTGCTGCCGTTGAGCAGGAAGGTGTTCCAGGGCTGGATGCGCCGCGCATCGCCGCCGTCCCGCACCCAGCTGCGCTGCCGCTCCACCAGCTGCTTGAAGCGCTTGCCGTCATGGTCCACCGCGAAGAGGCCGGGCGCGGCGTCCTGGTCGGCGTCGGCGGCGGTGCTGTCGGCCAGGTCGAAGGCCAGGCGGTCGTTGTTGACCCACACCACATGGCTGACGTCGTCACGCTCGGCAGAGAACACGACCTGGGGTTGCAAGGTGTCGAGCTGCAGCACCGACAGCATCACCCGCCCGGCCTTGCCCGTGCTGCGCAGCGCCAGGCGCTTGCCGTCCGGCGACAGCACGGCGCCGGTCGTCTGTGCTCGCGCGAAGAAGCGTGCGGCATCAGCCGGCAGGGGTGCCTGGGCCCAGGCCGGCGGCAGCGTCGAGGCGAGGGCCGCACGGGCCAGCAGGTCGCGGCGGCGCAGCGTGGCGCGGGAGAGGTCGTGAAGCAGATTCATACGGGAGGCCAACAATTGAAAAACCCCTGTCAGGCATGACACCGACAGGGGTTGCAGGGCAAGGTCAGCTTAGAACTTGTAGTTCGCGCCGAGCAGGAAGCCACGGCCCCAACGCAGGTACTCCAGCGGACGGTCCTTGGTGCCGGCGTAGGTCTGGTACGCCTCGTTCGTCAGGTTGTTGACCTGGAACAGCAGGCCCAGGCCCTTGAGCGAACCTTCATTGAAGGTGTAGCCCAGCTGGATGTCGGTGATGTTCTCGCCGACGACGTAGCGCAGCGTGCGGGCGCCGTTGAAGTTGCCGATCTCACCGATGAAGTCCGAACGACGGCGCTGGCTGACGCGGGCCTCGAAGCCATTGGCTTCGTAATAGGCCGTCAGGTTGTAGACGCGCTTGGACCTGTCTCTTATACACATCTCCGAGCCCACGAGACGGACTCCTA
>CAXDTK010000207.1:0-9766 GCA_963992225.1 uncultured Comamonadaceae bacterium | reverse complement strand
GATCTACACCTACGCCTTCGTCGGCAGCGTCAGATGTGTATAAGAGACAGGGCTCCGGCTGGGCACGACGACCGGCTCGGACGGCAGGGCCGCCTCTGGCGCGGGGATGGCCTCGGTGGCGGTTTCAGGTGCAGCCTCGGCAGCGGCTTCGACCACGGCCGGCGCGGGCAGCGCGGGCTCCGGCGTCGCTGCCACAGCCGGCTCGTCGGCGTCCTGCAGCAGCTGGCCTTGCAGCGCCTCGAAGGCCGGCGGCGCGCTGCCGACGTCCAGCGCCGGCAGCTGCTCCAGGCTGGCCAGGCCCAGGTCGTCGAGGAAGGTCTTGGTCGTCGCGTACAGCGCCGGCCGGCCGGGGGTCTCGCGGTGACCGATGGCCTCGATCCAGCCGCGGTCCTCCAGCTGCTTGACGATCTGGCTGGCCACGACGACACCGCGGATGTCCTCGATGTCACCGCGCGTGACCGGCTGGCGGTAGGCAATGATGGCCAGCGTCTCCAGCACCGCACGCGAGTAGCGCGGCGGCTTCTCGGGATGCAGCCGGTCCAGGTACTCGCGCAGCTCCGGCCGGCTTTGGAAGCGCCAGCCGGACGCCAGCGCCACCAGTTCCACGCCGCGACCGTCCCAGTCCCGGGTCAGCTCGTCGAGCAGGCTGCGCAGCGTGTCGGCGCCGAGTTCATCGGCGAACAGGCTGCGCATCTCGCGCAGCGTCAGCGGCTGCGAGGCACAGATCAGCGCGGTCTCAAGGACGCGCTTGGCATCCTGGGTGTTCATGAACTCAAGGTCGCACCCTCAATGGGCAGAGCTCTGGCGTTGGCCCCGGCCTGGGCGCTCATCAAGCGCTCGTCAGGCGGCTGGGGCAGGTCTTGCACCGGGCGCGGTCCTGACGTCATGGTCAGGCGCACCAGCGGATGGTTGGCGCTTCCCGGGGGCGGACTGCAGTCCCGCGGGAGCCGGCTGCGCCTGCGTCCCATGACGCGGGGCGCGGCGCTCAGGCTCGCCAACCGGGGTGCATTGTAGCCCCGTCAGTCGGGCAGCCCGCCGGCGCCGATCTGCGCCCAGGCCGCGGCCAGGTCCGGCGGCAGCGGCGCGCGCAGCGACAAGGCCTCGCCGGTGACCGGATGGGTGAAGCCCAGGCGTGCGGCATGCAGGGCCTGGCGGGTCAGGCCCAGGGCCGGGGTGCCTCCGTACAGCGCGTCGGCCAGCAGCGGATGGCCACTGTGGGCCAGATGCACGCGGATCTGGTGCGTGCGACCGGTGTGCAGCACGCAATGCACCGCGCTGACCGGGCGCCCCTGCACGTCGCCCACACCCAGCGGGTAGACATCGGTGCGCGCCGGCTTGCCCAGGTTGGCCGGCGCGACGGCCATCTTCACCCGCGACACCGGGTCGCGGCGCATCGCCTGCTCCACGACGAAGGGCTCCTCGATGCGGCCGTGCGCCAGCGCCAGGTACTCGCGGTGCACCTCGCGGGCGGCGATCTGCCGGCTCAGCGCCGTGACCGCCTCCAGCGTCTTGCCGACCACCATCAGTCCGCTGGTGTCCTTGTCCAGCCGGTGCACGATGCCGCCGCGCGGCAGCGTCGCCGCCGCGGCGTGATGCGCCAGCAGGCCGTTCATCAGCGTGCCCGACCAGTTGCCCGGCGCCGGGTGCACGACCAGGCCGGCCGGCTTGTCCACCACCAGCAGGTGCTCGTCCTCGAACACCGCGTGCAGCGACATCGCCTCGGGCCGGAAGGCGCGGCTCTCGTCGGTCGGCAGCAGCACGACCTCGACCTGCTGGCCGGCGCGCAGCTTCAGCGCCGGCTTCTCCAGCCGCTTGCCGTCCGCCGACACGCAGCCGCGCTCGATCAGCGATTGCAGATGATTGCGCGAGAACTCCGGCGCCAGGCGCGTCAGCCAGCGGTCCAGCCGCTCGCCGTGGCCGCCGGCATCCACCTCGGCGGCACGACGCTCGGCGTCGGCGCATTCTTCGGCGTCCGACTCCAGGTCGTCCCGACCCCCCACCCTATACTCAGCGTCCATTGTTCCCTGTGACCGGCCGGCAGCTTCGCCGTCGACTTCAGACATGTTTGTTGAGAAATTCAAGGCCGGCCGCGTCGTCGCTGGCGCTGTCCTGATGGCGTTCGCGCTTGGCATGAGCGGCTGCGGCTCCACGGCCAAGGAAGATCCCAATTCCCAGGCGGCGCTGGACAAATTGTATGCAGACGCCAAGGACGACCTGAACGCCGGCAGCTACGACCGCGCGATCAAGACCCTGGAGAAGATCGAGGGCCGCGCCGCCGGCACGCCGATGGGCCAGCAGGCGACGCTGGACCTGGCCTGGGCCTACTACCGCACGGCCGAGCGGGCACAGGCGATCGCCACGCTGGACCGCTTCATCAAGCTCAACCCATCCAGCCCCGCGATGGACTACGCCCTCTACATGAAGGGCATCGTCAACTTCAACGAAGACCTGGGCCTGTTCGGCCGGCTGGCCAACCAGGACGTCTCCGAGCGCGACCAGCAGGCTTCGCGCGAAGCGGTGCTGGCCTTCCGTCAGCTGATCGAGCAGTTCCCCGAGTCGAAGTACACCCCCGACGCGACGACGCGGGTGAACTTCATCACCAACACGCTGGCGGCCTACGAGATCCACGTGGCGCGCTACTACTTCAACCGCAAGGCCTATGTGGCGGCGGCCAACCGGGCGCAGTCGGCCGTGGCGGAGTTCCAGCATGCACCCGGCATCGAGGAAGCGCTGTTCATCATGAGCGAGAGCTACGACAAGCTGGGGCTCACGCAGCTGCGCGACGATGCCCGCCGCGTGCTGGACAAGAACTTCCCGAACAGCGAGTACGCCAGCGGCGGCGCCCAGCGCAAGAAGCCCTGGTGGCAACTGTGGTAGCCCCTGGCCTGGTCTTGCCGCGCTGAACGCGGGCAAGCTCGGTCGGTCGCCCCAGGGGACGGCGATGCTTGGCGGATCAACCGCCAAGCACATCATCAGGCGGGACGGCCCGGGAGCGGCCCGAACACCCAACACAAAACGGGCCGTCAGGCCCGTTCTTCATTGAGCAGCTGCAACCACGCGATGGCCTCGGCCTCGCTGGCCACCGGCGTCATCGGCGGCAGGGCTGCGCGCAGGCGGCGGCCGTAGTTCATGCCCGCCATGCGCGGGTCGCACACCACCAGCAGCCCGCGGTCGCGTTCGGTGCGGATCAGCCGCCCCGCGCCCTGCTTCAGCGCGATGGCCGCCTCGGCGACGAAATACGCCGCGAAGGCGTTGCGGCCCTGCGCCTCCAGGCGCTGCACGCGCGCTTCCACCAGCGGGTCGTTGGGCGGCGGGAAGGGCAGCTTGTCGATCAGCACGCATTGCAGCGCGTCGCCCGGCACGTCGATGCCCTCCCAGAAGCTGGCCGAGCCGACCAGCACCGCCGCCGGGTTGTCCAGGAAGCGCTGCAACAGCACCCGCTTGGGCAGCGCGCCCTGCTGCAGCACGGCGATCGCGTCGCCGCCCTCCTCGAAGCGCTCGCGCAGCGCATCGGCCACCGTCTGCAGGTTGCGCAGCGTCGTGGTCAGCACGAAGGTGCGCCCGCCCAGCGCCCGCGCGAAGCGCGAGGCCAGCAGCGCCACGCTGGCCGGGTGATGCGGCTCGCTGGGCTTGGGGAAGCCGCGCGGCACGTACAGCCTGGCATGGGCCGGGTAGTCGAACGGGCTGCCGACGCGCAGCACCTCGGCCCCGGTCAGCCCGGCCGGCTCGGTGAACCAGGTCAGCTTCTCGTCGTCGCCCAGCGTGGCCGAGGTGAACACCCAGGCTTTGCTTGATCCTTGCGGGCCCTCCAGCTGCTGCTGCATGGCCTCGCGGATGTCCAGCGGCGACTCCACGAGCCGGGCCGCATGCGGACTGATGTCGATCCAGCGCACGTCGCCCGGGTCGGGCTCGGCGGCGAAGGCCCGCGCCAGGTCACGCAGCTGCTGGGCGCGCTCGCACAGGCGGGCGAAATCGGGCGCCGCGTCGCGCACACCGGTCAGCGCCTCCAGCGCCGCGGCGGTGGCCTGCTCCACGCCGGCCAGCGCGGCGGCGAAGGCCGGCTGCGCGGCGCGCTCTCGCCAGCCCAGCTTCAGCGTGCCGCGCAGCTCGCGACCGGCGGTGGCCAGCGGGCCGGCGGCGGCCAGGCGCAGCTCGCGCGCGGCCTTCTCGACGCCGGCATGCAGGGCCTGCCAGTCCTGCACGCCGCGCGCGTGGGCCAGCCCTTGAGCGAGCAGGTCGCGCGCAAAGTCGATCAGCGCGGCCGTGCCCAGCAGCGTGCCGAGGAACTGCACGCCCGCTTCGGCCAGCTGGTGGGCCTCGTCGAAGATGGCGATCTCCACGCTGGGCAGCAGCTCGGCCACGCCGGTGTCGCGCAGCGTCACGTCGGCGAAGAAGAGGTGGTGGTTGACGACCACGACGTCGGCCTCCATGGCCTCGCGTCTGGCCTTGACGACGTAGCAGCTCTTCCAGTCCGGGCATTCCTGGCCCAGGCAGTTCTCGCGGCTGCTGCTGACGATGGGGATGATGGGCGAGCGGTCGTCCAGCCCGTCGATCTCGGCGAAGTCGCCGGTCGCGGTGCCCAGCGCCCAGCGCTCGATGCGGGCCAGCGCCAGCGCGGTGCGGCGGTCCGGGAACTCGCCCGAGACCCGCGCCTCCTTCATGCGGTGCAGGCACAGGTAGCTGCCGCGGCCTTTCAGCAGCGCCAGCCGCACCGGCGTGTTCAGCGCCTTCGTCAGCCGCGGCAGGTCGCGCAGGAACAGCTGGTCCTGCAGGCTCTTGGTGGCGGTGCTGATCAGCGTGCGGCTGCCGGCCAGCAGCGCCGGCACCAGGTAGGCGAAGGTCTTGCCGACGCCCGTGCCGGCCTCCACGACCAGCGCCTGGCGGCGGCCGAGCGCGCGCGCCACCGCCCGGCTCATCTGCAGCTGCGGCTCGCGCGGCTTGTAGCCCGGGTCCAGCCGCGCCAGCGGGCCGTCCACGTCGAAGGCCGCCAGCACGGCCTGTTCGAGTTCGTCGGCGGCGGGCGGTGCGGCGGGGGTGGCCTGATCGAGGGCGTCGAGCCAGTCGTCGAGGTCAGGCGGGTTCATCGGGTTCGGTGGCTGCGGCCAGACGGGCCATCAGGTCGCGCAGCGCCAGGCGGCGCTTCTTGAGGCGCTGCAGCGCCAGCTCGTCGACGGGCGACTGGCCGGCCAGGCGGTCGATCAGGGCGTCGAGGTCGGCATGCTCGATGCGCAACTCGATGAGCCGCCGCGGCAACGAGTGAAGTTGTTCATCCATCCGGAGGGTGCTGGGCAGCGAGGCGGCGGGGTCGGGGTGCGCTGACCAGTATAGTTTTCGACATGCTCTCACCCACCGCCGCCGGATTCCGACTCACCGCCGCCACCGGCACCCACCGCGGCGACCGGGCCTATCAGCAGGACCAGGTGGCCGTGGTCGCGCACCCGCGCATCGAGGGCTGCGTGATGGGCCTGGTGGCCGACGGCATGGGGGGCAAGAGCGGCGGCCGCAAGGCGGCGGACCAGGTCATCCTGACCGCGCGCCAGCTGTTCGAGCGCTACTCGCCCGAGGACGAATCGCCGGCCGAGCTGCTGGGCCAGATCGCGTCCGAGTCGCACCTGATGATCAAGCTGACGGCGCTCTCCGCCGAGGAAGAGCCGCACAGCACCATCGCCGGCTTCGTCGTCACCGCCGACCGCACCGTGCACTGGCTGCACTCGGGCGACTCGCGGCTGTACTGGTTCCGCGGCGCGCGGCTGGTCAAGCGCTCCATGGACCATTCCTACGTGCAGCGCCTGGTCGACGAGGGCCAGCTGACCGAGGCCGAGGCCAGCTCGCACCCGCAAAGCAACCTGCTGACGGCCTGCCTGGGCACGGTGCATGACCCGACGTCCACGTCGGAGCGCTTCGAGGGCCTGGAGGTCGGCGACACGCTGATGTGTTGCAGCGACGGCCTGTGGCACTACTTCACCGCCGAGGAACTGGGCAGCGTGCTGTACAGCCTGCCGCCGCGGGAAGCGGCGGAGCTGCTGGTCAGCAAGGCGCGCCAGCGCGCGCGCGGCGGCGGCGACAACCTGTCGCTCGCCATCGTCAAGCTCGAAGCGCTGGACTGATCAGTTCGCCGACGCCGCGGAGGCGCCGGGCAGCGGCAGCGGTGCCGCCAATGGCTTGGTGCGCGACTTCTGGCGGGCCTCATGCTCCGCGATGCGTTGCCGCATGCGCTGCTCGCGCGCCTCGGCCCGCTCGCGGCGCTGGGCCGCCTGGGCCTCGGCCTGGGCCGCCGCCTCGCGGCGCTCCCGCGCCACCGCCGCCGGGCTGCGCGCCCGGGCGGGCTGCGATGCCGGTGCCGCCGCGGGCAGCGGCGCCGATGCAGCCTGCTGCAGCCGCGCGGCACGCTGGGCCTGGTCCTGCGCCGCGGCCTGCTCGCGCTCCCTGACCCGCTGCACCTGGGCCGCGGCACGCGCACGGCGCTCCTCGGCGGCCAGCTCGTGCTCGCGGCGCACCAGCGGTGCCAGAGCCTCCTGGCGCCGCTTGCGCAACTCCTCCAGGCAGGGCGAGACGGCAAAGCGCTCCTCGCATTCCGCCTTGTCCTTCGCGAAGCGCTGCTCCAGCGCGGCGCGCTGCGCGGCGACCTCGGCCCGGGTCGCGACGGGATCGGCGGCGGCCATGGCAGACACGGCGGCGGCCAGGCACAGGCCGGCAAGGAGGGGGTGGGTCTTCATGTCAGCGAAGTATCGACCTCGCGGCGCGCCAGGGCCAGGTACTCGGCCGAGCGCATCTCCTGCAGGCGCGACACGGTGCGCGGGAACTCATGGGCCAGCGGGCCCTCGGTGTAGAGCTGCTCGGCAGGCACGGCGGCCGAGATGATGAGCTTGACGCGGCGGTCGTAGAGCACGTCCACCAGCCAGGTGAAGCGGCGTGCCTCGCTGGCCAGCCGCACTGGCATCTCCGGCACGTTCGACAAGATGACGGTGTGGAACTGGCTGGCCAGCTCCAGGTAGTCGTTCTGCGAACGCGGGCCGCCGCACAGGGTCTGGAAGTCGAACCACACGACCCCGCCCGCCCGCCGCCGCGCCTGCAGCACGCGGTGCTCGATCATCAGCTTGGGGTCCTCGTCATGCGCCTCGGCGAGCGACGCGAAAGCCTCGGTCAGCGCCGCCTCGGTCGCCTCGCCCAGCGGCGTCATGTAGAGGTTCATGTCCTCCAGCGTGCGGCGCCGGTAGTCGGTGCCGTTGTCGACGTTGATGACCTCCAGCTGCGCCTTCAGCAGCTCGATGGCGGGCAGGATGCGGTCGCGGTGCAGGCCGTTGGGGTAGAGCCCGTCGGGGTGGAAGTTGGACGTCGTGACGATGCTGACGCGGTGGCGGAACAGCGCCTCCAGCAGCCGGTGCAGGATCATCGCGTCGGTGACGTCGGCGACATGGAACTCGTCGAAGCAGATCAGCCGGAAACGCCGCGCGATGCGCTTGCCCAGCTCCTCCAGCGGGTCGGCGATGCCCTTGAGCTCCTGCAGTTCGCGGTGCACCTCGCGCATGAACTCGTGGAAGTGCAGCCGCGTCTTGCGCTGCAGCGGCACGGCCTGGAAGAAGCAGTCCATCAGGAAGCTCTTGCCCCGGCCCACGCCGCCGTACATGTAGACGCCGCGCGGGATGGGCGGGCGCACCAGCAGCTTGGTGACCGCGTTGGCGCGGCGGGCCTTGTAGCTGGCCCATTCGTCCTGGCAGCGCTGCAGCGCGGCGACCGCGCGCAACTGCGCGGGGTCGGCCGTGTAGCCACGCTCGGCGAGGGTCTGCTGGTAGAGCTCGGTGACGGCGGTCATCGCGGGGGACTGGGCTTGGACGGGGGACAAAAAAAGGGGCGACTGTGCGGCCGCCCCGGTTGCTGTGCGCTGTCGCCGATCAGAAGTTCAGCGTGCGCTTGTCGACGGCCAGGGCCGCTTCCTTGGTCGCTTCGGACAGCGACGGGTGCGCGTGGCAGATGCGGGCGATGTCCTCGGCCGAGGCCTTGAACTCCATCGCGACCACGGCCTCCGAGATCAGCTCGGACGCGAACGGGCCGATGATGTGCACGCCCAGGATCTCGTCGGTGGTGGCATGGGCCAGGAACTTGACGAAGCCGGTCGTGTCGCCCAGCGCGCGGGCGCGGCCGTTGGCCAGGAAGGGGAACTGGCCGGCCTTGTAGGCCACACCCTCGGCCTTCAGCTGCTGCTCCGTCTTGCCCACCCAGGCGATCTCCGGGGAGGTGTAGATGACCCAGGGGATGGTGTTGAAGTTGACATGGCCGTGCTGGCCGGCGATGCGCTCGGCCACGGCCACGCCCTCTTCCTCGGCCTTGTGCGCCAGCATGGGGCCGCGCACCACGTCGCCCACGGCCCAGACGCCGGGCAGGTTGGTCCTGCAGTCGTCGTCCACGACGATGGCGCCGCGCTCGTCGAGCTTGAGGCCCACCGCTTCGACATTCAGGCCGACGGTGTTGGGCACGCGGCCGATGGAGATGATGAGCTTCTCCACCGCCAGCGTCTTCGCCTCGCCCTTGGCGTCGGTGTAGGCCACGCTGACGCCGGCCTTGGACGACTTCACCTCACCGACCTTCACGCCGAGCTGGATGTCCAGGCCCTGCTTCTTGAAGACCTTGGCGGCCTCCTTGGCGACGCTCTCGTCGACCGCGCCGAGGAAGGTCGGCAGGCCCTCCAGCACGGTCACCTGGGCGCCCAGGCGGCGCCACACCGAGCCCATCTCCAGGCCGATGACGCCGGAGCCGATGACGCCCAGCGTCTTGGGTGCGGCGCCGACGCGCAGTGCGCCGTCGTTGGACAGGATGTTCTCCTCGTCGAACGGCGCACCGGGCAGCGCGCGGGCATTGGAGCCGGTCGCAATGATGACCTGCTTGGCGGCGATCACCTCCTCGCCGGCCTTGATCTCGTAGCCGCCGTCCTTGGCCGCGACGAAGCTGCCGCGGCCGTGGAAGAACGTGACCTTGTTCTTCTTGAACAGGTAGAGGATGCCGTCGTTGTTCTGCTTCACGACCTGGTCCTTGCGGGCGAGCATCTTGGCGACGTCGATCTTGACGTTGTCGGCCGTGATGCCGTGGTCGGCGAAGTGGTGGTTCAGGTGCTCGAAATGCTCGCTGGACTGCAGCAGCGCCTTGGACGGGATGCAGCCGACGTTGGTGCAGGTGCCGCCCGGGGCGGGGCCGCCCTTGTCGTTCTTCCACTCGTCGATGCAGGCCACGTTCATGCCCAGCTGGGCCGCACGGATGGCCGCGATGTAGCCGCCGGGGCCGCCGCCGATGACAACGACGTCGAATTGCTTGGTGCTCATGCTGGTCGGTCCTTTGCTTTAGATGTCGAACAGCAGGCGGGCGGGATCCTCGAGCGCTTCCTTCATCGTCACCAGGCCCAGCACGGCTTCGCGGCCGTCGATGATGCGGTGGTCATAGGACATCGCGAGGTAGTTGATCGGGCGCACCACGACCTGACCGTTCTCCACCACCGCTCGGTCCTTGGTGGCGTGCACGCCCAGGATGGCCGACTGCGGCGGGTTGATGATGGGCGTGGACAGCATGGAGCCGAACACGCCGCCGTTGGAGATGGAGAAGGTGCCGCCCGACAGGTCGTCCAGCGACAGCTTGCCTTCCTTGGCCTTCTGGCCGAACTCGGCGATCTTCTTCTCGATGTCGGCGAAGCTGAGCTGATCGACATTGCGCAGCACCGGCACGACCAGGCCGCGCGGCGAACCGACGGCGATGCCGATGTCGAAGTAGCCGTGGTAGA
>CAXDTK010000206.1:0-9775 GCA_963992225.1 uncultured Comamonadaceae bacterium | reverse complement strand
TGTCGCGCTTCATCCTGTAGCCGCCGACACCGCCGGTGGCGGCCGCGCGCACGTCAGCCGCGGGCCGCGTCCAGCGCCAGCAGGCCGTCGAAGATCAGGCCCTCGATCAGCTCGTGCGGCGTGTCCAGCGCCGGGGCCACCTTCCAGCCCGCGCCGCCGGTCATCAGCAGCAGCGGCGCCCGGCCCTCGCGCTGCGTCAGCAGGCGCTGCATGCGCTCGATGGCGCCGGTGATGGCGAAGGTGCCGCCGGTGGTCAGCGCGTCGCTGGTGTTGGTGGGGAAGTCGCGCACCTCGCCGGTGGGCACGCGCAGGCCGGCGGTGCCGCCCTCCAGCGCGCGCAGCATGATGCCGTGCCCCGGCAGGATCAGGCCGCCCAGGAACTGGCCGTCGCTGGACAGCGCGTCCACCGTGACGGCCGTGCCCACCATCACCGTCAGCACCGGGCCGTCGAAGCCCCGCATGCGCGCATGCGCATGGGCGCCGATGACGGCCACCCAGCGGTCCGGGCCCAGCCGGGTGGGGTGGTCGTAGCCGTTGCGCACGCCGGCCGCCTCGGCCGAGGGCACCACCCAGCGCGGCGTCAGGTCCCAGTGCTCCATCTGCTCCTCGACGCGCCGCCGCACCGCGTCGCCGGCCACGTTGCTGCCCAGCACCCGCGTGGGCGCGGGCAGGCCCTGCCAGTCGTCGTCGGCCAGCCGGTCGATGTTCTCCAGGAAGACCGCGCCGTGCTGCTGCGGCGCGCTGCCCGGCCCCGCGCCGTCCGCGTAGAGGGCCCACTTGAGCCGGGTGTTGCCGATGTCGATGGCCAGAAAGCTCATGGGGCGCTGTGGCGTGAACGAATGCCGCGAGCCTACCAGCTGGTTTTGCCTGTTTCGGCGCGGTTTCTGCTGCAATCCTCCGCTTACGGCCCCGGCTGTCGTCCCAGGAGATCCCATGTTGCGTCGTCTGCGTATCCAAGCCCGGCTGTGGTTGGCCTTCGGCATCATCCTGGCGATGACGGCGGTGCTGGTGGCGCTGGGCGGCTTCGGCCTGCAGGTGTCGCAGAAGGCCATCCAGGGCATCACGCAGAAGCTCATCCCCACGTCCAACATCACCGTGGCCGCGCGCACCCAGCTGCTGCAGAGCAAGACGGCCACGTCCACGCTGGTGGCGTCCATCTTCAACAAGGACGGCATGGCCCGCGCCCGCAAGGAATGGGACACCGCCCAGGCGGGGCTGGACAATGCGATGAACGACTTCGGCGCGATCGCCACCGAGGACAGGAGCCGCCAGGCGCTGGCCAAGTTCCGCGCGCTGGTGGCCGACTACCGCAAGACCGTCGTGCCGGTGGCCGACAAGATCCTCGCCGACGGCCATGCCGACGCGCAGAGCGCCGCCGAGGAGATGAAGGCCGCCGACGCCGCCTACGACCCCGCGCTGGCCATGCTCAACAACATCGAGGCCGACCTGAAGAAGCGCGGCGACGAGGTGTTCACCCAGGTCGACGGCCTGGTCAGCACGGTGTTCATCGGCTTCCTGGTCGCCTTCGCGGTCTGCGTGCTGGCCGGCGGCGCGCTGGCGGTGCAGATCTCGCGCTCCATCATCGGCCCGCTGATGGCGGCCAAGCGCTTTGCCGAACGCATGGCCGGCGGCGACCTGTCGCGCGCGCCGGAGGTCCGCGGCACCGACGAGTCCGCCGAGATGATGCAGGCGCTGGCCGCGATGCAGAAGTCGCTGTCCGAGATCGTCGGCCAGGTGCGCGAGTCCGCCGAAAGCATTCAGGTGGCCTCCACCGAGGTGGCCACCGGCAACATGGACCTGTCGCAGCGCACCGAGCAGACGGCGTCCAACCTGCAGCAGGCCTCCAGCGCCATGACGCAGCTGACCGGCACCGTGGGGCAGAGCGCCGATTCGGCCATGACCGCCAAGCAGCTGGCCGGCGCCGCCGCCGCCACCGCCGGCCGCGGCGGCGAGGTGGTGTCGCGCGTGGTCAGCACCATGGGCGAGATCAACGGCGCCAGCAAGAAGATCGCCGACATCATCGGCACCATCGACGGCATCGCCTTCCAGACCAACATCCTGGCGCTCAACGCGGCGGTGGAGGCCGCGCGGGCCGGCGAACAGGGCCGCGGCTTCGCGGTGGTGGCCGGCGAGGTGCGCTCGCTGGCCCAGCGCAGTGCCGAGGCAGCGCGCGAGATCAAGGCGCTGATCGGGGCCAGCGTGGAACGGGTGGAGGCGGGCACCAGCCTGGTCAACGACGCCGGCGCCACCATGACCGACATCGTCGGCTCGGTGCAGCGCGTGACCGACATCATCGGCGAGATCAGCGCCGCCGCCGCCGAGCAGAGCCAGGGCATCGCCCAGGTCAACGGCACGGTGACGGAGCTGGACCAGATGACCCAGCAGAACGCCGCGCTGGTGGAGGAGTCCGCGGCGGCGGCCCAGTCGCTGAAGGAGCAGGCGGTGCGGCTGGCGGGGCTGGTGTCGTCGTTCAAGCTGAGCTGACGGGACCTGGCGAGGGAGGTGGCCGTAGCCTGGCCGGTACTCTGGCGCCACCGCATCCTCTGCCGAGGCAGTGCGTCATGAGCGGTAGGCCACGATGAGGATCGACGTGGCAAGGCACATGAGCGAGTTGCAGGCGTTGACAGCAATGGCGCGGTTCAGGCGGCGCCCGTTGTGCTCGTAGAGCCAGGCCGCCATCGTGGCATTCGCGCCTACCCACGTGACCCAGGTCAGCAACGAATGCTGGCTGCTGTCGCCGCTGGTGTAGATCGCCAGCAGGGTGGGCAGGTAGGCCAGCACCCGCACCGAGTTGAACAGCGTGAACAGCCACGTCAACGCCGCGAGGTAGACGCCGGAGGCTTGCGGGAGTCGTCGAACAGCAGACGTCGTGGTGCGCATGTGGGCCTCGTCGCGAAGTCAATGCAGCGCATCATCGACAGGCCGGCCGCTTTCGAGAATGCTCCGTTCAGTGAAGCGTCATTGAACCGGAAGTTCATGCGCAAGCAGGTCCGACCGGTCAACTCATGCTGGGCCCAGACTGAACCGCAAGTTCAGTCGGCTTCTTCCGATACACCACTTCCCGTGAGGATGTTGCCGAGGAACACTGTGCTTCATTCGCAAGACGGAGCATTGCAATGAACCTGCTGTCGAAGACCCTCGCGATCGGCGTCATGGCGCTGTGGCTGGCATCGTCGAGCGCACAGCCAGCGTATCCCGGCAAGCCGATCCGACTGATCGTCCCGACCCCGGCCGGCGGCCCGAGCGATGCAGCGGCGCGCGTCCTTGCCAAAGGCATGACCGCGAACCTCGGCCAGGAAGTCCTGGTGGATAACCGCCCCGGCGGCAACACCGGCATCGGCGCTGGCGCGGTGCTGAACGCCGCACCCGATGGCTACACGCTGCTGTTCGCGCTGGCCTCCAACGCCGGTCTGCCGCACCTCAGCAAGGCGTCGCCGTACAAGTCCATCACCCAGTTCACCCCCGTGGTCGCGATCGGCGGCAACACGCAGTGCCTGGTGGTGCCGGCCAGCATCCCCGCGAAGTCACTGGCCGAGTTCGTCGCGTACGCGAAGGCCAGTCCGAAGCCATTGATGCGCGGTGCGAACAACGTGTCCGAGGACATGGTCGCCGGACAGGTGAGCAGCGCATTTGGCGTCGTCCTGGAACGAATCCCTTACAAGGGAACGCCTCAACTGCTCCCGGACCTGCTCGAAGGCCGCATCCAGGTCGCCGTGCTGCCGGTGGGCGCGAGCGTCCCGCACGTGAAGTCGGGCCGGCTGACGATGCTGGGCTGCAGCATGGCTGAGCGCATTGCCGCGCTGCCGACGGTTCCCACGCTGGCCGAGTCCGGCGTCACCGCGGCCCCGCTGATCACTGCGCACTTCGTCGTGGGCCCGCCGCGGCTGCCAGCCGACATCGTCGACCGCCTGGCCGCTGCCGCGCAACAGGCGGCCCAGTCGACCGAGTTCAGGCAGGAGATGGAACGCCTTCTCATCGTCGGCAAGGTCCGGTCGCCAGCCGAGACGCATGAGCTGATGCGTCAGGCGGAGGCGCAGTACGTGCAGTTCGTGCGGGAGACCGGCGCCAGCATCGATTGACGCCCGCAGGCTCAGCGGTGGCTCAACCAGCTCGAGGCACGCCGGCTGTTGCCTTGGTGCCAGCCCGGGCGCCCGTCGACGCTGGCCTGGCCCTTCGCATCCGTCATCTGCGACAGCTCGGTGCAGAGTGCGGTGGCGAAGTCGGCAAAGACGCGCAGTCGCAGGGTCCGGCGCAGTTCGGGCCGGAAGTACATCGCCAGCGGCGGCGGGTCCATCAGCTCCCAGTCGAGCAGCGCAGGCACCAGGCGACCGCTCGCCAGGTCCGCCTGTGCCGTGGCGTAGGCGATGCGCATCACGCCGCCGTGGTCCAGCGCCAGCGCCAGCAGGTTGTCGCGGTGGTTGGAGTTCAGCCACCCGCGCACCACCACCTCTTCGACGACCTCGCCTTGCGGGCCCGTCTGCCGGTAACGCCAGAGATCCAGCAGCTTGCCGTAGGGGTTGCGATAGCTCAGGCAGTTATGGTCGGCGAGTTCACGTGGGTGGCGGGGAAGGCCCTGGCGCTGCCAGTATTCGGGTGTCGCGGCCGTGACCTGCGCCATCACCGGCAGCTCGCGGCGCACCCAGGCACCGGCCTCGAACCAGCCGTGCAGCAGCAGCAGGTCGCAGTCCTTCGCGGCCGTCTCCTCCAGGTGCAACACGGTGCGGAGATCCAGCGTCAGATCCGGATAGCTGGCATGGAACGAAGCCAGCCCCGGCACGATGCAGTGCTGAAGCAGAAACGGCGTGCCCCCCACCACCAGCGTGCCCTGCGGGCGCTGCCGCGCCTGCCGCAGCCCGTCGTCTGCCGCCTGCAGCTGCGCCAGCAATGGCGCGCAGGTTTCGGCGTACTGCGCGCCGTCGGCGGTGAGCTGCAAACCGCGGCTGCCACGCTGAAACAGCGTGGCGCCGAGTTCGGCCTCAAGGGCGCTGACCAGTTTCGCGACGGCCTGCAGGGTCACGCCTTGCTGGCGTGCCGCAGCCGACAAGCTGCCGGTTTGCGCGGCCGCGAGGAAGTATTGAATGGCCTTGAGCTTGTCCATCGGAGAGGAAGTGTCACGTGAAGAGGCCGCAGAACGCAAACGTTGACGGCACGGGCTCGCGCTTGGGAGGTGGCCGTGTCGCTCGGACCTGCTGACGTGCCGGCCCCGCGTCCGTTCGTCTTCGACGACGGTGCCGCGTACGAGCTGATGATGGGGCGATGGAGCGCGCTGGTGGCGCGACCCTTCTTGGACTGGTTGGCACTTCCTGCCGGTCTGGCATGGCTGGACGACGGATGCGGTAACGGCTCGTTCACCGCATCGCTGGTGGCGCATCAGCGTCCCGCCACGGTGGTCGGTGTAGACCCTTCGCCCGCCCAGCTGAGCTACGCGCGCCAGCGGGTGGCCCACGCCGGGGTGTGCTTCCGCGAAGGCGATGCCCAGGCACTGCCGCTGCCGGACGCGTCCGTCGACGCTGCCGTGATGGCCCTGGTGCTCTTCTTTGTGCCAGACCCCGTGCAGGGCGTTCGGGAGATGGTGCGGGTGGTCAGGGGCGGAGGGATGATCGCCGCTTACCAATGGGATCTGGACGGCGGCGGCTTCCCGCTGCAACCGATCCTCGATGCGGTGCACGCCGAAGGCTACAAGTCGCAGCAGCCGCCGAGCGCATGGGCAGCTGCGCCGGCAGCATCGGAAGACCTGTGGCGAACCGCCGGCCTGGTGGACGTTCAGACATGCCAGATCGAGGTGAGCCGCCGCTTCGACAGCTTTGATGACTATTGGCGCACGGCATACGGAAGCCCGCGCCTGCGCGATCTGTTCGCGTCGCTCTCGCCATCGCAACTGCAACGAATGAGCCAAGACGCGCGCCGGCGGATCGGAGGCGCGGGCGATGGACCGCTCGTCCTGAAGGCGCGGGCCAATGCCGTCAAGGGCCGCAAGCGCCGAGTCGCCGTTTCCGTTTGATCGCGGGCCGGCTTTGGGGCCACCTCGCTGACCGGCTGGGCATGAACAGCCGGCACCCGTTGCACCACCCCGCCGACCCGTCACCAGCCCAGCGCATCACCCCCTGGCGCACCGCCCCTGCGGCACGACGGCTTCCAGCGCCGCGTGCGCGGCCACCTCGCCGATCACCAGCAGCGCCGGGCTGGCCAGCCCCTCGCGGGCGATGCAGTCCGGCAGGGCGGCCAGCGTCGTCACGGCATGGCGTTGCCGTGCGGTGTGCGCGGCGCTCACCACGGCGGCCGGCAGGTCCGGCCGCAGGCCGCCGGCCAGCAGCCGGGCCGTGATGTCGGCCGCGCGGGCCACGCCCATGTAGATCACCAGCGTCAGCCCGGTGCGGGCCAGCGCCGCCCAGTCGGGCTCGGCCCGGCCTTCGCCCGGGTGGCCGGTGACGAGGATGACGCCCGCCGATGCGCGCCGGTCGGTCACCGGGATGCCCACGGCCGCCGGCCCCGCGATGCCGCTGGTCAGGCCGCTGACCACTTCGACCTCGAAGCCCGCCTCGCGCAGCGCGTCCACCTCCTCGCCGCCGCGGCCGAACACGAAGGGGTCGCCGCCCTTGAGCCGCACCACGCGGTGGCCGGCGCGTGCCTCGCGGATCATCAGTGCGTGGATGAAGTGCTGGTCGGTCGAGATGCAGCCGCCGCGCTTGCCCACGCGCAGCAGCCGGCCCGTCACCAGCGCCAGCACGCGCGGGTCGATCAGGTCGTCGGCCAGCACCACATCGGCGGCCTCGATGCGGCGCAGCGCGCGGACGGTCAGCAGCTCAGGGTCGCCGGGACCGGCGCCCACCAGGGAAACGTTGGGGTTCATGCGCAGACCTCCTCGGGTGTGGTGGCGACCAGGCGGCGCAGCGCGGGCAGGCAGGAGCCGCATTGCGTGCCGCAGCGTCGTTCGGATTGCAGCCGGGCCAGGCGCTCGGCCGGCGTGCCACTGCAGCGCGCCAGCGTCAGCCGGATGACGTCCTCGCGCACGTCGAAACAGTTGCAGACCTGCGCGCTGGCGGCGGCCGGCAGCTGGCTGGGGGGCGCGGCCGGTGCCAGCAGCCAGCGGCCCACCGCGGCGGCCGGCGTGCGCGCCCGCCACAGGTCCACCAGCCAGGCGCCTTCGTCGTGCGGCCCGACGCGCAGCAGCGCCTGCAGCGGCGCGGCCTGCGGCTCGCCCGGTGACTCGCCCGGTGATTCGCCATCTCCCAGCTTCAGCAGCCGCAGCCGGTTGCGGTCGGCATCGGCATAACGCAGCACCTGGGCGTCATTCAGGCCCAGCAGCCCGGCCAGCGCCTCGACCAGCCCGGCTGCCGGGGCCTCGGTGCCGGCGGCCTCGAAGGCCCAGCCGACCCGGTCCGCCGGGCCGGGCTCGGGCAGACAGTGCGCGTAGCCGAAATGCGGCATCAGCGCGCGCAGCCGTTCGCGCAGCGCGGCGCCCTCCTCGGGCGCCACCCAGGCGCAGGCGCTCAGCCGCCAGGGCAGGTCGGCGACCGTGATGGCCACCGCGCTGAACTTCAGCTCCGGCTGGCGCGCGTCGGGGCAGCAGGCGCCCTGCGTCAGCGTGTTGACGCCCTGCTGGGCGCCGATGAACTCGTCGCCCCAGTGCATCGCGATGTCGGCGCCGCCGGCGGCCACGTTGGCGTCGTGCCGCAGCGGCAGCACCAGTGCGCCGCGCGGCGACTGCACGCGCACCAGCGTGCCGCCGGCCAGGCCCAGCCGGGCGGCGTCGTCGGGGTTGAGCCGCACGGCCGGCCGGCCCTCGTGCGCGAACAGCCGGGGCACGCTGCCGCTGCGGCTCATGCCGTGCCACTGGTCGCGCAGCCGGCCGGTGGTCAGCGCGAACGGCCGCTCGGCCGAGGTGGCCTCGGCCGGCGGCTGGTAGGGCCGCGCGACGAAGCGGGCGCGGCCGTCGGCGGTGGCGAAGCGGCCGTCGGTGTAGAGCCGGGGCGTGCCGCCGCCGACGTAGGGCCATTGCTGCGGGCCGTCCGCGTCCAGCGTGGCCCAGCTCAGGCCGGTGATGTCGAGGTCGCGCCCGCGGGTGGCTGCGCGGTGTTCCAGCCACAGCGCCTCGGCGGTGTCGGCGGCGAGGCGCGGCGCGCGGCCCAGGCCGGCGTCGATCAGCGCGGCGATGTCGCGCACGATGCGCCAGTCGGCCCGCGCCTCGCCGGGCGGCGGCACGGCCGGGCGCACGCGGCTGATACGGCGCTCGCTGTTGGTGACCGTGCCGTCCTTCTCGCCCCAGGTGGCCGCGGGCAGCAGGTAGTCGGCGTAGCGGGCGGTGGCGGTGTGGGCGAAGGCCTCCTGCAGGATGACCAGCTCGCAGCGCTCCAGCGCGCGGCGCACAGTGGCCTGGTCGGGCAGCGACTGGGCCGGGTTGGTGCAGGCAATCCACAGCGCCTTGATCTCGCCGCGGGCGGCGGCCTCGAACATCTCCACCGCCGTCAGCCCCGGCCGGCCCGGCAGCTCGGCAGCGCCGGCCAAGCCCCAGAGCCGCGCGACCTCGGCCCAGTCGCCGGCGTCGCGCGGGTCGCGGTGGCCGGGCAGCAGCGTGGCCATGCCGCCGCTTTCGCGGCCGCCCATCGCATTGGGCTGGCCGGTCAGCGAGAACGGGCCCGCACCGGCGCGGCCGATCTGGCCGGTGGCCAGGTGCAGGTTGATCAGCGCGGTGTTCTTGGCCGTGCCGCTGCTGCTCTGGTTGAGGCCCTGGCAGTACAGGCTCAGCGACGCCGGCGCGGTGGCGAACCAGGCTGCCGCCTGCCGCAGGTCGGCCTCGGCAATGCCGCACACCGCCGCGGCGCGGGCCGGTGTCCAGTCGCGCACCAGGGTCTGCAGCGCGTCGAAGCCCTGGGTGTGCGCGGCGATGAAGCCGTCCGCCAGCCAGCCGCCGTCGATGACCGCATGCAGCAGGCCGTGGCACAGCGCCACGTCGGTGCCGGGGCGGATCTGCAGGTGCAGGTCGGCCAGCTCGGCGGTCTCGGTGCGGCGCGGGTCGACGACGATGAGCTTGTGGCCCGGCCTGGCGGCGCGCGCGGCCTCCAGGCGGCGGAACAGGATGGGATGGGCCCAGGCCGGGTTGGCGCCGCTGACCAGCACGCAGTCCGCAAGCTCGATGTCCTCGTAGCTGCAGGGCGGTGCGTCGGCGCCCAGCGACTGCTTGTAGCCCACCACCGCCGAGCTCATGCACAGGCGGGAGTTGGAGTCGATGTGCGGCGTGCCGATGACGGCGCGGGCCAGCTTGTTGAAGGCGTGGTAGTCCTCGGTCAGCAGCTGGCCGGAGATGTAGACGCCGATGGCCTCGGGGCCATGGTCGGCGCGAATGGCGAGCAGCTTGTCCGCGATCTCGCGGTTGGCCTCGGCCCAGCCGAGCGGCGCGGGTGCGGCGCCGCGCGCGGCGCGCTTCATCGGTGCGCGCAGGCGCTGGTGCTGCAGCACCACGGGGGTGGCCGTCAGGTGCAGGTTGCTGCCCTTGGTGCACAGCCGCCCGAGGTTGGCCGGGTGGTCGGGGTCGCCGCGCACGCCGGTGATCTGCGCGCCATCGTGCTCGATGACCACGCCGCAGCCGACGCCGCAGTAGGGGCAGGTGGATGTCGTTTCTTTCACGGCGCTGCGCCCGGGCGGTGGAGCCCCTCGCCTGGCGAGGGGACGAGAGGGGAGTGCTGCATGTCACCGCCATGCGGAGCGCGCTTCGGCGCGCGTCCGCAGCCGACGCCGCAGTAGGGGCAGGTGGATGTCGTTTCTTTCACGGCGCTGC
>CAXDTK010000205.1:0-9795 GCA_963992225.1 uncultured Comamonadaceae bacterium | reverse complement strand
GATAGGAGTCCGTCTCGTGGGCTCGGAGATGTGTATAAGAGACAGCCACGCCGGCCGCGGCCGCGCTGGCCGGCGTGGGGCTGCGGGAGGAACTGGCGCCGGCGCAGCGGCTGGCGCTGGCCGAGGGGCTGCGACGCGAGGCGCGCAGCGGCCATGGGCCGACGCTGGCGGCCGCGGCGCTGGCCCATGAGGGCTGGGGGCTGGGCGACATGGAGCGCCTGGCCTTCACCCAGGCCTGGCTGGCCCAACCGGCGGCCGCCGATGCCGAGCTGCGGGCGACGCTGGAGGCGCTGGCCACGGCGTTGCGGGCGCGGCTGACGCCGGCGCAGCAGCTGGCCGCGCGCGCCGCCGGCGAGCAGCTGGCGGCCCGGGCCGCGGCCGGGCGGGCACCCTAGGCTTCAGGGCATGCCGTTGTCGACGAACTCGGCAAAGCCCGGCCGCACGCTCAGCCGCGCCATCCAGGCCCGCACGGCCGGCAGCTCGGGCCGCTCGATGGGCGCGTTGAGCCAGCGCTGCGCCGACAGGCCCAGCACCACGTCGGCCAGCGTGAAGTCGGCGCCGCAGACATGGGCGCCGGTGCGCGCGAGCTGCGCGTCCAGCATGGCCATGTGGCGGTTCCAGCCGGCAACGCTGGCCTCGACAGCCTCCGGCGGGGCCGGCTGGCCGCGCACCCGCGCCATGAAGGCCACGCGCCAGCTGTTGTTCAGCTCGCCGGCCTGCCAGTCCATCCACTGCTCCACCCGGGCGCGCGGCTGCAGCTCGGCCGGCAGCAGCGCCGTGTCGCCCTGGCGCGCCGCCAGGTAGCGGCAGATGCTGTTGCTCTCCCACAGCACGAAGTCGCCGTCGATCAGCACCGGGATCAGGCCGTTGGGGTTGAGCGTCAGGTAGCCCGGCTCCTGCGGCGAGCGAAAGCCCGCGCCCCAGTCCTCGCGCTCGAGGTCCAGGCCCAACAACGTGGCGGTCCACATGACCTTGCGGACGTTGATGGAGGTGAGTCGGCCCAGCAGCTTCATGGGCGCAGTGTCTCAGCTGCGCGGGCGTTGCCACGCCAGCCTGCGGCCGCCGACGGCGCGCCGTCCTACGCAGCACCGGCGCGCCTTGGCGCATGGTGCGGGTGCCCTCAACCAAGGAGTTCGCATGAGCATCTTCAGCAAGATCCTGTCCAAGCTCGGCTTCGGCCATGCCGACGCGGCCCCGGCGCCGGCGGCCAACACCCCCACGGCTGCCGCCGCGCCCGCTGCCACACCCACCACGGCACCCGCGGCCGCCGCGCCCTCCGCGGCCGCGGCGGCGCCCCAGGCCATGTCAGCCGTGGACGTGACGGCCAAGCTGGAGCAGCTGGCCAGCGCCAACCCCGAGAAGCTGAACTGGCGCGTCTCCATCGTCGACCTGCTCAAGCTGCTGGGCCTGGACAGCAGCCTGGCCGCGCGCAAGGAGCTGGCCACCGAGCTGCACTGCCCGGCCGACAAGATGGCGGACTCCGCGCAGATGAACATGTGGCTGCACAAGACCGTGCTGCAGAAGCTTGCCGCCAACGGCGGCAAGCTGCCGCCCGAGTTGCTCTAGGCCCGCAGCAGCACGACCGTCCAGCGCCCCGCCTCGTCGCAGGCCAGGCGCACCAGGCCCGGCCCGGGCACGCCACCCAGGCGGGCATCGCTCAGCGCCGTCAACTCGCGCAGCAGCACGCTGACGCGGAGGTCCAGCCGCTTGGCCAGCCGGGTCAGCGGCACCGGCTCGCCGCCGGGCGCCAGCTCCTGCAAGAGCTGCAGCAGCTCAGCCTTGCCGAAGCCGGAGGCGCCGTCCATCGCGAGGCTCATTCAGTCCCCTCAACGTGAGGCGTCAGCATGACCGGGATGGACTTGCTGGTGGGCGTGCGGGCCTCGACGGAGAAGCTCTCCAGCGGCACCAGCGGGTTGGTCTCGGGGTAGTAGCTGGCCAGGCAGCCGCGCGGGATGTCGTAGGCCACCAGCAGGAAGCGCTCGGCGCGGCGCTGCTGCACTTCGCCGCCGGCCTCGTCGACGTAGAGGCTGGTGAGGTCCACCCAGTCGCCGGCCTTCAGGCCCAGGTCCTTCAGGTCGTCGGCATGGATGAAGACCACGCGGCGGTGCCCGTAGACGCCCCGGTAGCGGTCGTCATGGCCGTAGATGGTGGTGTTGTACTGGTCGTGCGAGCGCAGCGTGGTGAGCGTGAAGACGCGCACGTCCCGCTGCCGCTCGGCCACGCGCTGCACCGCCAGGTCGGTGGGCAGCGCATGGGTGCGGAACTCGGCCTTGCCGCTGGCCGTGGCCCAGACGCGCTCGCTGGCGGTGTTGCGCAGCCGGAAGCCGCCCGGCTGGGCCACCCTAGCGTTGAAACCGGCGAAGTCGGGCAGCACGGCCTCGATCTTGTCGCGGATGGCGGCGTAGTCGCCGGCCAGCTGCAGCCACGGCGTGCGGCTGGCCGGCAGCGTGGCCGCGGCCATGCGCGCGACCACCATGGGCTCGGACAGCAGGTGTTCGCTGGCCGGGGCATTCATGCCGTGCGACAGGTGCACCATGCTCATCGAGTCTTCCACGGTGACGCCCTGCGGGCCGCCGGCCTGCAGGTCGATCTCGGTACGGCCCAGCACCGGCAGCACCAGCGCCTGGCGGCCGTGCACGACATGGCTGCGGTTGAACTTGGTGGTGATGTGCACGGTCAGCGCGCATTGGCGCAGGCCGCGCCAGGTGGCCGCGGTGTCGGGCGTGGCGGCGGCGAAGTTGCCGCCCATCGCAATGAAGACCTGGGCGCGGCCCGCCGCCATGGCCTCGATGGCACCCACGGTGTCCAGGCCCGGCGCGCGCGGCGGCTCGAAGCCGAACACCTCGCCCAGCCGGTCCAGGAAGGCCGCCGGCGGCTTCTCGTGGATGCCCATGGTGCGGTCGCCCTGCACGTTGCTGTGGCCGCGCACCGGGCAGGCGCCGGCGCCGGGCCGGCCCAGGTTGCCGCGCAGCAGCAGCAGGTTGACGATCATCTGGATGGTCGCCACCGAATGCCGGTGCTGGGTGATCCCCATGCCCCAGCAGGCGATGACGCGCGCGCTGCCGGCGTAGATCTGCGCGGCCTGCTCGATCTGGGCGCGCGTCAGGCCCGACGCGGCCTCCAGCGGCGCCCAGGGCTGCGCGCGCAGGTCGGCGGCGAAGGCCTCGAAGCCGGTGGTGTGCTCGCGGATGAAGGCCTGGTCCAGCGCGCCCTGCTCCACCACCCATTTGCACAGGCCCTTGAGCAGCGCGAAGTCGCCGCCCACCCGCAGCTGGACGTAGTGGCTGCTGACGGGCGAGTCGCCCAGCGTCGCCATTTCCATCGCGTTCTGCGGGTCGGCAAAGCGCTCCAGGCCGCGCTCGCGCAGCGGGTTGAAGCTGACGATGCGCGCGCCACGCTTGCGGGCCGCGCGCAGCTCGCCCAGCATGCGCGGATGGTTGGTGCCGGGGTTCTGGCCGAACACCAGGATGCAGTCCGCCTGCTCGAAGTCCGCCAGCGTGACCGTGCCCTTGCCCACGCCGATCGTCGGCTTCATGGCCGTGCCGCTGGGCTCGTGGCACATGTTGGAGCAGTCGGGGAAGTTGTTGGTGCCGTACTCGCGCACGAACAGCTGGTACAGGAAGGCGGCCTCGTTGCTGGTGCGGCCCGAGGTGTAGAACAGCGCCTGGTCGGGGTCGGGTAGCGCCCGCAGCTCGCGCGCGATCAGCGCGAAGGCGGCGTCCCAGCTGGTGCGCTCGTAGCGGTCGGTCCGCGGGTTGTAGGCCAGCGGCTCGGTGAGGCGGCCGGTGGCTTCCAGTTCGTAGTCCGAGACCCCGGCCCATTCGGTCAGCGTCTTGGCGCCGATGACCTCCGGCGTGGCCCGCCGCGCCGTCGCCTCGGCGGCCACGGCCTTGGCGCCGTTCTCGCAGAACTCGAAGGTGGCGCGGTGGTCGCGGTCCGGCCAGGCGCAGCCGGGGCAGTCGAAGCCGTCGGCCTGGTTGGCCTGCAGCAGCGTCCTGGCGCCCTTCACGGCCACGCCCTGCTCGTTCAGGTGCTTGGCCACGCTCTTCAACGCGCCCCAGCCGCCGGCCGGGCCGTCGTACCGCTCGATCTTCTGTTCGCTCATGGCGCGTCAGCCTAGCAGCTGCGCGCCGCCGGTCGGGCGGGCATCGGTCGCCCGACGCTGCCTAAGCCAGCGACTTGCCGAGGCCCGCCACCAGCAGGCTGAGCGCCGCGACGACCAGGGGCGTGAGGGTCAGGGCCATGCCGGCGACGCGGAACTGGAACCTCTCATCGACCTGGCTGAGGCCGTACGCATGGGAGAGCCGGCCGATCAAGAGCGAGAGGCACAGGCCGTGCACCAGGAGCGCGCCGGCCCCGCCCTGTTCGACCAGGAAGAACAGAAGCAGGCTGAGCGGCACGTATTCAGCGAAGTTCGAATGCGCCCGCATCGCACGCAACATTTCCGTGCTGCCCCCGTCGCCGACGGCAACCCGCAGGCGTCTGCGCATTCTCAGCGTGCGAACGCTCAGTGCCACGAAGAGCAGCGCGAGCAAGGCCGCGTAGAGGGAGACGATTTGCATGGCTTCAGCCGCCTGGGGTGGTGTGAGACGTCGGGCTGCGCGCCCGGGTCGGCAGACTAGCACTGCCGCCCACGGCAGCGGCCTGCAGCCGCCCCGCGGGCACACGCGGCCACAAGATTCATGGCGTTAGCATCCGGCCGCAGTTGCAGCGGGGAGAAGCATCGATGCTCAGGAGTCTGTTGGCCGCAGCGGCGGTCGCGCTGCCGTGTTGGGCACCGGCCCAGGAGGCCGTGAGGCCTGCGCAGACCATCGCGCTCATCTCGACGCTCGGCGACCAGCTCAGCATCGTCAAGCAGCGCGGCAAGCGCGCCCGCGGCGTGGACGACTTCTCGCGCCGCACGGTGCAGGTGGACCCGCAGCTGCTGAACCTGGCCGTGCTGCGCGGCCTGGACAACGCGCTGGCCGCCGAGGAGCCCGCGTCGCGCCGCATCATGCTGCGCTGGAGCGCCAACCCCGGGCTCGCCGAACAGCTGAAGAACGCCTCCTTCGAGGCCCGCGACGCGCTGGTGCTGGACGCGCTGCGCGAGCGCCTGGCCCAGATACCGCAGCGCGCCGACTGGGACCGCATCGAGGCCATCCTGCCGCGCTACACCTGGGACACGCGCGAGGGCATGCCCAACCGGCTGGGCGGCATCGGCATCTACGTCAAGCCCACGGGCAACCAGTGGGAGCTGCTCGACGAGGACGGCATCGACCGCAAGCAGGACCACGCGGACCCCGACCGGACCACCACCGACCCGCGCACCGGCGAGCAGCACAAGGACAAGGCCTACGTGGCGCCCTTCATCGCCTTCGAGCGCGTGACGCTGGACGCCAGGACGCTGGCCGTCATCGCCCGCAAGCCGCAGTTCACGCACACCAAGTACAGCGACCCCAAGTCCAGCTCCATCGACGTGATTGAACAGGTCTCGCCGGCCGAGATCGTGACGCAGCTCCACCAGCTCGTGGAGCAGGCCGCCTACCGCTCGGTGCGCGGCGCCGTGGAGGTGGGCCCGGTCAAGCCCCTGTCGAAGCCGGCGGACAAGCCCTGACGCGCGCCGGCGCGCCGCTATCCTCGCCCACGCGGGCGACACCGCGACCGGCTGGAACACAAGCAAGCATGCGACGAGTCTTGATCATCGACGACCACCCCGGCGTGGGCCAGGCGCTGGAGTTGCTGCTGTCCCTGCACGACATCGAGGCCAGCGTCGCGGCCAGCCCCGAAGCGGGCCTGGCGCTGCTGGAGCAGCGGCCGTTCGGCCTGGTCATCCAGGACATGAACTTCACGGCCGACACCACCTCAGGCGAGGAAGGCGAGGCGCTGTTCCGCGCCATCCGCGCCAGGCGCCCCGACCTGCCCATCATCCTGCTGACCGCCTGGACGCGGCTGGACGCGGCCGTGGCCCTCGTGAAGGCGGGTGCCGCGGACTACCTGGCCAAGCCCTGGGACGACGCCAAGCTGGTGGCGACCGTGGAGAACCTGCTGGAGCTGGGCGAGGCCAACCGCGAGATCGCCAGGCTGCGCGAGGCGCGGCGCGAACGGCGCACGGCGCTGGCGCGGCGCTTCGACCTGGCCGGCCTGGTGTTCGGCTCGGATGCGATGGCCAACCTGCTGGAGCTGGCCGGCCAGATCGCCGCGGCGCCGGTGCCGGTGCTGATCACCGGGCCCAACGGTGCGGGCAAGGAACGCATCGCGGCCTTCGTGCATGCCAACTCGGCGGCCAGGGATGGCCCGTTCGTGGCGCTCAACTGCGGCGCGCTGCCGGCCGACCTGATCGAGGCCGAGCTGTTCGGCAGCGACAGCGGCGCCTACACGGGTGCTGCCAAGGCGCGCATGGGCCGCTTCGAGGCCGCGGACGGCGGCACGCTGTTCCTGGACGAGATCGGCAACCTGCCGCTGGCCGGCCAGGTCAAGCTGCTGCGCGTGCTGGAGACGGGGCAGTTCGAGCGCCTGGGCAGCAGCAGGACGCGCCAGACCCGCGTGCGCGTGCTCAGCGCCACCAACGCGGACCTGCGCGCGATGGTCAAGGCCGGCAGCTTCCGCGAGGACTTGTTCTACCGCCTGAACCTGATCGAGCTGCGGCTGCCGCCGCTGGCCGAGCGGCGCGACGACGTGCTGCCGCTGGCCGAGCATTTCCTGGCCGGCCGGGCGCGGCTGTCCGACGCCGCGCGCGAGGCGCTGCTGGCGCACCGCTGGCCGGGCAATGTGCGCGAGCTGAAGAACGCGGTGGAGCGCGCGGCGCTGCTGTGCCAGGGCGGCGACATCACGCCCACGCTGCTGGGGCTGGAGGACGCGCAGGGCCACGGCGGCGCCTACCGCAACCTCGACGAGCCCAGCCGCGACGCGGTGGTGGCCGCGCTGGCGGCGGCGGGCGGGGTGGTGAGCCGCGCCGCGACGCAGCTGGGGCTGTCGCGCCAGGCGCTGTACCGGCGGCTGGAGCGCTACGGGATCGCGCCTTGAGCGCCCTGCCGCCCCTGCCGCCCCTGTCGCTGCGTGCCCGGGCGCTGCTGGCGCTGGCGGCGGCCGCGCTGGTGCCGCCGCTGGTGATCCTGGGCGTGCGCCGCGCGGGGCTGTCGGACGGCGCGGCGCTGGGGGTGGCCGTGCTGGTGATGCTGCCGCTGCTGGCCTGGCTGTCGCGGCTGTGGCTGGCGCCGCTGCTGCGCCTGACCCGGGCGCTGGAGGGCGCGGTGCTGAGCTACCGCGACGGCGACTTCAGCCTCAACCTCGCCCCCGACGGCCCGCGCGAACTGGCCCTGCTGACCCGGCTGCATGCCGAGCTGGGGCTGGCCCTGCGCGAGCAGCGCCAGCACCTGGCCCAGCGCGAGCTGCTGCTGGACACGGTGGTGCAGAACACCCCGGTGGCCCTGGTGCTGACCGGGCCGGGCGGCCGCATCGCCATCGCCAACCTGGCCGCGCGCCAGCTGCTGGGCGACGGGCGAAGCCTGACGGGGCTGGACTTCGCCGCCGTCATCGCGGCGCTGCCCGGGCCGCTGCGCGACGCGTTGGCCGGCGACGCGGACCGGCTGTTCGCGGTCACGCTGGAGGACGGCAGCGAGGAGACCTTCCACCACAGCACCCGCTCGTTCCGGCTGCAGGGCCAGCCGCACCGGCTGCGGCTGCTGCGGCGCATGACGCGCGAGCTGTCGCGCGCCGAGGTGGCCACCTGGAAGCGCGTCATCCGTGTGCTCAGCCATGAGCTGAACAACTCGCTGGCGCCGATCTCCTCGCTGGCCCACAGCGGCGCGGAGCTGGCGCGGCGCGGCGACACCCAGCGCCTGCCGGGCGTGCTGGCCAGCATCGGCGAGCGCGCCGCCCACCTGCACGCCTTCCTGTCCGGCTATGCGCGCTTCGCCAAGCTGCCGGCGCCGCGCCGCGAGGTCGTCGCCTGGCCGGGCTTCCTGGCCCGGCTGGCGGAGCTGGGCGAGTTCCGCATCGAGGGCGGGACGCCAGCGCAGCCCGGCTGGTTCGACCCCGCGCAGATCGAGCAGGCGCTGCTGAACCTGATCAAGAACGCCCACGAGTCGGGCAGCGACCCGGGCGAGGTCGCGCTGCGCCTGACCCAGGCCGCCGGCGAGCTGCGCATCGAGGTGCTGGATCGCGGCCCCGGCATGAGCGAGGCGGTGCTGGCCCAGGCGCTGCTGCCGTTCTATTCCACCAAGCGCGCCGAGCCCGGGTCGCAGGGTGGCACCGGCCTGGGCCTGGCGCTGGTGCGCGAGATCGCCGAGGCCCATGACGGCCGCATCGCGCTGGCCAACCGCGGCGGCGGCGGCCTGCGGGTGGCGCTGAGCCTGCCGCAGCCCGGGCCGGCCGGCGGCTGAGCCCGGCGCCGCCCGGCGTCGGGTGCCGTGAGCGAATCCGCGGCCAGTCCCGCTTTGTGGCGCCAGGGGATGTCGAGGTACTCCGGGTCACCCCTAATATGCCGCGCCATGCGCATGCCCAATCTCTCACTGCCCCCGCCCGCCGCCGCCGCCGCGCTGGACGAAGGCGAGGTGCTGGGCGTCTGGCGCCTGGAGCTGCCGCTGCCCGACGGCGAGCAGGCGCATGCCGGCCAGTGGTACGGCGCCCAGCATGCCCGTGCCGCCGAGCAGAAGGCCGCCGTGCTGGTGCTGGACAGCAGCGACCAGGGCGCCGGCGTCATGCTGCGCTATGCCGACCAGGCCGGTGACCTGGCGCAGTTGCAGCACCCCCACATCGCCGTGCCGAGCGACAGCGGCGTGACGCCCGACGGCCACCCCTATCTGATCCTGGAAGGGCGGCACGGCGAGCCGCTGCTGCCGCAGCTGCAGCGGCTGGGCCTGCGCGAGCGCATCGAGCTGCTGGTGCAGCTGTGCGAGGCACTGCGCGCGGCCCACCAGCAGGGCTGGCTGCTGGCCGAGGTGGACCCGGCGATGGTCTGGCTGGGCCCCGACGGCAACGTGCGGCTGATGGGCCTGGGCCTGACCCGCATCCCCGACCCCACCGACCCCTTCGACCGCGGCATGAGCCCGGGTGCCTCGCCCGCCTTCGTGGCGCCCGAGCGCCGCAACGGCGAGCCGCCCAGCCTGGCCAGCGAGGTCTACGGCCTGGGCGCGCTGGCCCGTGTGCTGGTGTGCGGCTGGGAGGACACGCCGCGCGGCCTGGCGCCGCTGCGTGGCGGCGCGGCCGACCTCTGGCCGTCGCTGCGCGACGACGAATGCAGCCGGCTCGACGCCCTGCTGCGCGGCGCGACGGCCGAATCGCCCGAGCTGCGCACCCGCGGCGCCGAGGGGCTGGCCGACGAGCTGCGCCAGTGGCTGGGCCTGGCCCCCGCCCGCGGCGCGGACCCGTCCGAGGCCGCGCCGGCCCGCAAGGCCTGGTGGAAGCGCTGGCTGGGGCTGGGCGCCGCCGTCGCCGGCCTGTGCCTGCTGGCGCTGGCGGCGCGCGTGGCGCCGGTGGAGACGGCCGAGGCGGCCACCACGACCACCACCCAGACAAGGGGCTGACGCACCGCCGCGGCCGGATTGGGGATGCGCCGCCCACGGCGCTCGGCAACAATGCGCGCCCCACTGCCGGAGCACATCGCCATGCCCCGTTCGCCCCGCGCGACCCCGACCGCCTCCCGCCCTCGCCACGGCGGGGTCGCCTGCTGCAGCGCCTGCGTCGCCGCCCCCGGCTGGCGCGGCCCCCACATCGACCCCCAGGCTCGCGAACAATTCGAAACCCGAACCCCCACCCGCCTGCTCGACCTTCTCGACCCGCCCGCGCAAGACGGTGTACTTGTTGATGTTCGTGGGA
>CAXDTK010000204.1:0-9836 GCA_963992225.1 uncultured Comamonadaceae bacterium | reverse complement strand
GATAGGAGTCCGTCTCGTGGGCTCGGAGATGTGTATAAGAGACAGTGATTGCCCTTCTCATCGCCGCCAGCGCCTTCTTCTCGATGGCCGAGCTGTCGCTGGCCGCGTCGCGCCGGCTCAACCTGCAGCAGCGCGCCGATTCCGGCGATGCGCGGGCGGCCAGGGTGCTGGCCGTGCAGCAGCATCCGGGCGACTACTTCACCGTCGTGCAGATCGGCGTCAACACCGTCGCCATCCTGGCCGGCATCGTCGGCGAGGGCGCCTTCACGCCGCACTTCGCCGGCGCGCTGCGGCTGGTGCTGGATGCCGAGGCCGCGGCGACGCTGGGCTTCGCCGCGTCGTTCATCAGCATCACGTCGCTGTTCATCGTGCTGGCCGACCTGGTGCCCAAGCGGCTGTCCATGAACGAGCCCGAGCGCGTCGCGATGACGCTGGTGGGCCCCATGCTGGCGCTGTGCCGGCTGCTCAGGCCGCTGGCCTGGGCGTTCAGCAGCCTCACCGAGGGGCTGATCCGCCTGCTGGGCCTGCCGGCCAAGCGCGACGAGACCATCAGCCACCGCGACATCCTGGCGCTGACCGAGGCGGGCTACCAGGCCGGCGTGGTGGCCGACGAGGAGCAGCAGATCATCGCCAACGTGTTCGAGCTGGACACGCGCACCGTCGAGACGGTGATGACCAACCGCGAGCGCATCGTGTACTTCTCGCGCAGCGACGACGACGCGCTGATCCGCACCCGCATCGCCGAGACGCCGCATTCCACCTACCTGGTCTGCGACGGCGACGTCGACCAGGTGGTGGGCTACGTGGACGCCACCGACCTGTTCCAGCGCGTGCTGCGCGGCGAGCCGCTGTCGCTGCGCGAGGAGCCGCAGGCGTCACTGCGCGAGGCGGGTGGCGTGCTGGTCAAGAAGGTGCTGATCGTGCCGGACCGGCTGACGCTGTCGGAGATGCTGACCCAGTTCCGCGAGGCGCATGAGGACTTCGCCGTCATCGTCAACGAGTACAGCCGTGTGGTGGGCGTGGTGACGCTGAACGACGTGATGAGCACGGTGATGGGGGCGCTGGTGGCGCCGCATGACGAGGAGCAGATCGTGCGGCGCGAGGACGGCAGCTTCCTGGCCGACGGCGTGACGCCCATCCCGGACGTCGAGCGGGCGCTGGGCATCGAGGGCGGCTGGCCGCATGCCGGTACGTACGACACGCTGGCCGGCTTCCTGATGGTGATGCTGCGCCGCATCCCGCGGCGCACCGACGTGGTCGAGTGGGAGGGCTGGCGCTTCGAGGTCGTCGACGTCGACAGCCACCGGGTGGACCAGGTCATGATCACCGCCCGCGCGGCTGCGGCGGGCGGCGGCGGTGCGCGGGGCTGAGCCCGCGCACCGGGGCCTTACTGCGCCAGCACCCAGTCCAGCGCCGCCTTCAGGTCGGCATCGCTGATCTTGTCCGGGCCGCTGGGCGGCATGGGGATGGGCCCCCAGACGCCCTTGCCACCCTTGCGCACCTTGTCGGCGAGCTGGGCCGAGGCCTCCTTCTGACCGCGGTACTTGGCCGCGATGTCCTTGAAGGCCGGGCCGACCAGTTTCTTGTCCTGCGCATGGCAGGCGGTGCAGGCCGCCTTGGTCAGCGCGTCCTCGGGGCCGGCCGCGGCCGGCAGGGTGGTCGTCGCGGCCAGCAGGCCGGCGAGCCAGAGGGCTTGTCGCATGGTTGCTCCTCAGTAGATGTCGTGCTGGGTGTTGTTGACGTTGAAGTGGCCGGTCGGCGTGATCAGGCGCGGGTCCTTGATGACGGCCTTCAGCTTGAGCGTCTTGTCGTCCACCACCACCAGCGCCGACTGCTTGTCCTTGGCCGACCAGACCGAGAACCACACCTCGTCACCGGCCTTGTTGAACTCCGGCTGGACGACGCGCTTGGCACCGTCATCCGTGATGCCGGCCCATTGCGCGATGGGCAGCACGGTGTAGCCCTTGTCCAGCGCCTTGACGTTGAACACCGCCACCGACTGGGCCACGGCCGCGTCGGGATTCAGCGGCGTGTCGACGTACAGGTGCTGGCTCTTCGGGTGGCTCTTCAGGAACAGCGAGCCGCCGCCCTGGCCCTTCAGCGTGGCGACCACCTTGAAGGCCTGCGCCGGGTGCTTGAGGGGGTCGGTGCCGATCAGCGAGATGGTGTCGTCGCCCAGGTGACCCGTGCTCCAGACCGGGCCGAACTTCGGGTGCACGAAGTTGGCGCCGCGGCCCGGGTGCGGGATCTTGCCCACGTCGATCAGCTTGGTCAGCTTGCCTTCCTTCAGGTCCACCGCGGCGATCTTGTTGCTCTGGTTGGCGGCCACCATGAAGTAGCGCTTGCTGGCGTCCAGGCCGCCGTCATGCAGGAAGCGCGCCGTGCCGATGGTGGTCACCTTCAGCGCCTCGATGCTGCTGTAGTCCACCAGCAGCGTCTGGCCGGTTTCCTTCACGTTGACGACGAACTCGGGCTTGAAGTGGCTGCCCACGATGGAGGCCACGCGTGGCTCGGGGTGGTAGTCCTGCGTGTCCACGGTATTGCCGCGGGTGGAGACGATCTTCAGCGGCTCCAGCGTGTCGCCCTTGAGGATGGTGTACTGCGGCGGCCAGTAGCTGCCGGCGATGACCAGCTTGTCCTCGTAGCCCTTGTACTTGCTGGTCTCGACGGAGCGCGCTTCCAGGCCCACGCGCACCTCGGCGACGTTGTCGGGCTTCTCCATCCACAGGTCGATCATGTTGATCTTGGCGTCGCGGCCGATCACGAACAGGTAGCGGCCCGAGGCCGAGGTGCGCGAGATGTGCACCGCGTAGCCGGTCTTGACGATGTTGATGATCTTCTTGGTGTCGCCGTCGATCAGCGCCACCTCGCCGGTGTCGCGCAGCGTGGTGCTGAAGATGTTGTCGATGTTGTAGTTGTTGAGCTTCTTCTTCGGGCGCGCCTCGGGCGGCACGATCACCTTCCAGGTGGCCTTGGTGTCGGCCATGGAGTACTCGGGCGGGGTCGGCGGCTCGTGCTGGATGTAGCGGGCCATGATGTCGACTTCCTGCTCGCTCATCTCGCCGCTGGTCTGCCAGTTGGGCATGCCGGCCGGGCTGCCGTAGGCGATGAACACCTTCAGGTAGTCGGTGCCCTTGCCGATGGTGATGTCGGGCGTCAGCGCCTTGCCGGTGGCGCCCTTGCGCAGCACGCCGTGGCAGCCGGCACAGCGCTCGAAGTAGATGCGGCGGGCGACGTCGAACTCCGCCTGCGTCATCGGCGGGGCCTTGGGATTGCGGCTCTCCACCATGGGTGCCTGGCCCACCGGCGACGGGCCCGAGTGGTACTTCACTTCGGCGGGCAGCACGTCCTTCTTGCCGGCGTCGCCGCTGGCCTGCGCAGAGGCGGCCAGCGGCCAGGCGAACAGCAGGCTGGCTGCGATGACGGCGACGCGGGGAACGATGGTCTTCATGTTTTCTCCTTTGCAGTGGTTCAGCCACTGCGGGCCATGCTCGGAGCCGGGCGGCGCCGAATCCTTGAACGGGGTCAAGTTTTCGGCGCCGGGCCGGGGCCGGCTTGACATGCGTCAAGGCCGCGGCGCGAGCATCTCCGGTCGCGTTGCGGGCTTGCACTTCGTCAAGCCCGGCCGCGCAGCGGGCTGCAACGCTTGCGGCCATGAACACACAGCCCAACCCCGCCTCTCCTCGCCTGGCCTGCCCGGCACGCTCGGCCCTGGCCGCCGCCGCCCTGCTGGCCCTGGGTGCCGCGCAGGCCACCCCGTCCGCCGTGAGCGACGTCACCGACAGCTTGCCGCGCATGGTCGTCAGCGCCACCCGCCATGCGGTGCCGCTGCTCGACGCGCCGGCCGCCATCACCGTGGTGGACGCCGAGCAGCTGGCCGAGCGCGGCACCGACAACCTGCTGCAGGCGCTGCGCGTGGAGCCCGGCGTGGGTGCCTTCGGGCGGCCCACCGGCGGGCGCAAGTCGCTGTCGCTGCGCGGCATGGACCCCCGCCATGTGCTGGTGCTGGTGGACGGCCAGCGCATCTCGGCCAGCGACGGCCTGGTGGGCTCGTCGGACTTCCAGCTCGACTGGGCCGGCGCCGTCGACATCGCCCGCATCGAGGTCGTGCGCGGGCCGATGTCGGTGCTGTACGGCGCCGAGGCGCTGGGCGGCGTCATCAACGTCATCACGCGGCCGCTGGACGGCGAGCTGCAGGCCCGCGCCTTCGTCGAGGGCCGCAGCGGCCAGCGCGGCGGCGACGGCCACCGCATGGCGGCGGCGCTGCGCGGCGGCTTCGGGCCGCAGGTCGACTTCGGCCTCGCGCTCAGCGACGCGCGCCGCGAGGCCACGCCGGGCCTCACGGACGCTCGCATCACCGCCGTCGAAGGCCGTCAGCCGCGCGAGGCCGCGCTGAAGCTGCAATGGCGCCTGGCGCCGGGCCACAGCCTGGGCGTGGACAGCCGCCACGGCGACGAGCAGCGCTGGCTGGACGCCCGCGAGCGCTCGGGCCCGCGGCGCTACCACCAGAGCCTGCACCACCTGGTGCGCGACCACCATGCGCTGCAGTGGGACGGCGACTGGGGCGAAGGCCGCCAGACGCTGCTGCGGGCCTACCAGAACCGGCTGGCCGTCAGCAACATCAAGACGAACGGCGTCGCCTCGCTGCGGCCCAACACGCTGACCGACCGCGTGCTGGAGGGGCAGGGCAGCCTGCCGCTGGGCGCCACGCAGCTGTGGACGGCCGGCTTCGAGCTGCGCGACGAGCAGCTGGTCAACGCCGGGCTGCCCGGCGGCCAGGCCAGCGCCACGCACGGCGGCGTCTACCTGCAGGACGAGCTGCGCCTGGCGCCGGCGCTCAGCCTGACGGCCGGCGCGCGCGCCGACCATGCCAGCCGCTTCGGCACCGAGCTGAGCCCGCGCGTCTACGCGGTCTGGAAGCCGGCGGCCGGCTGGGTGGTCAAGGGCGGCTACGGCCACGGCTTCAAGGCGCCGACGCTCAAGCAGATCGACCCCAACTACCGCGAGGACGAGGGCCCCAACACCTATGTCGGCCAGGCCGGCCTCCAGCCCGAGACCAACGACAGCGTCGAGGCCACGCTGGCCTGGGACAGCGTGGCGGCCGGCGCCTCGCTGACGGCCTACCGCAACCGCGTGCGCCACCTGATCACGCCGGTGCTGCTCAGCGGCACGGCCAGCAGCGGCGTCTACCAGTTCCGCAACATCGACGCGGCCGTGCTGCAGGGGCTGGAAGCCGCCGCGGGCTGGCGTGGCGGGGCATGGACGCTGCAGCTGCAGGCCGGGCTGCTGAGCGCCGAGGACGACCGCGGCCTGCCGCTGGAAAAGCGCGCCCGCCGCACGCTGGGGCTGCGGGCCGACTGGCAGCAGGGCGCCTGGCGCGCGGGCGGTGACGTCACCGTGCACAGCGGCCTGCGGCTGGCGGCCGCCGTGGCCGGCCAGCCGCCGCAGACGGTGCCCACGCTGACGCTGGTCAACCTGCATGCCAGCCTCGCGCTGGGCCGCGGGCTGACGCTGCGCGCCGGCGTCGACAACGCCACCAACCTGCGGCTGGCGGCCAAGTCGCCGCTGTTCAGCTACGAGGAACTGCCGCGCAGCCTGCGCGTCGGGCTGGAGGGCCGCTGGTGAGGCGGCCCGCTGCGCGGCGCCGCGTCAGAACTTGAAGTTGCCGTCCGGCCGCGCCTGCGTGCCACCGGCGGCGCAGCTGGTGAACTCGCGGTTGCCGCTGGCGGTGGCCTGGCTGCTCTCCCAGACGGCGCTGGTGCCGTTCCACTTCACGTACTTGTACTGGATGGCGCTGCCGGCCGGCAGCGACACGGTGCCGCTCCACGGCACGTTGGCGCCCGAGCCCTGGATGGTCAGCGCGAAGCCCGAGCCCGGCGCCCAGGCGCCCAGGCCGGCGACGTTGCCCACCACGCGCAGGTTCTGGCCGAAGGTGGTGTTGGCGTTGGCGATGGTGAAGGTCACGGCGCAGCTGCCGGTGCCGCCGATGACGCGCTGGCCGGTGTAGATCGCCACGGCCGGCGTGCTGCCGCTGGTGTTGGCCGGTACGGTGAAGCTGGCGTTGCCGGCGGCGTCCACGGTCACCGAGTCGGCCGTGCAGCCGGTGCCCGCGCCGTTCTTGGTGCCGTTGATGACGTTGCAGTAGGTGCCGGACGGCAGGCCGGTGGCGAAGCTGCGCGTCCAGGCGGCACCGCTGTTGTTCAGCGCCACGAAGCCCACGTTGCCGCGGCTGAACGCCACCTGGTTGCCGTTGTTGCCGACGATCCAGTTCTGCTGCGGCTGGCCGATGCTGGCGTTGCGGAAGCCCACCATGTTGGCGATGGGCGTCCAGCGGTGCGCGAAGTCCCACACCACGTTGATCTGCGGCACGCCGCCGCTGTAGGGGCTGGTGGTCGGCCGGTCGGCGTTGTGGTCGCTGAACTTGAAGCCCGCGTAGAGCTGGGCCTCGCCGTAGCCCTGGGCCAGCATGAAGACGTTGGCCAGCGTGTAGCGCTGGTTGGCGTTGTCGTTGTTGGCGCTGTTGTTGGAGTTCAGCGCGCTGCCGTTGCGCTCGGTGTCCCAGTTGGTGACGAACACGGTGGCGTTTTGCGGCTGCAGGAAGCCCCAGCTGCCGCCCCAGTTGCCCCAGGTGCCCATGATGCCGGGGATGCCGGGGATGCTGGACAGGCTGGTGCCGTTGAGGCCGCGGAAGACCTCGCGCATCGCGTAGGTGAACTGGAACTCGTTGATCGTGCCGATCGGCAGGTAGCTACCGCGGTCCACCTCGCCGTCGTTGATGATCTCCTGCGTGAGCCAGATCGCCTCGCCCTGCCGGGTCGTCGGGTAGGTGGCGCGCACCGCGTTCATGATGGATGTCCAGGCGCTGGCCGGCATGTGCTTGGCGGCGTCGATGCGGAAGCCGTCCACGCCCAGCGCCAGCAAGGCCTTCAGGTAATTGACGATCTGGCCTTGCACGTAGGCGTTCTCGGTGGCCAGGTCGGGCAGGCCGCCCAGGCGGCAGTTCTGCACGTTGTAGCGGCCGGCGGGCGAGTTGTAGTCCGCGTCGTTGATGGTGCAGTTGGGGTGGAAGTCGTTGGCGCTGAAGAACGGGTAGCTCAGCGTGTTGGCGTTCCAGGTGGAGCCATCGGTCGCGGTGCCGCTGCCGTCGGCCATCTGGTTGACGACGATGTCGGCATACACCCGCACGCCGGCCGCGTGGCAGGCGTTGATCATGGACTGCAGTTGCGCCGGCGTGCCCATGCGGCTGGTCAGGTTGACGTAGTTGACCGGCTGGTAGACGCCCCACCAGCCATTGGCCACCTTGGACGCGCCGGGCGGCGAGATCTGCACGCCGCCGACGCCCTTGGGGCCCAGCCACTGGCTGCATTCGGTGGCGATGTCGGGCCAGCTCCACTCGAACATCTGCACCGACGTGGCGGCGGGGTTGAGGGCCAGCGCCGGGCTGGCGGCGCAGGCGAGGGCGGCACTGGCGGCCAGGGTCAGGGCGTGGGCGAGCCGTCGGCTCGGCGGCAGCAGATGCATGTCTTGTCTCCGGTGGTTGGGAGCCGCCCTCGCGCGGGGCGGCCGTTGTCCGGCCGATCGACTGCAAACCCTGGCCGCCTTTCCGGTATCGCGGAAAGTGCTGGGACTCTAGGCAAGCAGCGCTAGGAGCGAAGTAGTAAAACTACTTATCGAGGGTGTTGTTGGGATAAAGGTTGCGCTCGCAGTTGAAACATGACGTAGTTTGATTACGCGTAGGTGCGGCTGGCGGCGAATCGCGGCGCCCGGCCCAGACGAGACAATGCGGCCATGAACGCCGCCCCCGCCCAGCGCGCCGCCGAGTTGCGCGCCCAGCTGAACCACCATGCCCACCTCTACTACGTGCTCGACGCGCCCGAGGTGCCGGACGCCGAGTACGACCGCCTCTTCAAGGAACTGCAGGCCCTGGAAGCGGCCCACCCGGAGCTGCTGAGCGCCGATTCGCCCACCCAGCGCGTCATCGGCCAGGTGCTGCCGGGGCTGACGCCGGTGCGCCATGTGGTGCCCATGCTCTCCATCACGACCGAGACCGACACCACCGAGGGCGGCGCGATCGCCTTCGACGCCCGCGTGCGGCGCGAGCTGGGGCTGACCGAGGCCGACCCGCCGGTGGAGTACGCCGCCGAGCTGAAGTTCGACGGCCTGGCCATGAACCTGCGCTACGAGCAGGGCGTGCTGGTGCAGGCCGCCACCCGCGGCGACGGCGAGACCGGCGAGGACGTCACGCAGAACGTGCGCACCATCGGCCAGGTGCCGCTGCGGCTCAAGGGTGACGCTCCCGCGGTGCTGGAAGTGCGCGGCGAGGTCTACATGCGCCGCGATGACTTCGAGCAGCTCAACGAGCGCCAGCGCGAGCGCGGCGACAAGACCTTCGTGAACCCGCGCAACACCGCCGCCGGCGCCATCCGCCAGCTGGACCCGGCGCTGGTGCGCCAGCGGCCGCTGTGCTTCTATGCCTACGGCCTCGGCGAGGTGCAGGGCTGGGAGCAGCCCGAGACGCATGCGGGCCTGCTGGACGCGCTGGCCGCGTTCGGCCTGCCGGTCAACGCCGACCGGGTGGTGACGGCCGGGCCGGGCGGGCTGGTGCAGTTCCATCACGCGATGGCCGCGAAGCGCGATGCGCTGCCCTTCGACATCGATGGCGTCGTCTACAAGGTCAACAGCCGCGCGCTGCAGCTCAGGCTGGGCTTCAAGACCCGCGAGCCGCGCTGGGCCGTCGCGCACAAGTACCCGGCGCAGGAGCAGGTGACCACGCTGCTGGCCATCGAAGTGCAGGTGGGTCGCACCGGCAAGCTCACGCCGGTGGCGCGGCTGGAGCCGGTGTTCGTGGGCGGCACCACGGTCAGCAACGCGACGCTGCACAACGTCTTCGAGATGCGCCGCAAGGGCGTGCGCGTGGGCGACCAGGTCATCATCCGCCGCGCCGGCGACGTGATCCCCGAGGTGGTGGGCCGGGTGCCGGGCGAGCGGCCCGGCTACGTGCCCAACTTCCACATGCCGCGCACCTGCCCGGTGTGCCGCAGCGATGTGGTGCGCGAGAAGCGCGGCATCGAATACCGCTGCAGCGGCGGCGTGTTCTGCCCGGCGCAGCGCAAGCAGGCGCTGCTGCACTTCGCCGGCCGCCGCGCGATGGACATCGAGGGCCTGGGCGACAAGCTGGTGGAGCAGCTGGTGGACGCCGGCATCGTGCAGAGCCTGCCGGGCCTCTACAAGCTGGGTGTGGCCAAGCTGGCGGCGCTGGACCGCATGGCCGACAAGAGCGCGCAGAACCTCGTCGATGCGCTGGAGAAGAGCAAGACGCCGACGCTGGCGCGCTTCCTGTTCGCGCTGGGCATACGCCAGGTCGGCGAGACCACGGCCAAGGACCTGGCGCGCCACTTCGGCACGCTGGACAAGCTGATGGCCGCCAGCGTCGAGCAGCTGCTGGAGGTGCCGGACGTGGGACCCATCGTCGCGGCCAGCATCCACACCTTCTTCGCCCAGCCGCACAACCGCGAGGTGGTCGAGCAGCTGCTCGCGGCCGGTGTGGCGCCGAGGGAAAGCGAAGGCGAGGCCGACGACCGGCCGCGCCCGCTGCTGGGCAAGACGCTGGTGCTGACCGGCACGCTGCCGACGCTGAGCCGCGACGAGGCGCAGGCCTTGATCGAGGATGCCGGTGGCAAGGTCAGCGGCTCGGTGTCCAAGAAGACGTCCTACGTCATCGCCGGCGAGGACGCCGGCAGCAAGCTGGAGAAGGCGAGGGCGCTGGGGGGGGAGGTACGGGCCGAGGAGGGCCTCAGGGCCTTGCTCGCGAGCGGCGGCTGATCGGCTCGCTGCTC
>CAXDTK010000203.1:0-9924 GCA_963992225.1 uncultured Comamonadaceae bacterium | reverse complement strand
TAGGAGTCCGTCTCGTGGGCTCGGAGATGTGTATAAGAGACAGGCTGGACGCCGCCGGCGTGGACAAGGCCGTGCTGGTGGGCCACAGCATGGGCTCGCTGATCGCGCTGGAGGCCGCCGAACGGGCCAGCGCGCTGGTCATGGTGGGCACGGCCTACCCGATGAAGGTGTCGGAGGCGCTGCTGAGCACCGCCCGCGACCAGCCCGAGGCGGCCATGGCCATGGTCAACAGCTTCTCGCATTCGCTGGCATCGGCCAAGCCCGGCTACCCGGGGCCGGGCAGCTGGCTGCGCGGCGGCTCGCTGGCGCTGATGCGCCGGCTGCAGGCCAAACAGACGGCGGTGAACCTGTTCGAGAACGACTTCCAGGTCTGCGACCGCTACGCCGGCGGCGAGGCCGCGGCGGCGCGTGTCGCCTGCCCGGTGCACTTCATCCTCGGCGCGCTGGACCAGATGACCGCGCCGAAGCAGAACGCCGTGCTGGGCGGGCTGCTGAAGCCGCGCATCCACACCGTGCCGGCCGGCCATGCGCTGATGGCCGAGGCGCCGGACGCCGTGCTGGCCGCCCTGCGCCTGGCGCTGGGCAGCGCGCTTCAGCCCAGCTCGTAGGCCTCGGCATCGGGCCGGCGCACGGCCTGCACGTACTCGGCCGTGAAGCCGGGCCAGATGGCCACGATGCGGCCGTTGTCGGCGCGGTACCAGGAGCGGCACTGGCTCCAGACCGAGCCGGCCAGCCGCTGCTGCTGGGCGGCGTCCAGCGCCGCGGCCACATCCGGCCGCACGGCGATCCAGCGCCGCCCTTCACGCTGCACGCGCCGGATGCAGGCCAGCACATGCTCGGCCTGCGGCTCGATGTAGAGCAGCGTGGAGGTGTGCCCGGTGCCGGTGTTGGGCCCCAGCATCAGGAAGAGGTTGGGAAAGCCCGGCACGGTCACGCCCAGGTAGGCGCGGGGGCCGCCGGCCCAGGCGTCCGACAGCAGCCGGCCACCCTGTCCCGCGATGGCCAGGCTTTGCAGCATCTGGAGGGTGTCGAAGCCGGTCGAGCAGACCAGCGCGTCCAGCTCATGCTCGCGGCCATCGGCCGTCAGCAGCCCGCGCGCGGTGATGCGGCTGATGGGCGCAGTCACCAGCTCGGACTGCGGCAGCGCCAGCGCCGGGTAGTAGTCGTTGGAATAGATGATGCGCTTGCAGCCCAGCGGGTAAGGCGGCGCCAGGGCCTCGCGCAGCGCCGGGTCGGGCACCTGCCGGCGCCGGTGCGCGGTGGCGGCGGCCAGCATGGCGCGCCGGGCCAGCGTGCCTTCGTCGAAGCCGCGCCGGCCCCATTCCAGCACCTGCACCCACAGCCAGCGCACCGCCGCCGCATAGGGCGGCAGCCGGGTCAGTCCGCGGTCCAGCGGGCCGTAGCGGCGGTCCAGCCGCGGCAGCACCCAGTTGGCGGTGCGCTGGAACAGCGTCAGCCGCGCCGCCGCCGGCGCCAGTGCCGGCACCAGCTGCGCGGCCGTCGAGCCGGTGCCGATGACGCCGATGCGCCGGCCCGCCAGGTCGGCGTCCGTGGGCCAGCGCGCGGTGTGCAGCAGCCGGCCCTGGAAGTCGGCCAGGCCGGGGATGTCCGGCCAGCGCGGTTGGCTCAGCGGCCCGGTGCTGCAGACGAAGAAGCGCGCGCGGATGACCTCGCCGCTGTCCAGCTGCAGCCGCCAGCGGCCGGCGGCTTCGTCGAAGCGGGCCTGCGTGATGGCCCGCCCCAGCCGCAGCCGCGCCGGCAGCCGGTGGGTTTCGGCCAGGCGCTGCTGGTAGGCCTGGATCTCGGGCGCGTCGGCAAAGCGGTGCGACCAGCGCGGGTTGGGCGCGAAGCTGAAGCTGTAGGCCGGCGCGGGCACGTCCACCTGGGCACCGGGGTAGCGGTTGTCCCACCAGGTGCCGCCCAGGCCTTCGGAGCGCTCGACGATGACGAGGTCGCGCAGGCCCGCCCGCTGCAGCCGGATGGCCATCGCCAGGCCCGACATGCCGGCGCCCAGGATGGCCACCTCATGCTCGCGCTCGGCCGCCCCGGCCGGCAGCACGCGGTGCATGAAGGCCGCCGCGCTGCGCAGCGCGTCGTCGGCGCTGCGCAGCTGGCCGGCATGCAGCTGGAACACATGCCAGCGGCGCTGGTAGCACTCGGCCTGCAGCGGCACGCCGGCGGCGTCGAGGGCCGCATGCAGCGCGCGGCCCTGGTCGTGCAGCAGCTCGTCGGTGCCGAACTGCAGCAGCACGGGCGGCAGGCCGCGCAGGTCGGCCTGCAGCGGCGACATCACGGCGGCCTCCCGCCCCGCCAGCACCTGGGCGGCGCAGGCGCGGCCCCAGGCGGCGTCCAGCATGGCCTCGCCCGGCACCGGCGCGGGCCAGGCCGCCAGGTCCACCCAGGGCGACAGCAGCCACAGGCCCGCGGGCTGCGCGCCGCCGCGGTCGCGCAGGGCCAACGCGGCCAGCAGCGCCAGGCCGCCGCCGGCCGAGTCGCCGGCGATGAGCACCGGGCCGGGCAGCGCGTCGAACGCGGCCAGCGCGTCGTCCAGCGGCGCGGGCCAGGGGTGCTCGGGCGCCAGCCGGTAGTCCAGCGCGAACACCGGCAGGCCGCTCTCGCGCGCCAGCCGCATCGTCAGGTTGCGATGGCTGGCTGACGAGCCGATGCAGTAGGCCCCGCCGTGCAGGTAGAGCACGCTGCCGGCGCGCACCGGTGGCGCCTCGGGGTGCAGCCATTCGCCCTGCGGCGCGGCCTCACGGCGCACGCCGCGCGGCAACAGCAGGCTGCGCGTCAGCAGCTCGACGCGGCGGCGCTGGGCGGCGATGGCCACCCGCGGGCTCAGGGCCGGCTTGAGCAGGCGCTGCAGCATCAGGCGGTGCCAGCCGGCCGCCAGCCGCGAACCGGCGGGCGCAATCTCTCGAACAAGGGTCATGCCGGCATTCTTGCCCGGGCAAATCCGCTTGCCGCTCGGGCCGGACCCGCGCTTGAATCGGGCCATGAGCACCGACCGCTTCACCCGCTTCGCCGACTTCTATCCCTTCTACCTGGGCGAGCACCGCAACCCGGTGTGCCGACGGCTGCACTTCATCGGCTCGACGCTGGTGCTGCTGTGCCTGTGGCGGCTGTTCGCGACGGGCGAGCCGGTCTGGCTGCTGTACGGCCTGCTGTGCGGCTACGGCTTTGCGTGGGTGGGGCATTTCTTCTTCGAGAAGAACCGCCCGGCCACGTTCAAGTACCCGCTCTACAGCTTCATCGGCGACTGGGTGATGTACGCCGACATCTGGCGCGGCCGCATCAAGTTCTGACGCCTCAGTTCCGCCAGGCCAGGCCCAGCGACGCCGCGCTGCCGCTGCGCTTCTCGACCAGCGGGCTGTCGGCCACCGGGCCCAGCAGCTGGCTGACGCCGGCCGAGCCGAACACGAACCAGTGCTTGGACAGCGGCCGCGTGAAGCCCATGCCGGCGTGCAGGCTCTTCAGCCCCGCGCCGGGCTCGTAGGCCGGCTTGCCCATCGGGGCGGCGGCGGACTCGGGGATGCCGTAGTAGCTGCGCAGGTTGGTGGCATTGCCGGCCGACAGGCCGATGCCGCTGGTCCATTCCAGCGTCGGGCTGCGGTAGATGCGCCAGCCCAGGTCCAGGCTGGCGGTCAGCCCGCCCTGGCGGCCCAGCAGGTCCTGCGACAGCGACGCGCCCAGCACCCAGTCGGGGTTGAGGCTGTAGCTGGCATACAGGCGCCCGCGCAGCGTGCGCTTGACGTCGGGCAGGCCGCGGGTCGTGCTGGCGTCACCGCTGCGGCGGCCGCTGTCGATGCGCAGCGACACCCCCAGGCGCAGCCGCTTGCGGTCGATCAGCGTGGTGCTGGCGCCCGCCCCGGCGCCGGTGTGCTCCTGGCCGAAGCCCAGCAGCGCGCTGCCGCCCGAGGTGCTGATGCGCCAGCGCCCCAGCCGCGCGGCCCACAGCGGCCTGAGGCGGGTGTCGCGGCTGCGCGCCCCGTCGTACTCGGGGCCATTGGTGACCGAGGCGCCCAGCAGGTAGCGCAGCGGCGGCGCCTCGGGTTCGGTCTGCGGCTCGGGCTGCTGGGCCTGGGCCGGCCGCAGCGGCAGCGCGCCCAGCGCGGCCAGGCCGAGGGTCACGAAAAAGGGCACGGCTTTCATGCCGCCAGACTAACAGCGGCGCCGGCCCTGGCGTGTCAACCCCGCTTCAGCTCACGCGCCAGCTCGGTCAGCATGTCGTCGACCATGGCATCCAGGTCGTAGCGCAGCTGCCAGCCCCAGTCGGCCTGCGCGGCGCTGTCGTCGATGCGCTGCGGCCAGCTGGCGGCGATGGCCTGGCGGAAGTCGGGCTGGCAGTCCATCGTGAACTGCGGCAGCCGGCGGCGGAGGCTGGCCGCGATCTGCTCGGGCGTGAAGCTGACGCCCGCGAGGTTGTAGCTGCCGCGCTGCTTCACGGCCTCGGCCGGCGCGTTCATGAGCTCGATGGTGGCGCGCAGCGCATCGGGCATGTACATCATCGGCAGCGCCTGGTCTTCCTTCAGGAAGCAGGTGTAGCGGCCTTCCTTCAGCGCCGAGTGGAAGATCTCCACCGCGTAGTCGGTGGTGCCGCCGCCGGGCGGCGTCTTCCAGCTGATCAGGCCGGGGTAGCGCAGGCTGCGCACGTCCACGCCATGCTTGGCGTGGTACCAGTCGCACCAGCGCTCGCCCGCCAGCTTGGAGATGCCGTAGACCGTGGTGGGGTCCATAACCGTCGTCTGCGGCGTGTCCACGGCCGGCGTGCTGGGGCCGAAGGCGGCGATGGAGCTGGGCCAGAACACCTTGTCCAGCTTCTCGTGGCGGGCCAGCTCCAGCACGTTGAGCAGGCCCTTCATGTTCAGGTCCCAGGCCCACATCGGGTGCTTCTCGCCGTTGGCCGACAGGGCCGCGGCGAGGTGGTAGATCTGGGTGATCTTGTGGCGTTTGACGACGGTGGCCAGCGCGGCCGCGTCGGTGACGTCCAGCGCCTCGTGCTGCAGCGTGCGCACGCGGCCCTGCGGGCTCAGGTCGCTGGTGATGACGGCGTCCTCGCCGTGCAGCCGGGCCAGCTCGGTGGCCAGCTCGGTGCCGATCTGGCCGTTGGCGCCGATGATGAGGATGCGGGTGTCGCGGCTCATTTCAGCAGGCCCAGTTCGCGGCCGGCCTGGGTGAAGGCGGCGACGGCCTTCTCCAGGTGCGCGCGCTCATGCACGGCGGAGATCTGCACGCGGATGCGCGCCTGGCCCTTGGGCACCACCGGGAAGAAGAAGCCCACGGCGTAGATGCCCAGCTCCAGGATGCGCGCACTGAGCTTCTGCGCCATGACGGCGTCGTAGACCATGATGGGCACGATGGGGTGGGTGCCGGGCTTGATCTCGAAGCCGGCGGCCTGGATGGCCTCGCGGAAGTACGCCGTGTTGGCCTCCAGCTTGTCGCGCAGCGCGGTAGAGGCTTCCAGCAGGTCCAGCACGGCCAGCGACGCGCCGGCGATGACCGGGGCCAGCGTGTTGCTGAACAGGTAGGGCCGCGAGCGCTGGCGCAGCAGTTCCACCACCTCCTTGCGCGCGGCCGTGAAGCCGCCCGAGGCGCCGCCCAGCGCCTTGCCGAAGGTGCCGGTGATGATGTCGATCTTGCCGAACACGCCGCGGTACTCGGGCGTGCCGCGGCCGGTCTTGCCGAGGAAGCCGGACGCGTGGCATTCATCGATGCCCAGCAGCGCGTCGTAGCGGTCGCACAGCGCGCGGATCTGGTCGAGCTGGGCGATGGTGCCGTCCATGGAGAACACGCCGTCGGTGAACACCAGCTTGAAGCGGGCGCCCTTCTCGGTGGCCTCCTGCAGGCAGCGCTCCAGGTCGGCCAGGTCGTTGTGCTCATAGCGCCAGCGCCGCGCCTTGCACAGGCGGATGCCGTCGATGATGGAGGCATGGTTGAGCGCGTCGCTGATGATGGCGTCCTGCTCGCCCAGCAGCGGCTCGAACAGGCCGCCGTTGGCGTCGAAGGCGGCGGCGTAGAGGATGGCGTCCTCGCAGCCGACGAAGCGGGCGATGCGGGCTTCGAGCGTCTTGTGCAGGTCCTGCGTGCCGCAGATGAAGCGCACCGACGACAGGCCGAAGCCGTGGGTGCGCAGCGCCTCATGGGCCGCTTCGATGACCTGCGGGTGCGAGGACAGCCCGAGGTAGTTGTTGGCGCAGAGGTTGATCACCTCGCGGCCGTCGGTCGTCCTGACGACCGCGCCCTGGGGCGTGGTGATGATGCGTTCGGCCTTGAACAGGCCGGCGGCGCGGATGCCGTCGAGTTCGGCTTGCAGGTGTTGGTAGAAGGCTTGGCTCATGGCGTCGATCCTGGGGCACAATTCGTTAAATTGAACTTGTTCGATATATCGAACTTTCGTGCAGTATCCGAAAAACGTCTATCACGGTCAAGCATGAACAAGCCCGCCCCCGATCTGGAACCGCCCCGCGTCGGCGCCGCCCTGCAGGCGCTGCGCGGCAGCCGCGGGCTGTCGCTGGACGACCTGTCCAAGCGGGCCGGCGTCAGCAAGTCCATGTTGTCGCAGATCGAGCGCAACCAGGCCAACCCCACCGTCGCCGTGGTCTGGCGGCTGGCCAATGCGCTGGGCGTGGAGATGGGCGAGCTGCTGGGCACCGAGCGGGCGGCCACGCCGGCCATCGAGACGGTGCCGGCGCACGCCACCCCCGCCCTCACCAGCCCGGACGGGCTGTGCAAGCTGCGCATCCTGGGGCCCATCGAGCTGGCGGGCCAGTTCGAGTGGTACGAACTGAGCGTGCAGCCCGGCGGCGTGCTGGACAGCCAGGCCCATGAGCCCGGCTCGCGCGAGCACCTGAGCGTGCTGACCGGCAGCCTGGAGGTCACGGCGCAGGGCGTGACGAGCCGGCTCAAGGCCGGCGAGACGGCGCGCTATGCGGTGGACGGCCCGCATGCGATCCGCAACGCGGGCAAGTCGGCCGCCACCGCGCTGCTGGTGGTGCTGCACCCGTAGACTGCCGCGGGTTCCGAACAGGTTCGGAACAAGGAGTCCGCCGATGCTGCAACGACGTTCCGCGCTGGCCGCCCTGGCCGCCGCCGCCCTGCCCCTGGCCGCCACGGCACAGGAGGGCAAGCCCATGCGCCTGCTGGTCGGCTTCCCGGCCGGCGGCGGTACCGATGCCATCGCCCGGCTGCTGGCGGAGGCGCTGCAGGCCTCGCTGGGCACCCCGGTGCTGGTGGAGAACAAGCCCGGCGCCGGCGGCCAGATCGCGGCGCAGGCGCTGAAGCAGGCGGCGCCGGATGGCAGCAGCTTCTTCGTCAGCCACGACCACACCATCTCCATCCTGCCGCTGGTACTGAAGAACCCCGGTTTCGACCCCGCGCGGGACTTCGTGCCGGTGGCCGGCTTCGCGACCTTCGCCAATGCGCTGGCGCTGTCCGGCGCCACGCCGGCCGCCAGCCTGCCGGAGTACCTGGCCTGGGTGAAGAAACAGGGCGGCCAGGGCAGCGTGGGCGTGCCGGCGCCGGCCTCGGTGCCGGAGTTCCTCGTCAAGCTGCTGGGCGAGAAGCATGGCCTGGCGCTGCAGAGCGTGCCCTACCGCGGCAGTGCGCCCATGATGGCCGAGATGCTGGGCCACCAGATCAGCGCCGGCGTCGGCTCGGTGCCCGACCTGATCGCCAACCACCAGCAGAAGAAGCTGCGCATCGTGGCCGTCATGGGCCAGCAGCGCCAGCCGCTGCTGCCCGAGGTGCCGACCTTTGCCGAGCTGGGCATCGCGGGCTTCGAGGACCTGCCCTACTACGGCGTCTTCGCCCCCGCGGGCGCGCCGCCGGCCGTGCTGGAGCGGCTGGCCAATGCATTGGCCGGCGTGCTGGCGCAGCCGGGCGTGAAGACGCGGCTGACGGAACTGGGCCTGTCGGTGGGCTGGATGAACGCGGCGCAGCTGGCGGCGCGCGAGCGCGCCTACGCGGCGGCCTGGGCGCGCATCATCAGGGCTGGCGGCTTCCAGCCTCAGTGAGCAGCCGGTCCAGCGGCAGCCGCGCCCAGTCGGCCTGGGCCCAGAGGTTGGCCAGCAGGCCCTGACGCTCGGCCAGGAAGGCGTTCAGCAGCGGTTCGGCCAGCATGCGCTCGGGGGCGCACAGCAGCACCAGGCGCTGGGCGCCGTCTTCCTCCAGCAGCCCGATCCAGTCCAGCGCCTGCAGCTTGTCGACCACCGGCGCGAGCTGCAGCGGGTCCACCCGCAGCGCGCCGGCCAGCGCGAGATGCGTCAGGCCGCGCTGCCCGGCCTCGCGCACCCGCCACAGCTCGCGCACCACTTCCAGCGCCAGCGCCATCGGCTGCCCCGGCGTGTCGGGCCGCAGGTGCAGCCGCCCGGTCAGGCTGGGCGTGTTGGCCGCCAGGATGGCGCCCAGCAGCACGATGACCCAGCCCAGGTAGACCCAGACCAGGAACACCGGCACGGTGGCGAAGGCGCCGTACAGCGTGGAGTAGGTCGGCACCTGCTTGACGTACCAGGCCAGCAGCGACTTGGCGAGCGAGAAGCCGACCGACACGAACACGCCGCCGATCAGCGCATGGCGCCAGCGCACGTGGGTGTTGGGCACGTAATGGAACAGGCCCGCCATCGCCAGGCCCAGCAGCACGATGTCCACCCAGCCCAGCAGCGCGGCCAGGTTGCCCGGCATCTTGGTGAACAGGCCCTGGCCCACGCTGACGGCATAGCTGGTGAGCGTGAGGCTGCCGCCCAGCAGCAGCGGGCCCAGCGTCAGCGCGGCCCAGTAGACCAGCACCCGCTGCGCCATCGGCCGCGGCCGGCGCACGCGCCAGATGGCGTTGAGCGTGCGGTCGATGGTCAGCATCAGCGCCAGCGCCGTGACGCCCAGCACCACCAGGCCGACCGCGCCCAGCTTGTTGGCCTTGGCCGCGAACTGCGTCAGCGAGGCCAGCACGGGCTTGGCGATGTTGGGCGGGATCAGGCTCTTCAGGAAGTACTGCTCCAGCGCGGACTGGAAGCTGGCGAAGATGGGGAAGGCGGTGAAGACGGCCAGCATCACCGTCAGCAGCGGCACCAGCGAGATCAGCGTCGTGAACGTCAGGCTGCCCGCGGTCAGGCCCAGCTTTTCCTCGCGGAAGCGCTGGCGGAAGGTGTGCAGCGTCTGCAGCCAGGGCCAGGCCAGCAGCTCGGTGATGACGTTGCCGACGAAGGCGATGGGGTTGCGGCTGATGGGCGCTTCCGGGTCGGCAGTCGCGGCGGGAACGGGGGACAGGGACATGGCTTCTATGATGCCGCAGCTATGCCTGCCGCCCTCGAAAGAACCGAACCCAGCGCCGCCGAGCGGCTGTCGCGCCATGTGGCGCTGCTGTCCACCGCCGCCCTGCTGCTGCTGTGCCTGGCCTGGGAGCTGTGGCTGGCGCCCACCGGCCGCGGCACGCTGGCGCTGAAGGCGCTGCCGCTGCTGCCCGCCCTGCCCGGCCTGTGGCGCTACCGGCTCTACACCTACCGCTGGCTGGCGCTGATCATCTGGCTCTACGTGCTGGAGGGCCTGGTGCGCTCCACCAGCGAGGGCGGCGCGGGCCAGTGGCTGGCGCTGGCCGAGGTGGTGCTGGGCTTGGTGGTGTTCATCGCCTGCACGGCGCAGATCCGCCAGCGGCTGGCCGCGGCCAAGGCGGCCACCGCGTCATGAACGCCTTCCTCGACGCACTGCAGGCCCGGCTCGGCGAGGCCGGGCTGCTGCGCGGCGGCGACCTGTCGGCCTACGAACAGGACTGGCGCAAGCGCTACCCGGGCCGCGCGCTGGCCGTGGCCCGCCCTGCGTCGACCGACGAGGTGGCCGCCGTGCTGCGGCTGTGTCACCAGTACCGCGTGCCGGTGGTGCCGCAGGGCGGCAACACCGGCCTGGTGGGCGGCTCGACGCCCGACGACAGCGGCC
>CAXDTK010000202.1:0-9938 GCA_963992225.1 uncultured Comamonadaceae bacterium | reverse complement strand
ACCTTGCCGTCCTTGGCGTCCAGGCCCACGATGATGTGGCCGCCGAAGGCGGTGCAGGCGTCCTTCAGGAAGCCGGGGCTCTTGACCGCCGCGGTGCCGATGATGACGTAGGAGAGGCCGTCGTCCAGGTAGCGCTCGATGGTGTCGAGGTCGCGGATGCCGCCGCCGAGCTGGATGGGGATCTCGTCGCCCACCTCCTTGATGATGGCCTTGATCGCCGGCTCGTTGACCGGCTTGCCCGCGAAGGCGCCGTTCAGGTCCACCAGGTGCAGGCGGCGCGCGCCGGCGTCCAGCCAGCGGCGTGCCATCGCGGCGGGGTCCTCGCCAAAGGTGGTGGAGTCGTTCATGTCGCCTTGCTTGAGGCGGACGCAGCGACCGTCTTTCAGGTCGATGGCAGGGATCAGCAGCATGGCTGGTGGCTAGATCAACGAGGGTTGGAAGGCGTGGTGTCTTACCGAGTGGCCGCCGTGGAACCGGCTTTGCCGGGCCACCAGCGGCGCCCCCTTGAGGGGGCCGGCGAAGCCGGTAGGGGGTGGGTCAAGGTCGCCAGTGCAGGAAATTGCGATACAGGGCAAGGCCCAGCGCAGCACTTTTCTCGGGGTGGAATTGGGTCGCAAAAATGTTATCCCGGGCCACCGCACAGGTAAAGCGAAGGCCGTAGTCGGTCTCGCCGGCGCTGTGTTCGGGATGCTCGGTGCTCGCATAGAAGCTGTGCACGAAGTAGAACCAGCTCTCGTCCGGGATGCCATCCCACACAGGATGGGGCCGGGTCTGGTGCACGCGGTTCCAGCCCATCTGCGGCACCTTGAAGCGGCTGCCGTCCTCCTGCAGCCGGCCTTCCAGCCGGAAGCGCTTCACGCGGCCCGGGATCAGCCCCAGGCCCGGCGTGTCCTGCTCCTCGCTGTGCTCCAGCAGCATCTGCATGCCCACGCAGACGCCCAGCAGCGGCTTGGTGGCGGCGGCTTCCAGCACGGCCTCCTTGGCGCCGGAGGCGGCCAGCTCGGCCATGCAGTCGCGCATGGCGCCCTGGCCGGGCAGCACGACGCGCTCGGCAGCACGGATGACGTCGGGCGCACAGCTGATGGTCACGTCGATGCCCTGGCCCTGGGCCGCGTGCAGGACGGCCTGCGACACCGAGCGCAGGTTGCCCATGCCGTAGTCGACGACGACGACGGTGCGGCTCATGTCAGAGACTGCCTTTGGTGGACGGGATGACGCCGGCCGAGCGCGGGTCCGGCGTCGTGGCCATGCGCAGCGCGCGGCCGAAGGCCTTGAACATCGTCTCGGCCTGGTGGTGGGCGTTGTGGCCCTTCAGGTTGTCGATGTGCACGGTGGCCAGCGCATGGTTGACGAAGCCCTGGAAGAACTCGAAGGTCAGCTGGGTGTCGAAGGCACCGATGCTGCCGGCGGTGAACTTGACGTCCATGTGCAGGCCCGGCCGGCCGGACAGGTCGATGACCACGCGCGACAGCGCCTCGTCCAGCGGCACGTAGCTGTGGCCGTAGCGGGTCAGGCCGGCCTTGTCGCCGATGGCCTTGGCGACGGCCAGGCCCAGCGTGATGCCGACGTCCTCGACGGTGTGGTGGCCGTCGATGTGCAGGTCGCCCTCGCAGTGCACGTCCAGGTCGATCAGGCCGTGGCGGGCGATCTGGTCCAGCATGTGGTCGAAGAAGCCGATGCCGGTGGCCAGCTTGGACTGGCCCGTGCCGTCCAGGTCGATGCGCACGGTGATGCGCGTCTCGCGGGTGTTGCGGGTGACTTCGGCAACGCGGGGGGTGGTGGCAGGGGCGTTCATAGGCAGTGCGGCAGTTCGGCCAGCAGGCGGGTGTTCTCGTCCGGCGTGCCGATGGTGATGCGCAGGCAGTTGGCGAGCAAGGGGTGGGTGGCGGACACGTTCTTGATCAGCACGCCGCGGGCCTTCAACGCGGCGAAGGTGGCGGCCGCGTCCTGCACACGCGCCAGGATCATATTGCCCTCGCTGGGCCAGGGGCGGATGCCCGGCAGCGCCTGCAGCGCCGCGAACACCCGCTCGCGCTCGGCGCGCAGCGTGGCCGCCTGGGCGGCATAGACCTCGGCATGCGCCAGCGCGAACAGCCCGGCCTCGGCGTTCAGCACGCTGATGTTGAAGGGCGGGCGCAGCTTCTCGATCTGCTGCACCAGCTCGGCCGCGCCCAGCAGGTAGCCGATGCGCACGCCGGCCAGGCCGAACTTGCTCATCGTGCGCATGACCAGCACATGCGGGTGGCGGGCCATCAGCGCGAGGCTGTCACGGGCGGCGAACGGCTGGTAGGCCTCGTCCATGACCACCAGCCCGGGCGCGGCGGCCACGATGCGCTCGATGGCCGCCAGGTCCCACAGGTTGCCCGTGGGGTTGTTGGGGTAGGACAGGTAGATGAGCGCGGGCTGGTGCTGGCGAATAGCGGCCAGCATGGCGGCCTCGTCCAGCGCGAAGTCGTCGGCGCGCAGCGGCACGCCGATGAAGTCCAGCCGCTGGTGCTGGGCGCACATCTCGTAGATGACGAAGCTGGGCAGCGGCGACAGGATGGCCGCACCCGGCTGCGCGACGGCCAGCGTCAGCAGGCTGATCAACTCGTCGGAGCCATTGCCCAGCGTGATGCCCACGTCCGGCGGCACGCCCGCATGGGCGCGCAGCGCCGCGGCCAGCTCGGCGGTGCGCTCGGCCGGGTAGCGGTTGATGGCCACGGCGCCCAGGCGTTCGCCCAGTTCGCGCTGAAGCTCGGCCGGCAGGCGGAAGGGGTTCTCCATGATGTCCAGCTTGACGACGCCGACGCTGGGCTGGACGGCGTAGGCATGCGCGGCGCGCACGTCGGGGCGGATGCGGGCGAGGGCTTGCTGCAGGCGGTCGGTCATGGGTACCTCAGGGGGTGGCCACCAGGGGGTTGAGGACTTGCACGCTGTCGTACTGGGCTTCGTGCGGCAGGGCCAGGCTGAGCAGCCGCGTGCAGCCCTGGGCCTTGGCGCTGGCCACGACCAGCGCATCGGCGAAGGGCAGGCCGAAGCGGCTTTCCAGCGACCAGGCGGACTCGACCGTGGCCTGGTCGGTCGCCCATGGCCGCCAGTGCTGGTAGCGGCGCACCTCGGCGCGCACATCGCCCTGGGGCATGGGCGGGTTCACGCGCCGGGTGGCGAGCAGGTAGAAGTCGCCCAGCACCTGCACCGAGACGCGGCCCGTGCGCGCCGCCCACAGCTCGCGCAGCCAGGCCAGCACCCGCTCGCGCTCGGCGGGGCGGGCGCCGTCCTCGCTGAAGAGCAGCACCGAGGTGTCGACGAAGACCGGTGCGCTCAAGGCATGCCCCGATCGGGATAGGGCTGGCCGTCCGACGACCAGGTGCGCTCGCGGTGCAGCCAGTCCTGCAGCGCGCGCTCGTAGACGTCGTCATGCCGCATCTTCTCGGCCAGCAACTCGCCGAGCAGGCGCGACACGCTGGTGTTGCGCCGCGCGGCCTCCAGCCGGGCCCATTCGGCCACGGCATCGTCCATCGAGACGGTCACGTTCTTCACGGACCCAAGGTTACACGAAGTTCGTGTTGCACGAACTTCGTGTTCCGACCATCAAGCCTTCAACCGCAGCTCCGCGGCGCGCGCATGGGCCTGCAGCCCCTCGCCATGCGCCAGCTCCGACGCGATGCGGCCCAGGCCCTGCGCGCCCTCGGCGCTCACCTCGATGAGGCTGCTGCGCTTCTGGAAGTCGTAGACGCCCAGCGGCGACGAGAAGCGCGCGGTGCCCGCCGTGGGCAGCACATGGTTGGGGCCGGCGCAGTAGTCGCCCAGCGACTCGCTGGTGTAGGCGCCCATGAAGATGGCGCCGGCATGGCGCAGCAGCGGCTCCCAGCGCGCCGGCTCGGCCGCGCTGATCTCCAGGTGCTCGGGCGCGATGCTGTTGCTGATCTCGCAGGCCTCTTCCATCGAGCGCGTCAGGATCAGCGCGCCACGGCCCTGCAGCGACGCGCGGATGGTGGCCTCGCGCGGCAGCGTGGGCAGCAGCCGCTCCATGCTGGCGCGCACGGCGTCGAGGAAGGCGGCATCGGGGCTGAGCAGGATGCTCTGCGCCAGCTCGTCATGCTCGGCCTGGCTGAACAGGTCCATGGCCACCCAGTCCGGCGGTGTCGTGCCGTCGGCGATGACGAGGATCTCGCTTGGGCCGGCGATCATGTCGATGCCGACCTGGCCGAACACATGCTTCTTGGCCGAGGCGACATAGGCATTGCCCGGGCCGGTGATCTTGTCGACGCGCGGGATGGTGGCCGTGCCGCAGGCCAGCGCCGCCACCGCCTGCGCGCCGCCGACCGTGAACACCCGGTGCACGCCGGCCACCGCGGCCGCCGCCAGCACCAGCGGGTTGCGCACGCCGTCCGGCGTGGGCACCACCATGATGATCTCCTGCACGCCGGCCACATGGGCGGGAATCGCGTTCATCAGCACGCTGCTGGGGTAGGCGGCCTTGCCGCCCGGCACGTACAGGCCCACGCGGTCCAGCGGCGTGACCTTCTGGCCCAGCAGGTTGCCGTCCTCGTCGCGGTAGCTCCACGACAGGCCGCAGGCCTGCAGCTGGCGCTCGTGATAGGCCCGCACGCGCCGGGCGGCGGCCTGCAGTGCGTCGCGTTGCGCCGGGGTGATGGCGGCCAGCGCGGCCTGCAGTTCGGCCTGCGTGATCTCCAGCGCGGCGACGCTGTCGGCGGTCACGCGGTCGAAGCGGGCGGTGTAGTCCAGCACGGCGGCATCGCCACGCTGCCGCACATCGGCCAGGATTTCGGCGACCCGGCCCTCGATGGCGGCGTCGGTCTCCGCCGACCAATGGCGCAGCCGTTCGAACTCGGTGGCGAAGTCGGCGGCGGCGGTTGAGAGTTGGCGGACGAGGCTCATGCGGCGACGGCGCCGGCGAAGGCGTCGATGAGGGGGCGCAGGGTGTCGCGCTTGAGCTTCAGCGCGGCCTGGTTGACGACCAGGCGGGAGGAGATGTCCATGATGCGCTCCACCTCCACCAGCCTGTTGGCACGCAGCGTGTTGCCGGTGGACACCAGGTCCACGATGGCCTCGGCCAGGCCGGTCAGCGGCGCCAGCTCCATGGAGCCATAGAGCTTGATCAGGTCCACGTGCACGCCCTTCTCGGCGAAGTGCTGGCGCGCGATCTCGGTGTACTTGGTGGCCACGCGGATGCGCGAGCCCTGCTTGACGGCGGCGGCGTAGTCGAAGTCGGCGCGGGTGGCCACGCTCATGCGGCAGCGCGCGATGTTCAGGTCCAGCGGCTGGTACAGGCCGTGCGAGCCTCCTTCAGCCAGCGCCTGCTCGTGCAGCACGTCGCGGCCGGCCACGCCCAGGTCGGCGCCGCCGTACTGCACATAGGTGGGCACGTCGCTGGCACGCACCAGCACCACGCGCACGCCGTCGCGGTTGGTGGGCAGGATGAGCTTGCGCGAGGTCTCGGGGTCTTCCAGCACTTCGATGCCGGCCGCGCGCAGCAGCGGCAGCGTCTCCTCGAAGATGCGGCCCTTGGACAGGGCGAGGGTCAGGCCTGCGGCCGGCGCGGTCATTGCGCGCTCCATTCGTCGGGGGTCAGCGTCTTCATGGACAGCGCGTGGATCTGCTCGCGCATGCGTTCGCCCAGCGCGGCGTAGACCCGCTGGTGGCGCTTGATGCGTGCCAGGCCCGCGAACTCGCCGGAGACGATGGTGGCGAAGAAATGGCGACCGTCGCCCTCGACTTCCAGGTGCACGCAGGGCAGGCCGGCGGCAATGAAATCGCGCACTTCTTGCGGGGTCGGGTCGGCCATGAATCGGTCCTCGGGGAAACCCGAGAGTTTAGATGCTCCCCCATCTACGCGCCTTCGTGCCCCATCAAGCGGCCACCGTGGAACCGGCTTTGCCGGGCCACCAGTGGCGCCCCCTTGAGGGGCTGAGGCCGGACACAAACGGCGTGCCGTTTGTGCCGGCCGAAGAGTCGAGCCTCTGGCTCGACGCGGCCTGCAAGGCCGGCGGAGCCGGTAGGGGGTGGTCTCAGCTTCTGATCTTGTAGCCGCTCTTCAGCAACGACAGGGCAACGCCGGCGGTCACCGCGAAGCTGATGCCCACGACGCCCAGGCTGAGCCAGGGCGACGCATCGCTGACGCCGAAGAAGCCGCGCCGGAAGCCGTCGATCATGTAGAAGAACGGGTTCAGGTGGCTGACCCCCTGCCAGAAGCCGGGCAGCGAATGCACCGAATAGAACACGCCGGACAGGAAGGTCATCGGCATGATGATGAAGTTCTGGAAGGCGGCCAGCTGGTCGAACTTCTCGGCCCACAGCCCGGCGATCAGCCCCAGCGTGCCCATCAGGCCGGCGCCCAGCACCGTGAACGCCAGCACCCACAGCAGGTTGTCCAGCCCCGGCGGCGCGAACCAGGCCGTCACCAGCAGCACGCCGGTGCCCACCGCCAGGCCGCGCACGATGGCCGCGCCCACGTAGGCGACGAACCAGGCCAAGGGTGAGAGCGGCGTCAGCAGCAGGAACACCAGGTTGCCGGTGATCTTGCTCTGGATCAGGCTGGACGAGCTGTTGGCGAACGCGTTCTGCAGCACGCTCATCATCACCAGCCCCGGGATCAGGAACTGCGTGTAGCCCACGGTCTCGTAGACCTTCACATGGTCTTCCAGCGTGTGGCCGAACACCAGCAGGTACATGCAGGCCGTCAGCACCGGCGCGGCGACGGTCTGGAAGCTGACCTTCCAGAAGCGCAGCACTTCCTTCTTGAACAGAGTGGATGCGCCGTTCATGCATGCTCTCCCTGCATGATTTCGAGGAACACGTCTTCCAGGTCGGCGCGGCCGATCTCCAGGTCCTCGACCGGCACGCCGGCGGCACGCAGCGTGGCCAGCGTGGTCTCCACCTCGGCGGCGTCATGCGCCGTGACCTGCACGATGCGCCCGGTCACGCGGGCCCGCGCGGCGATGTCGGCCGGCAGCGCCGCGTCGGTCTTGAAGCGCAGCATGGTCGACGCCGTGCCGGCCAGCAGCTGCGAGGTGCGGTCCAGCGCGACGATGCGGCCGGCCTTCAGCATGCCGATGCGCTGGCACAGCGCCTCGGCTTCTTCGAGGTAATGGGTGGTCAGCAGCACCGTGTGCCCTTCCTTGTTGAGCCGGGCGATGAACTGCCACAGCGTCTGGCGCAGCTCCACGTCGACGCCGGCGGTGGGCTCGTCCAGCACGATGACCGGCGGGCGGTGCACCAGCGCCTGCGCCACCAGCACGCGGCGCTTCATGCCGCCGGACAGCTGGCGCATGTTGGCGTTGGCCTTGTCGGCGAGGCCCAGGTTGTGCAGCAGCTCGTCGATCCAGTCGTCGTTGTGGTGCACGCCGAAATAGCCGCTCTGGATGCGCAGCGACTCGCGCACGCTGAAGAAGGGGTCGAACACCAGCTCCTGCGGCACCACGCCCAGCGCCTTGCGCGCGGCGGCGTAGTCGTCCACCACGTCGTGGCCCATCACGCGCACGCGGCCCTCGGTGGCGCGGGCCAGGCCGGCCAGCACGCTGATCAGCGTGGTCTTGCCGGCGCCGTTGGGGCCCAGCAGGCCGAAGAACTCGCCGCAGGGGATGTCGAACGTGACGCCGTCCAGCGCCCTGACCTGCCCTCCCCGGTATGTCTTCTTGACGTTCTCGAACGAGATGGCGGGGGGCGATGAGGTCGGGCTCGGCATAAGCGCACGATTCTAGAAGTGGGCCTCTGGCGCGCGCGGTTCGCTGCCAGAATGGCCCGATGACCTGTGCGGCCCCGCGCTCCTGACATGCCCACGCCCAAACGCCCGCGCCGCACCGCCGAGCGCATCCTGGAGGTCACGCTGGACCTCTTCAACGCCTTCGGCGAGCCCAACGTCTCGACGACGCTGATCTCGGCCGAGCTGAAGATCAGCCCCGGCAACCTCTACTACCACTACCCGGCCAAGGACGAGCTGGTCAACGCGCTGTTCGGCCGCTACGAGACCGAACTGCAGACCCTGCTGGCCGCGGCCGACAACGTGCGCAACGTGGAGGACGCCTGGCTGTTCTTCCACATGCTGTTCGAGCTGATCTGGCAGCACCGCTTCCTGTACCGCGACCTCAACGACCTGCTGTTCAAGAACCGCCGGCTGGAGACGCATTTTCAGACCCTGCTGGCGGCCAAGGAGCAGGCCATGCGGCATGTGCTGTCGGGCCTGCACCTGGGCGGCGCGCTGAAGATGGACCTGCGCGAGGCCGCGCCCACGGCCAATGCGATGGTGGTGGTGGTGAGCTACTGGCTGAGCTACGAGTACGTGCGCGACCCGCGCCACGCGCTGGAGCCCGACCGGGCAGGCAGCGCCCTGCTGCGCGGCGCCTTCCACGCGCTGTCGCTGCTGCTACCCTACCTCGAGCCCGCGTCCAAGGAGCATCTCTTCCAGCTCGCCGGCCAATACCAAACCACATCCTGAAGGAGACAAGCGATGGCCAAGTGGACCGCCTTCCCCTACGACAACAGCGCCTTCGTCTACACGCCGGCCACGCTGAAGAAGCATTGGGCGCGGCTGCATTCCGGCGACGCCGAGCCCTTCCCCAAGGACGCCGACGTCGTGCAGGCCTGGATCCACTTCCACGCCGGCGAATTCCAGGCCGCCCACGATGCGGGCCTGGCCGCCGGCGGTGCCGGCATCACCGTCGCCAACAAGGCCCAGGGCATCTACGCCAACTACCTCGAGAAGAAGGAGAAGGTGAAGCTGGAGATGTTCCTAGAGATCGCCGAGCGGGCCGAGGCCCAGCAGGCCGACGATCCCAAGAACCCCAACGCCTGGTACTGGCAGGCCTACGCGCTGGGCCGCTACGGCCAGGGCATCAGCGTGGCCAAGGCGCTGGCCCAGGGCCTGGGCAGCAAGGTCAAGACGGCGCTGGAGACCACCATCCAGCTCGCGCCCAAGCATGCCGACGCCCACATCGCGCTCGGCGCCTTCCACGCCGAGGTCATCGACAAGGTCGGCAAGCTGCTGGGCAAGACCCAGGGCGCCGACACGGCCACCGGACTGAAGATGTTCGAGCAGGCGCTCAAGCTCAACCCGGCCAGCGCCATCGCGAAGATCGAGCGCGCCAACGGCCTGGTCATGCTGGAGGGCGACAAGCGCATGAAGGAAGCCGAGCAGCTGTACGCCGACGCGGCCGCCTGCGAGGCCATGGACGCGATGGAGCTGCTGGACATCGAGCTGGCCAAAGAGGAACTCGAGGAATAAGTCACACCCGGCGGCACGGGCCGTGACGCAGTTCACGACCCAGCCACCCGTGCTCCCGGGGGTGCGCCGGGGCGGCGTGGCACGTAAGCTCCGCTCCCATCAGCCACCCCTTCAACGAGACCGCGCCATGAAGTTCCTGATCCCTGCCCTCGCCGCCCTCGCCGCCCTCGCCGCCCAGGCCGCCGACAAGTCCACGCCCGAGCAGGCCGAACTGCGCGCCGAGTGCGCCCAGAGCTACAGCGCCACCAGCAGCATCTCGACGCCGGTCGCCGCCAACGAATTCCAGTTCGTCTACGCCAACGGCAAGTACAAGGGCGAAGCACGGCCCGGCAAGCTGCTGCCCTGCACCTCGCAGCAGTACGCCGCCTACCTGGACAACAAGGCCGACCCGGCCAAGGTGATGACGGCCTACCCGACCGCCGCCGGCCGCCCGACCACCAAGAAGAAGGCCGAGCCCTCCCGCCTCTGAGCGCGCTTCGGTCTGCCAAAGCAAAGGGCGCTCCGAGGAGCGCCCTTTGCGTTGCTGGCCGCGGCGCTCAGGCCGCCTCGCCCTCCCAGGGCATCATCAGCGACAGCAGCAGCAGCTTCTCGAACTCCGGCGCGAAGTTGTCGATGATGGCCTGCGGGTCGGGGCACAGGCCGGCATCGGTGATGAGGCCGAACTGCACGCGGCCGGCATAGGTCAGGATGCTCAGGCCCAGGCCGATGTCGC
>CAXDTK010000201.1:0-9987 GCA_963992225.1 uncultured Comamonadaceae bacterium | reverse complement strand
CGCGATGCCGCCTTCGTAGATCAGGTCCACGATGAGCTTGAGCTCATGCAGGCACTCGAAGTAGGCCATCTCGGGGGCGTAACCGGCTTCGGTCAGCGTCTCGAAGCCCGCCTTGATCAGCTCGACGGCGCCGCCGCACAGCACGGCCTGTTCGCCGAACAGGTCAGTCTCGGTTTCTTCGCGGAACGAGGTCTGGATGATGCCGGCCTTGCCGCCGCCGTTGGCTGCGGCGTAGGAGAGGGCCAGGTCACGCGCCTTGCCGGTCTTGTCGGCGTAGACGGCGATCAGGTGGGGCACGCCGCCACCCTGGCGGTAGGTGTTGCGCACCGTGTGGCCGGGGGCCTTGGGGGCGACCATCCAGACGTCCAGGTCCTCGCGCGGCTGCACCTGGCCGTAGTGCACGTTGAAGCCATGCGCGAAGGCCAGCGAGGCGCCTTGCTTGATGTTGGGCTCGACTTCCTTCTTGTAGACGTCGGCGATCTGCTCGTCGGGCAGCAGGATCATGACCACGTCGGCCGACTTCACGGCCTCGGCGATCTCGGCGACCTTCAGGCCCGCGCCTTCGGCCTTGGACCAGGACGCGCCGCCGCGGCGCAGTGCCACGGTGACCTTGCAGCCGCTGTCGTTCAGGTTCTGCGCGTGGGCATGGCCTTGTGAGCCGTAGCCGATGATGGTGACGTTCTTGCCCTTGATGAGGCTGAGATCGGCGTCCTTGTCGTAGTAGACGTTCATGGTGATTTCTCCAGGTTCAGCGGCTGATGGCCGGTTGGGCAAAAAGATTGATGCGTAGTGTCTGGTCAAGCGGCCACCGCAGAACCGGCTTTGCCGGGCTGCCAGTGGCGCCCCCTTGAGGGGGCACGCGAAGCGTGTAGGGGGTGGGTCATACCCTCAGGATGCGCTCGCCGCGGCCGATGCCGGAAGCACCTGTGCGGACGGTCTCGAGGATGGACGCGCGGTCGATCGCGTCGATGAAGGCGTCGAGCTTGCCGGCATCTCCGGTCAGCTCGATGGTGTAGGTCTTCTCGGTCACGTCGATGATGCGGCCGCGGAAGATGTCGGCGGTGCGTTTGATCTCCTCGCGTTCCTTGCCGACGGCGCGCACCTTGATGAGCATCAGCTCACGCTCGGTGTAGTTGCCCTCGGTCAGGTCGACGACCTTGACGACCTCGATGAGGCGGTTGAGGTGCTTGGTGATCTGCTCGATCACCTCGTCGGACCCGGTGGTCACGATGGTCATGCGCGACAGCGAGGCGTCTTCCGTCGGGGCGACGGTCAGGCTCTCGATGTTGTAGCCGCGGGCCGAGAACAGGGCCACGACGCGCGACAGCGCCCCGGGCTCGTTCTCGATGAGCAAAGCGATGATGTGTTTCATGGAATGAACGTCCTTCGCGCTCTTCAGTGCCGGCGGCGGTAACCGACGGACCTTGGCGGCGGGTTCGAATCGTTGAAGAAGTTCTGCCTTTGTCGGCTGTTCACGCCATCCGCTGCCGGCCCCGGTGCGCGCGGTAACGCGCCCCAGAGCCTGCAGCTTCAGCCGTTCACAGGTCTTCCGAGCCCAGCAGCATTTCCGAAATGCCCTTGCCCGCCTTGACCATGGGCCAGACGTTCTCGGTCGGATCGGTGCGGATGTCGAGGAACACGGTGCGGTCGGTCAGGCGCATGGCTTCCTTGAGCGCGCCTTCCACGTCCGACGGCTTCTCGACCAGGATGCCCACGTGGCCATAGGCTTCGGCCAGCTTCACGAAGTTGGGCAGCGCGTCCATGTAGCTGTGCGAGTAGCGGCCCTCGTAGTCGAGCTCCTGCCACTGGCGCACCATGCCGAGGTAGCGGTTGTTCAGCGAGACGATCTTGACCGGCGTCTTGTACTGGAAGCAGGTCGACAGCTCCTGGATGCACATCTGGATGCTGCCCTCGCCGGTGATGCAGAACACATCCGCCTCGGGCTTGGCCAGCTTGATGCCCATCGCATAGGGCAGGCCCACGCCCATGGTGCCCAGGCCGCCGGAGTTGATCCAGCGGCGCGGCTGGTCGAACTTGTAAAACTGCGCGGCCCACATCTGGTGCTGGCCGACGTCCGACGTGATGTAGGTGTCGCGGTCGCGGGTCAGCCGCCACAGCGTGTCCACCACCATCTGCGGCTTGATGACCTCGTCCGAGCCCTTGTAGGCCAGGCAGTCCTTGCTGCGCCAGTCCTTGATCTGGTTCCACCAGGCGTTCAGCGCCTGGGCGTCGGGCCGGGCCTGCGCTTCCTTGATCTGGACGATCAGTTCCTGCAGCACGTCCTTGACGTCGCCCACGATGGGGATGTCCACGCGCACGCGCTTGGAGATCGACGACGGGTCGATGTCCACGTGGATGATCTTGCGCTCCACCGAGCCGAAGTGCTTGGGGTTGCCGATCACGCGGTCGTCGAAGCGGGCGCCCACGGCCAGCAGCACGTCGCAGTGCTGCATGGTCATGTTGGCTTCATACGTGCCGTGCATGCCCAGCATGCCCAGGAAGCGCGGGTCGGTGCCGGGCATGGCGCCCAGGCCCATCAGCGTGTTGGTGCAGGGGAAGCCCAGCAGGTCGACCAGCTCGCGCAGTTCGGCCGTCGCCTCGCCGAGGATGACGCCGCCCCCCGTGTAGATGTACGGGCGCCTGGCCTGCAGCAGCAGCTGCACGGCCTTGCGGATCTGGCCGCTGTGGCCCTTCTTGACCGGGTTGTAGGAGCGCATCTCGACGCGCTCGGGGTAGTGGAAGCTGGTGCGGGCCAGCGAGACGTCCTTGGGAATGTCCACCACCACCGGGCCGGGCCGGCCGGTGCGGGCGATGTGGAAGGCCTTCTTCAGCGTCAGCGCCAGGTCGCGCACGTCCTTGACCAGGAAGTTGTGCTTGACGATGGGGCGGGTGATGCCCACCGTGTCGCACTCCTGGAAGGCGTCCAGGCCGATGGCCGGCGTGGGCACCTGGCCGGTGATGATCACCATCGGGATGGAGTCCATGTAGGCGGTGGCGATGCCGGTGATGGCATTCGTCACGCCCGGGCCCGAGGTGACCAGCGCGACGCCCACTTCGCCGGTCGCGCGGGCGAAGCCGTCGGCGGCATGCACGGCGGCCTGCTCATGGCGCACCAGCACATGCTGGATGCTGTCCTGCTTGTAGAGGGCGTCGTAGATGTAGAGCACCGCGCCGCCGGGGTAACCCCAGAGATGGCGCACCCCTTCGGCCTGCAGGCAGCGAACGAGGATCTCGGAGCCGTTGAGCTCCGTCGGTGTCGGGGAGGGGGAAGACGTTTGCGGCTGCGCCGGGGAGGCGCGCGTCATATCCGCGGCAGACATGTTCATTTTTCGAACCTCTGTGAATTTCTCTAACGAAAAACCATTGGTGCCCCTCTTCGCGCCCTCGTGAGGCGGATTCGGAGCCTGCGCGATCAACAGATGGCGCCCCGGTCGGGCGGCCACCGAGAGACCATCGACTCTTTGTGCGAACCCGCATTATGCCGAGCGAAACGGGCCGAGCCTTCGTATCAGACGAATGCCATAATCCGCACTGCCGCCCGGACCCGCTCCCGCCCTTGGCCACCGACAAAGAACTCAACGATTTCCTGCGTACCGTGGACCGCCGTGCCTTCAAGCGCACGGCCTACCTCGTCCGCGACGACGATGCCGCGCTGGACATCGTGCAGGACGCCATGATCAAGCTGGCCGAGAACTACTTCGACCGCCCCGCGGCCGAACTGCCGCTGCTGTTCCAGCGCATCCTGTCCAACGCGACGATGGATCACTTCCGCCGCCAGAAGGTGCGCAACGCGGTCATGACCAACATGTCCGACTTCGAGGGCGGCGATGCGGACGGCGATTTCGACCTGCTGGAGGTGCTGGAGACGCGTGACGGCGCGCTGGGGGCCTTGAGCGCCTCAGACGAGGTGAGCCGGGCGCAAATCTTGCAAAGGATTGATGCCGAGGTGCAGGAGCTGCCCACGCGTCAACGGGAAGCCTTCCTGCTGCGTTACTGGGAGGAACTGGATGTAGCCGAGACCGCCTCGGTGATGGGCTGTTCGGAAGGCAGCGTGAAAACGCACTGTTCGCGAGCCGTCCATGCACTCGCCAAGGCGCTCCGGGCCAAAGGAATCACGCTATGAAGTCGCCGCAGTTTTCCGCCTCCTCCGCCGAACTGGATGCCCGCATCACGCGCTTCGGGCTGCGCATCGCTGCCGGCCTCACGGAACGCAACAACGCCCTGCCCCACGACGTGGCCGAGCGGCTGCGCTTCGCGCGCGAGCAGGCGCTGGTGCGTGCCAGCCAGGCCCGTGCGGCGGCCACGGCGACCCATGCAGCGGCGAACGTGGCGCGCTCGTCCACGGTGGAGACCGGCTCGACGCTGGCGCTGCGCGGCGGCCCGCGCGGCGGCGCTGGCGGCAGCGGGCTCTGGGCCAAGCTGGGGGCTGCCCTGCCGCTGATCCTGCTGCTGGCCGGCCTGTTGCTCATGCAGCGGGGCCAGGTCAACGAACAGATCGCCGCCGCGGCGGAAGTCGACACCGCCCTGCTCAGCGACCAGCTGCCCCCGGCCGCCTTCAGCGATCCCGGCTTCGCGGAGTTCCTGAGGGATGGTGAAGAATGACCCGATGCCGATGACCCGAGCCGCGATCCCGCGACCCGCCCTTCTGTTGCCGATGGCCCTGCTGCTGAGCGCAGCGGGGTTTTCTGCTTTTGCGCAGCCGCCCGAGGCCGCCTCGGCCCCCGAGCCGGCTGCCAGCGTGGCCGCACCCGCGCCTGTCCTGACGCCCGCGGTGCCTGCCGCCCCGGCCCGCCTGCTGGCCAAGCCGGTCGCGCCGGGAGCGCTCAGCGCGCCCCCGGGGGCCTGGAGCGGTCTGACGCCGAAACAGCAAGCTCTTCTCGCGCCGCTGGAGCGCGACTGGGCCGGGATCGACGATGTGCAGCGCAGCAAATGGCTCAGCGCCACGCCGACCCTGGCGACCATGTCCGGCGAAGAAATCAAGCGCGTGCACGATCGCATGCGCGACTGGGCCCGCCTGACGCCGGCCGAGCGGGTCAATGCCCGCATCGCTTTCCAGGCCGCCAAGCAGCTGAATGCGGAGCAGCGCCGGGCCCGGTGGGAGGCCTACCAGGCCCTGCCGCCGGAGGAGCGCCAGGCCTTGACCGACAAGGCCGTCGCGCGCCGCGAGGCCCAGGCGACCGGTCCGCGCGCCGCCACCAAGTCCATGGCCGGCCAGCCCAAGTCCAACATCGTCCCGGCCACCCCCAAGCTGCCGCCCTCGGTGCCGGTGACTGCCGGGCTGGTGCAGGCCAAGCCGGGGGCCACCACGGTGCTGATCACGCGCGGCACCACGCGGCCACCGCACCTGTCCGCCGGCGATGCCAAGGTCATGGCCGACCCGGCACTGGTCGATCCCAGGACGCTGCTGCCGCGGCTGGCCAAGGCGCTGCCGGCGTCCGCACCGCGTCCATGACGGCGCCGCTCGACCAGGGCGCCGCGCCCCCGGGCCTGGCGCGCCGCCTCGCCGCGTTCCTGTACGAGGGCGTGCTGCTGTTCGGCGTGGTGTTCTTCGCCGGCTTCCTGTTCTCGGTGCTGACGCGCCAGCAGCATGCGCTGCAGGGCCGCGTGGGCCTGGGGCTGTTCCTGTTCTGCGTGCTGGGCCTGTACTTCGTCGGGTTCTGGACCCGCTCCGGCCAGACGCTGGCGATGAAGACCTGGCACCTGCGTGTCGTCGACGCGGCGGGGCGGCCGCTGAAGACCGGGCGCGCGCTGCTGCGCTACCTGCTGAGCTGGCTGTGGTTCCTGCCGGCCCTGGTGAGCGTCTCGGCGCTGGGGTTGCACGGCGCTGGCGCCATCGTCGGCAGCCTGCTCGCCGGCGTGCTGGCCTACGTGCTGATCGCGCGCCTGCACCCGCAGCGCCAGTTCCTGCACGATACGATCTGCGGCACGCGCGTCATCACCCAGCTTCCCCAGCGCTCATGAGCAACCCTCACAAGGGCCGAACGGGCCTGGATCGCATCCTCCACGCCGCCGGCTATTCCTGGGCCGGCCTGAAAGCCGCCTACACCGGCGAAAGCGCCTTCCGCCAGGAGGTGTGGCTGATGGCCATCGCGTCGCCGCTGGCCTTCTGGCTGGGCCGGGACTGGGTGCAGGTCGCGCTGCTGCTGGGCTCGCTGCTGCTGCTGCTCATCGTCGAGCTGCTCAATTCGGCGATCGAGGCGGCCATCGACCGCGTGTCCTTCGAGCTGCACCACCTGTCCAAGCGCTCCAAGGACATCGCCAGCGCCGCCGTGCTGCTGTCCCTGCTGCTGGTCGCGGGCATCTGGGGCGCGGCGATCTGGCAGCACCTGCGCTGACGCGGCGCGCCAAAGCCGGGGCCTCAACGGGCCCCGACGCGATGAAGCAGAACCGCGGTGTTGAACAGGGCGGTCTGATCCGCTGACAGTCAGTCGGGCTCAGAGCTACTCGCTGCGCTCGGGCGATCCAGCCCACGAGGTTGTCAGACCGCCGCTTCGTCCGTCTCGCCGGTGCGGATGCGCACGACCTGCTCGACCGGCATGACGAAGATCTTGCCGTCGCCGATCTTGCCGGTCTTGGCGGCCTTCAGGATGGCGTCGATGCAGCGCTCAACCTCGTCGTCCTTCACGACCACCTCGACCTTGACCTTGGGCAGGAAGTCGACGACGTACTCGGCGCCGCGGTACAGCTCGGTGTGGCCCTTCTGGCGGCCAAAACCCTTGACCTCGGTGACCGTCAGGCCCGAGGCACCGACCTCGGCCAGCGCCTCGCGGACCTCGTCGAGCTTGAAGGGTTTGATGATGGCGGTGATCTGCTTCATGGCGGGGCTCCGGTTGGTTGACTTGAGTTTAGGGGCCGCGGCAACGTGTCGTGCAACGGTGTTGTCGCGTGCCTGCCGCGGGGCCGGCCTTGCCGGGCCACCGGCAGGGCCCCGGCAGCGCGTGCCCTAGGCCCTGAACTTCGACGTGATGGGATAGCGCCAGTCGCGGCCGAAGCCGCGGTGCGTGATGCGGATGCCCACCGGCGCCTGGCGCCGCTTGTACTCGTTGACCTTGATCAGCCGCGTCACGCGCTCGACGTCCTCGGGCCTGAAGCCGGCGGCCACGATCTCGGCGATGGACTGGTCCTGCTCCATGTAGCGGGCCAGGATGGCGTCCAGCACCTCGTAGGGCGGCAGGCTGTCCTCGTCCTTCTGGTCGGGGCGCAGCTCAGCCGAGGGCGGGCGCGTGATGATGCGGTCCGGGATGATCTCGGGCCCTTGCGCATTGCGCCAGCGGGCGAGCCGGAACACCAGCGTCTTGGCCACGTCCTTGATGACGGCGAAGCCGCCGGCCATGTCGCCGTACAGCGTGCAGTAGCCGGTCGCCATCTCGCTCTTGTTGCCGGTGGTCAGCACGATGCTGCCGAACTTGTTGGACAGGGCCATCAGCAGCGTGCCGCGGATGCGGGCCTGGATGTTCTCCTCGGTCGCGTCCAGCGGCAGACCCTTGAACTCCTCGGCCAGCGTGCCGAGGAAGGCATCGAACATCGGCACGATGCTCATCTCGTCATAGCGCACGCCCAGCCGCCGGGCCATGTCGCGCGCATCGATCCAGGAGATGTCCGCCGTGTAGGGCGAGGGCATCATCACCGTGCGCACCTTGTCGGCGCCCAGCGCGTCCACCGCGATGGCCAGCACCAGCGCCGAGTCGATGCCGCCGGACAGGCCGATGAGGGCGCCGGGGAAGCCGTTCTTGCCGAGGTAGTCGCGTACGCCGGTGACCAGTGCCTGCCAGACCTGGGCCTCGAACTCGGGCTCCGGTGCGATGGCGCCGCTCAGGCGCCGCGTGGCACCGTCGACCTCGACGACGGCCAGCGCCTCCTCGAACATCGTCGCCCGCGCGGCCAGCGTGCCGTCGGCCTGCACGGCGAACGAGGCGCCGTCGAACACCACCTCGTCCTGCCCGCCAACGAGGTGGGCGTAGACCAGCGGCAGGCCTGCGGCGCGGGCGCGCTCGGCCATGCGCTGCTCGCGCTCCTCGACCTTGCCGACGTGGAAGGGCGATGCGTTGATGACGCACAGCAGCTCGGCGCCGGCCGCCTGGGCCGCGGCCGCGGGTTCGTCGAACCAGGCGTCCTCGCAGATCAGCAGGCCCACCTTCAGCCCGCGCACCTCGAACACCACGGCACCCAGGCCGGCGTCGCGGCCGGAGTAGAAATAGCGCCGCTCGTCGAACACCTGGTAGTTGGGCAGTTCGCGCTTGGCGTAGCTGTGGCTGATGCGGCCCGCGCCGAGGACGGACGCGGCGTTCAGGCAGGGCGGCTCCGACCAGCTGCGCTCGCGCGCCACGCCATCGTCGCGCGCCCGCGGGTGACCGACGACGACCTGCAGGCCCGCGAGCCCCGCCAGCTCGGCCGCGATGCGGCGCAGCTGCGCCTCGCAGGCGGCCAGGAAGGCCGGGCGCAGCAGCAGGTCCTCCGGCGGGTAGCCGCACAGCGCCAGCTCGGGCGTGACGAGCAGATCAACCCCAGCCGCATGCGCCGCGCGCGCTTGGGCAATGATGCGGTCCGCATTGCCCTGCAGGTCGCCCACGACGACATTCATCTGGGCCAGGGCGACTTTCACGGACGGCGATTGCATGGGACTCACTTCAGAAGGGGCAGCAAAAAATTATGTCATCCGGGTCGATGCCGACCCGGCGGCATTGCCTTGCGACGCCTGGGACGCCTTGCTGGCTGCGCAGGCGCGGCCGACCCCCTTCATGCGCCTGGCCTACCTGCAGGCCCTGCATGCCAGCGGCAGCGCGACGGCCGGCACCGGCTGGCAGCCGCAGTTCATCTCGGTCTGGCAGGGCGACGCGCTGGTGGCGGCCTGCCCGGCCTGGCTGAAGTCGCACAGCTATGGCGAGTACGTGTTCGACTGGGCCTGGGCCGACGCCTACCGCCGCCACGGGCTGGACTACTACCCCAAGCTGCTGGTGGCCGTGCCGTTCACGCCGGTGCCGGGCAGCCGGTTGCTGGCCGTCGACGGCGAGGCGCGGGCGCTGCTGGCGCAGGCGCTGCGGGCGCTGGCCCGCGAGACCGCGGCCTCGTCGCTGCATGTGCTGTTCGGCGACGACGCCGACCAGGCCGCGCTGGCGCAGGCCGGCTGCAGGGCGCGCGCCGGCGTGCAGTTCCACTGGACGGCCGAGGGCGATGCCGACTTCGCCGCCTTCCTGGCGCGCATGCAGCGCGACAAGCGCAAGAAGATCCAGCAGGAGCAGCGCCGCGTGCGCGAGGCCGGCGTGGTGTTCGACGTGCGCGAGGGCCGCGACATCCGGGCGCAGGACTGGGACTTCTTCTACCGCTGCTACCAGCTCACCTACCGCGCCCATCACAGCACCCCTTACCTGACCCGCGACTTCTTCGCCCGCATGGCAAGGGACATGCCCGAGCACTGGCTGCTGTTCACGGCGCTGCGCGAGGGCCGGCCGGTCGCGGCATCGCTGATCGCGCTGGACCCGCAGCGCGGCGCCGCCTTCGGCCGCTACTGGGGGGCGGTGGAGCACATCCCGCAGCTGCACTTCGACGCCTGCTACTACCAGCCGCTGGCCTGGTGCATCGCGCACGGCTACCAGCGCTTCGAGGGCGGTGCGCAGGGCGAGCACAAGATGGCACGCGGGCTGCTGCCCACGCCGACCGCGTCCAGCCACTGGCTGGCGCATCCGGCGTTTGCGGACGCGGTGAACGACTTCCTCACCCGCGAGGGCGAGGCGATCACGGGCTACATCGACGAGCTGGGCGAACACGTGCCGTTCAAGCGCGCCGTGCCCTGACGACGGCGCAGACCCCGAGCCCCAAAAGCAAAAGGCGCCGCAGCAGCGGCGCCTTTTGCAGTGGGGCGCTACGCGCCCCCGGGGCCTCGTCAGGCCTTCTCGTAGTTGGCCATGCCTTCGGTGATCTCCGACTTGGCCTTCTCCGGGCCTTCCCAGCCCTTGACCTTGACCCACTTGCCCTTCTCCAGGTCCTTGT
>CAXDTK010000200.1:0-9992 GCA_963992225.1 uncultured Comamonadaceae bacterium | reverse complement strand
GGAGTCCGCCGTCCTTGATCGCGGCTGGTCCGATTAGGATGGTTTCGATGACGAAGACTATTCGGGCACCCCGTGGTTCGAAGCTCACTTGCAAGAGCTGGCTGACCGAGGCCGCCTACCGCATGCTGCAGAACAACCTCGACCCCGCCGTGGCCGAGAACCCCGACGCGCTGGTCGTCTACGGCGGCATCGGCAAGGCGGCGCGCAACTGGGACGCCTTCGACGCCATCTGCAAGGCCCTGCGCGAGCTGGGCGACGACGAGACGCTGCTGGTGCAGTCGGGCAAGCCGGTGGGCGTGTTCCGCACCCATGCCGATGCGCCGCGCGTGCTGCTGGCCAACTCCAACCTCGTGCCGGCCTGGGCCACCTGGGAGCATTTCCACGAGCTGGACCGCAAGGGCCTGATGATGTACGGCCAGATGACGGCCGGCAGCTGGATCTACATCGGCAGCCAGGGCATCGTGCAGGGCACCTACGAGACCTTCGTCGAGGCCGCCCGGCAGCATTACGGCGGCGTGGCCAAGGGCCGCTGGGTGCTGACCGCGGGCCTCGGCGGCATGGGCGGCGCGCAGCCGCTGGCGGCCACCTTCGCGGGCTTCTGCTCGCTGAACATCGAGTGCCAGCAGTCGCGCATCGACTTCCGCCTGAAGACGCGCTATGTCGACGAGCAGGCGACGGATCTCGACGACGCGCTAGCCCGCATCCAGGCGCACACGGCGGCTGGCCGCGCGGTCTCCGTCGCGCTGCTGGGCAATGCGGCCGAGGTGCTGCCGGAGCTGGTGAAGCGCGGCGTCAAGCCGGACCTCGTCACCGACCAGACCAGCGCCCACGACCTCATCCACGGCTACTGCCCGCCGGGCTGGAGCGTCGAGCAGTGGAAGGCCGCCGCCGCCGACCCGGCGCGCCATGCCGAGCTGAAGAGCGCCGCCGCCGCCGGCTGCGCCACGCATGTGCAGGCCATGCTGGCCTTCAAGGCGCAGGGCATCCCCACGGTGGACTACGGCAACAACATCCGCCAGGTCGCCAAGGACCAGGGCGTGGCCAATGCCTTCGACTTCCCCGGCTTCGTGCCGGCCTATGTGCGGCCGCTGTTCTGCGAGGGCAAGGGCCCGTTCCGCTGGGTGGCGCTGTCGGGCGACCCCGAGGACATCTGCAAGACCGACGCCAAGCTCAAGCAACTGTTCCCGCAGCACGCGGCCCTGCACCGCTGGCTGGACATGGCCGCCGAGCGCATCGCCTTCCAGGGCCTGCCCGCGCGCATCTGCTGGCTGGGCCTGGGCGAGCGCCACCTGGCCGGCCTGGCCTTCAACGAGATGGTGAGGACCGGCGAGCTGAAGGCGCCCATCGTCATCGGCCGCGACCACCTGGACAGCGGCTCGGTTGCCAGCCCCAACCGCGAGACCGAGGGCATGCGGGACGGTTCCGACGCCGTGTCCGACTGGCCGCTGTTGAACGCGCTGCTGAACACCGCCGGCGGCGCCACCTGGGTGAGCCTGCACCATGGCGGCGGCGTGGGCATGGGCTACTCGCAGCACTCGGGCGTGGTCATCGTGGCCGACGGCAGCGAGGCCGCGGCGCGGCGCCTGTCGCGCGTGCTCTGGAACGACCCCGCCACCGGCGTCATGCGCCATGCCGACGCTGGCTACGAGACGGCCGCCGCCTGCGCCCGCAAGAACGAACTCAACCTGCCTTCCCTGTGAAGCCGTCTATGAAACTCATCCCCGGACAACTGACGCTGGACCAACTGGCCGACATCGCCGCCGGCCGCGCCCAACTGCGGCTCGACGACTGGGCGCCGCTCGATGCCAGCGCCGCGCTGGTGGCCGCCGCCGCCGCGGGCGACGCGCCGGTCTACGGCGTCAACACCGGCTTCGGCAAGCTGGCCAGCACCCGCATCGCGAAAGACCAGCTGGCGCAGCTGCAGCTCAACCTGATCCGCAGCCATGCGGTGGGCGTGGGCGCGCCGATGTCGCCCGAGGTCATGCGGCTGATGCTGGCCACCAAGGCCGGCAGCCTGGCGCGCGGCTACTCCGGCGTGCGCCGCGAGGTGGTGCAGGCACTGCTGGACGCGCTCAACGGCGGCTTCATTCCCTACGTGCCCTGCCAGGGCTCGGTGGGCGCCAGTGGCGACCTGGCCCCGCTGGCCCACATGACGCTGGCGCTGATGGGCGAAGGCGAGGCGCTGGTGGCCGGCCAGCGCGTGCCGGCCCGCGACGAGCTGGCGCGCCTGGGCCTGGCGCCGCTGACGCTGGCGGCCAAGGAGGGCCTGGCGCTGATCAACGGCACCCAGGCCAGCACCGCGCTGGCGCTGCATGCGCTGCTGCGCTTCGAGGGCCTGTTCGCGACGGCACTCGCCAGCGGCGCGATGACGCTGGACGCGGCCCGCGGCAGCGACGGCCCGTTCGACGCCCGCATCCATGCGGTGCGCGGCCAGCCCGGCCAGATCGAGGTGGCCGCCGTCTACCGCGAGCTGCTGGCCGGCAGCGCCATCCGCGCCTCGCACCGCGAGGGCGACGAGCGTGTGCAGGACCCGTACTGCCTGCGCTGCCAGCCGCAGGTCATGGGCGCCTGCCTGGACCAGGCGCGGCACGCCGCCCAGGTGCTGGTGCGCGAGGCCAACGCGGTGACGGACAACCCGCTGGTGTTCGAGGACGTGATGATCAGCGGCGGCAACTTCCACGCCGAACCGGTGGCCTTCGCGGCGGACAACCTGGCGCTGGCGATTGCCGAGGTGGGCGCCATCGCCGAGCGCCGCATCGCGATGCTGATCGACCCCGGCATCTCGCGCCTGCCGCCCTTCCTGACGGCCGACGCCGGCCTGCACAGCGGCTTCATGATCGCCCACGTGACGGCCGCGGCCCTGGCCAGCGAGAACAAGAGCCTGGCCCACCCAGCCAGTGTCGACAGCCTGCCCACCAGCGCCAACCAGGAAGACCATGTCTCCATGGCCACCTTCGCCGCGCGCCGCCTGCACGCGATGCTGGACAACACGGCCCATATCGTCGCCATCGAGCTGCTGGCCGCGGCGCAGGGCATCGACTTCCTGCGCCCGCTGACCAGCTCCGCGCCGGTCGAGGCGCTGCACACCCGGCTGCGCGCCGACTGCGCCAGCAGCCCGGCCGACCATTACCTGGCGCCCGACATCGAGCGCGCCGCCGCGCTGGTGCAGGCCGGCATGCTGAAGGCCGAGGGCGCCCCGCGCTTCTGAGCGCCCCCCGTCCGGGGCCGAGCGCCGGGCCGCCCCAAGCCGGCCCGTCCGGCGATGCGGGCGGCTCGACGCCGCCAGCATCGCCATCCCCGCGGGGGATCGACTGGACTCGCCCGCGTCCAGCGGGGCGAGATCAGGCGAGGGGCTTCAATACCTCCCCGCCGCCCCCGCCACCCGCAGGAAGACGTAGGCGAACCACACCACCACCGCGCGGTGCAGCATCGCGCGCAGGCCCTTGCCGCCGGTCTCGCCGACGCGCTCGGACGCCGCGATGGCCTCCTCGATCTGCAGCGCCAGCCGGGCCGTGAAGTCGCGGTCCAGCACCACCACGTTGGCCTCCAGGTTGACCAGCAGCGACAGCGGGTCGATGTTGGAGCTGCCGACGGTGGCCCAGTGGTCGTCCACCACCGCCACCTTGGCGTGCAGGAAGGCCGGCGTGTACTCGTAGATCTCCACGCCATGCCCCAGCAGGTCGGCGTACAGCGCCTCGGCCGCCCAGCCGGCCAGCCGGTAGTCCAGCTTGCCCTGCAGCAGCAGCCGAACCCGCACGCCGCGCGAGGCGGCAAGGCGCAAGGCCTCGCGGATGCGCTGGCCCGGGTAGAAGTAGGGGCAGACCAGGTCGACCCGCTGGCGCGCGCCGCGGATGGCGTCGGCGTAGGCATGCTCGATGGTGCGGCGGCGGCGCAGGTTGTCGCGCAACACGAAGGCGGCACAGACCGGGGGCAGCGCGGCCGTCGGCTCGGGCAGGCGCTGCGGACCGCGCCAGAGCTGGCTGAGCCACAGCGTGAAGCGGCGCCGCAGCGGCACGTAGTCCAGCAGCGCGTCGTCGAAGTCGCGGCCCAGCCAGGCACGCGACCAGATCGACCGCACGCTCTGCGCCACCAGGTCGACGATGTCGCCGCGCAGCTGGACCGCGTAGTCCAGCCGCGGCAGCTCGCTGACGCCGTGGTTGAGGTCCAGGCGGTCGTCGATGACGTTGATGCCGCCCACGAAGGCCACCTCGTTGTCGACCACGCACAGCTTCTGGTGCAGCCGGCGCAGCTGGCCGCGCTGGAACCAGTGCCACCAGCGGTCCATGGGCCGGAACACCGCCAGCGCCACGCCGCTGTCGGCGAAGTGTCGGCGCAGCGCCGCCAGGCTGCCATTGCTGCCGAAGCCGTCGACCACCACGCGCACCCGCACGCCGCGCCGGTCCGCCGCGCGCAGCGCATCGGCCAGCGCCAGCGAGGTGGCGTCGCTGTGGAAGATGTAGGTCGCCAGCCAGACCTCGCGGTGCGCGCGGTGGATGGCCGCCTGCATGGCCGGGAACAGCGCGTCGCCGCCGCGCAGCAGCTCCACGTCGTTGCCGCCGACGAAGCCGGTGTCGGCCGCCTGCTGCCGCAGCAGCCGCCGCAGCCCGAACGGCCTCACCGCCGCACTCCCGGCACGGCCTGGCCACGCCCCGCTGCGGAGGGCCGGACGGGGCTCATTCCAGCGTGAGCTCGACCACCAGCGGCAGGTGGTCGGACATGCGCGCCCAGGTGGGGCCGCGCGGCACCTGCACGCCGGTGCAGCGCAGGCCGCGCAGGTAGACCCGGTCCAGCGCGAACACCGGCAGCCGCGACGGGAAGGTGGCCGCCCGCGCCCGGCCCAGCGGCGCGGCCGCGCGGCGCAGGCCATGGGCGCGCATCGGCACGTCCAGGCGCTCGCCCCAGTCGTTGTAGTCGCCCGCCACCAGCACCGGCGCCCCGGACGGCACATGCTCGCGCACGAACGCCGCCAGCCGCTCGACCTGGCGCACCCGGCTGGCGTGGATCAGCCCGAAATGCGCCACCACCACATGCACCTCGGTGCCCTGCCACAGCACCGGCACATGCAGCAGGCCGCGCTGCTCGAAGGCATGGTCGGAGACGTCGTGGTGGCCGATGTCGCCCATGGGCCAGCGCGACAGCAGCGCATTGCCATGCTCGCCGTCGCGCGTGGTGGCGTTGGTGCGGTAGGCCACCTCGTAGCCGTCCGGCGCCAGGAACTCGGCCTGCCCCTTTTCGGGCCAGCCGAACCAGGTGCGGTCGAAATAGGCCGCCTCGCGGTGGTGGAACAGCCGCACCTCCTGCAGGCAGACGAGGTCGGCGTCCAGCGCCTGCACGCCCATCTGCAGGTTGTGGATCTCCAGCCGCCTGGCCGGCCCCATGCCGCGCACGCCCTTGTGGATGTTGTAGGTCGCGACGCGCAACACGGCGCCGGGCGGGTGGGGGGTCGGTCGGGCGACGGATCTCATGGGCTGTGCATCAGGAAGTCACGGCGTCGGCCAGGCGCGGCAGCTGCAGCACGGCCTCGGCATTGGAGGGCGAGAAGCAGCGGTCGGCGGCCTCGCGCCAGGGCAGCCATTGCCAAGATAGGTGCTCGCGCGGCGCCAGCGTGGGCGTCAACGCCGACGGCAGCTGTAGGCCGAAGACGTGTTCGGTGTTGCGCGTCACGCCGGGCGCGTAGCGGTGCCGCCAGCGGGGGTAGATGTCGTAGACGTTGGCCAGCTGCCAGTCGGTCAGCACGCCGCCCACCGCGTCGATGTCGAAGCCGGTTTCCTCCAGCACCTCGCGCCGCGCCGTCTCGGCCGCGGGCTCATCAAGCCGGTCCTTCGAGCCGGTGACGCTCTGCCAGAAGCCGGGGGGGTCGGCGCGCTCGATGAGCAGCACCTGCAGGTCCGGCGTGTGGATGACGACGAGGACAGATTCCGGGATCTTGTAGGGCTTGGCCAACTGCATGGCCAAAGCATAGCGACCTCAGCCGCCCTGGGCCTTGCGCCGCGCGACCTCCGGCGGCAGCGCCTTGGCCTGCAGCTCGCGCACCTGGGCGACGAGCTGGTTGTGGGCGTCCAGGAAGGCGGCGGCGATGACCTTGCCCTCGTTGGAGTTGCTCCAGCCCGCGCCCGTTGCGCCGCCCAGCTTGCCCAGCACAGCACCGCCCACGCCCAGGTCGGCCACCTCGACCGAGCCGGTGGCGGCGGCGACCTGCTCGGTAGTCTCGTTGTCGGTCAGCAGCAGCGCGGCCTGCGCCTGCTTCAGCCGCACATGCTCGGCCGCGCCGACCAGCTTGTTCAGGTAGGGAATGGCCTGCAGGATGCCGCCGATCTGGCGGCCGGCATCCTGCTCGCTGAAGGTGAGGCTGGGCGTCAGGCTGTACTGGGCCTCGTAGCCGCGGCCCTTGTGCACCGTGTTGTCCTGCTGGCGCAGGATGCCGGCTTCCTTGAGCTCCTGCTCGCGCACCGTGGCCTTCAGGCCCGCGGCGCGGTCCACCACGCGGAAGCAGCCGCTCTGCTGGGCCAGCAGGCGCACCAGCGGCACCGGACTGGACGGCAGCTGGTAGCTGCTCGAATAGGCATAGCCGTTGGGGTTCTCGATCAGCGCCAGCGTGGCGACCGGGGCGCTGCAGCGCACCAGCTCGCGGCTGGCCTGGTGCGCGCCGGCCGGCCCCGCCGAGCCGGTGACGACCGAGCCGCCCTCGCCCAGCGATGTCGACGACTTGCCGCAGGCCGCGAGCAGGACGGCGACGGGCAGCAGGGACAGCAGGCGGACATTCATCGGACGGACCTCGGCAACGGACGAGGCGCGAGTCTCGCCGCCGCGACCGGCCGCCCTGGCCCCGGAACATGGGACAAGGGCTTCATCACCCCCCGGACCGCGGGCCGGGGCCGGCTCACTGGCCGTACAGCACCATCTGCGTGCAACGGAACAGCGCCAGCGTCTTGCCGGTGTCGCGGTGCGTGACGACCGCGTCCCAGACCTGGGTGGTCTTGCCCAGGTGCACCGCCTTGGCCACGCAGGCCACCGTGCCCTCGCGCGCGGTGCCCAGGTGGTTGGACTTGAGCTCGATGGTCGTGAAGCCCACCGCCCCGGCCGGCAGGCTGGCCATGCAGCCGTAGCCGGCGCAGGTGTCGGCCAGCGTCACCACGCTGCCGGCATGCAGGAAACCGTTGGGTGCCATCAGCTGCGGGCGCACCGGCAGCTCGGCATGCACCTCGCCGCTGGCGGCATGCGTGACGACGATGCCGAGGTGGCCCGGCAGGTGCTGGGCGCCGAACTGGTTGAACTGTGCGGGGTCGGACATGGGCGGGTCTCCTGTGGGGCCGCATCGTAGAGACAAAGAAGAGACCGACAAGAAGGCGCTTTGCTCGTGGGCGGGTGACGCGCGAAGCGCCAACAAAAAGGCCGGCATCGCTGCCGGCCCCGGGTCGCCTGCCGCGGTGCGGTCAGGTGCGCGTCATGGTGGCCTTGAGCATGCCGTTGAGCAGGTCCAGCGACTCGGCCAGGTGGGCACGGGTCTCGACCGACAGGCCCGGCCTGGCCGAGGCCGTGCGCAGATCACCGGCCAGCTGGCTGGCGTGGTAGCGCGCCATCGAGAACGCATCGGCGTAGACCGTCGCGCCGTTGGTGGAGCGGTTCAGCTGGGCCTGCAGGCGCTTGAGGTATTCGCGCTGCAGGCTGCGGCGCATGCGGTCGATCTCGCCGCCGGTCTTGAGCTCGCTGAAGATCGCACCCTGCAGCGTGCCGTAGACCTCGCTCAGCGACACCGCGCCCTTGCGCTGCGCCTCGGGCAGGTAGCTGGCCTGCTCGATCAGGCGGCGCGCGGTGTTGGGCGACATCAGGCGGTCCAGCACGCGGCCCTGCAGTGCGGCCACGCTGTCGGGGATGGACAGTGGCAGGCCGCGGTCCCACTCGTTGTAGTCCAGCGTCTGGGTGGCCAGGAACTCCGGGTTGAACTTGAACGAGTTGCTCGACAGCAGGCCGCCGGCGATGAAGCGCAGCGCCTCGCGCTGCTGGGCGTTGTCGACCGGCTTGAAGGCGGCGCCGGTCGTCACGCCCGGCACGATGCGCTCGGACTGGATGCCACCGACGTACTTGCTGACGTTGTTGGCCGTCATGCCCAGCTGGCGGAACGCGTCGAACACCGAGCGGCGGGCGCGCAGCGGGTCTTCGCCCAGCTGCGGCTTGCGGGCCTGCACGCGCTCCCACAGCTCCTGGCTGAGCTTGAGGCGCTTCTTGGCATAGGCCAGCGGGTCGTCACCCAGGTCGCGCTGGTTGCTGCGCGGGTCGAAGCCGTCGTAGGGGCCGCCGACGCCCTGGTCGAAGTCGTCGCCGTAGGCCAGGATCGGGTCGGTCGAACGGGCCGCGATGCGGGCCAGCTCGGCGGCTTCCTGGTCGGCGGCGATGGGTTTGTAGGCGTACTCGATGGCCCAGTAGTCGTAGGCGCCCAGCGTGGTGTTGGTCAGGCTCGCCTTGGGCTCGCCCTTCAGCGGCAGGTTGTAGGCGTTGTAGTCCATCACCGAGTTGGAGATGCCATTGGCCTCGGTCCAGGCCTTGTCCTTGAGCTGCGCCTGGGTGACGGTGGTGGACGAGCGGAAGTTGTGCTTGAGGCCCAGCGTGTGGCCCACCTCATGCATGATGACGTCCTTCATCACGGCCTGCGCCAGCGCCTCGGCCTCGGGGCCGTCCATGTCCATGCCGTCGCGGAGGGCCAGCAGGTCCAGCGCGAAGCCCAGCTCGTTGGCCTGGTCGGTCATGTAGGTGCACAGCTGCTCGGACAGCGCCACGCGGCTGCGCTCGCCGGTCCAGCTGCCGCCCTGGTCATGCGCATGGTCGTGGCCGGCGTGGCTGCCCGCCACGTCGTCGGTGGCCAGGCGGCGCGAGCCGCGGCCGAACACGTCGCTCATGCCGATGTCGGCGTCCAGGATCTCGCCGGTGCGCGGGTCACGGTTGCTGGGGCCGATGGCGAAGCCCACGTCGGAGCCGGTGAACCAGCGGATGGACGCATGGGTGGAGTCCATGTTGTCCCAGTCGGCGTCGTCGGGCTGCTGCCTGGCCTGGATGGCGTCCTTGAAGCCGATCTTCTCGAAGGCCTTGTTCCACTCCAGGATGCCGGCCTTGACCGCCTCGCGGTACTTGGCCGGGATGTTCTTGTCCATCCAGTAGACGATGGGCTGCACCGGCTCGGACAGCGCGGCGGCCGGGTCCTTCTTCTCCAGGCGCCAGCGGGCCACCAGGTGCACGCGCGGGTTGGCCTTGAGGTCGTCGCCGAGGTTGCTGTAGCTCTCTGTGAAATGACCCAGGCGCGGGTCGGCGCGGCGCACGGCTGCCGGCTGCTCGGGCAGCGCACGCAGGCTGTAGACGAAGCTGAAGAACATGGACCGCGGGTCCGGCGTGGCCTGCGGCGGCGTGGGCATGGGCACCGGCGCGGGCACCAGCGACGGCGCCGGGATGCGCGGCGTGGCGAAGTGCACCCGCGAGGTCAGCGTGGTGACCTGGGCATCGGCGCGGGTGGCCTCGATGTAGGAATTGGCGCGGTCGGGCGCGTAGGGCAGCCGGTAGGCGGCCTCCAGGCGGGTGGAGTAGCCGGGGATGTCGCCCAGCAGGAAGGCGCTGGCGTCCACCAGCACCGACTTGCGGTCCGGGTGCTCGGCGCTGGCGACGGGGCCCGACGTGATCAGGCTGGGCGAGAACGCCTGCTCGATGGCCAGCTTGCTGGCAGGGTTGTCGGCGCGGAACTTGGTGTTCAGCGCGATCAGCTGCACCTGGTTGCCGATGCGGCGCCACTCGGCGATCTCGTCGCCCAGCATCTGGCTGGCGTACAGGCCGCGCTCGCCGACCGAGTTGGCCACGTTGACGCTGAACAGGAAGGGCTTGTTGAAGGCTTCCTTGGGGATCTCGATCCAGGTCTTCTCGTCCTTGCGCCAGACGGGGAACAGGCCGGGCTGCTCCTTGGCGCCCTGTCTCTTATACACATCTGACGCTGCCGACGAAGGCTTAGGTGT
>CAXDTK010000199.1:0-10004 GCA_963992225.1 uncultured Comamonadaceae bacterium | reverse complement strand
GCGCGGCCGTCCATGCCCTGCAGGCGCACGTCGGTGATGACGATCAGCGGCGCGCCGGGCTGGATGTGGGGCAGGGCGTCCTCGGCGCTGCGGCAGGGCACGACGCTGAAGCCCTCCAGCTCCAGCGTCTGCGTGAGGCTCACGCGCACCGGCAGGTCGTCCTCCACGAACACCACCTTGTAGCCTTCAAACATCCGATTGCTCCGTGGAAAGCGGTGGGCCGCCGCGCGCCTGGGCGGGCTCGGCAGCGTCCCAGGTGTCGACGGCGAGGTCGAACTCGAAGCTCATGCCCCGCTGCGCGCCGTGCAGCCGCTCGGCCCGCAGCGTGCCGCCGAACTCGTGCACGATCTTGGCCGAGATCACCAGCCCCAGCCCCAGGCCCTCGCCGGCCGGCTTGGTGGTGAAGAAGGGCTCGAAGAGATGCGACAGGTCGGCCTCGGCGACGCCGGGCCCGCTGTCCTGCACCTGCACCAGCACGCGCTGGCCGGCGTCCTGGGCGACGGCCCGCACGCGCAGCCGCCGCTCGGGCTCGTGCTGCATCGCGTCGATGGCGTTGCCGAACAGGTTGACCAGCACCTGCTCCAGCCGGTTGGCCTCGGCGCGCACGCACAGCCGCGGCGCGACATCGATGTCGGTCTGCAGGCCCAGCGCGCGGCTGCGGTGCTCCAGCAGCAGCAGCGCGTTGCGCACGCAGGCCAGCAGCGAGGTGCTGCCCACGGCCTGCTCGTCGGCCTTGCGCGCAAAGCTCTTGAGCTGGCGGGTGATCTGGCTCATGCGCTCGACCATGTCGTCCATGATCTGCAGGTTGGCGGCCACCGCGTCCTGCCGGCCCGCCTGCAGCAGCCGCATCGAGTTGCGCGCCAGCGCCCGCAGCGCGGTCAGCGGCTGGTTGACCTCGTGCGACAGCCCGGCCGACATCTGGCCCAGCACGGCCAGCTTGCTGGTTTGCAGCAGCTCGCCCTCGGTCTGCAGGCGCTGGGCGATCTGGGTCTTCAGCGCATCGTTGGTCTGGCGCAGCTCGGCGGTGCGGCTGTCCACCAGCTGCTCCAGCTGGGCATGGGCCTGGCGCAGGTCGGCCTGGGCCTGGGTCAACTGGCGCAGCGCGCGGCGCCGCGACGACAGGTACAGCGCCAGCAGGCCGACGCTGGCGCCGAAGGCCGCGCCGCCCCAGGCCGCCAGCTGGGCGCGCTGGCGCACCTCGGTCAGGTCCGACAGCGCCACCAGCCGCAGCCCCAGCGGCACGATCTGGCGCTGCTGCGCCAGCATGGGCCGGGGCAGCCCGGCGCGGCCCGGCAGCGCCAGCCGCACCTGCTGGCCCTGGTGAACCTCCAGCGTGACCGGCAGGTCGAGGTCGGGGCCGATGTCCTGCGGGTAGCGCGCGCTGGCCTTCAGCGCCTGGCGGCGCGACGGGTCGGCATGGTCCAGCACGGCGTATTTCCAGCCCTGCACCGAGCTCATGATGACCACGTCCTGGTCGTCGGCGACGAGGATGCGCTCGCCCTGCGAACGCAGGCCCAGGTCCACCCAGGTCGCCTCCAGCGGCGCGAGGTTGAAGCGCACGACGATGAAGGCGGCCGTGCGGCCGGACACACGCAGCGGGTGCAGCAGGTAGAAGTCGGTGCTGCCGGTGCCCGGGTCGGCGGCGAAGAAGTGGCTGCGGCCCTGGGCCATGGACTCGGCCAGCCGGGCCGGCGGCGTCAGCGGCTCGCTGGCCGACAGCAACTCGCCGCGCGGGCCGGTGACGAAGATCTGGTGCGTGCCGGCACGCACGTTCACGCGCGCCAGCATCTGGCTGGCGGCGCGCCGCGCGTCGGCGTCGTCGGGGGCCTGCATCAGCGCCTGCAGCGTCGGCGCGATCGCCAGCAGGCTGGGCAGCGAGGCATGCCGCCCCAGCTCGGCCGCCAGGTTGGAGGCATACAGCTCCAGCCGCTCGGTGCTGAGGGCGGACAGCTGCTCGCGGCCGCTGCGCTCACTGAGGCGGTGCGCCAGCCCGAAGCCCAGCACCATCAGCGCGCCGGTCAGGAACAGATGGAAGCCCGGCCGGCCGAGCAGCCGGAGCAGGCGCCGCACAGGCGGGCGGGCGGGGAAGGCGGAGGAGGACGCAACCATGACGACGGGCCGCGTAGTTTGCCCAGGCTTGATGCCGCGTGGCGGGCCGCCGGCCGGTTTTTTGGGGTGTGGCGGAGAACCGCCCGGCCCGCGTGCGGTTTGTGCGGATTTCCGCCCAGCCCGCGCTGGCCGACACTCGTGACATCCGACCTTGACGGCCGCGGGTGGAGGGAACCGACACGCGACGCTGCCATACCGTCGGTGAATACCCTTGAAACCCTGCCTCATGCCGCTTTTTGGCACGAGGGTTGCGGCTCAGCCCTGGTCGCCTGGCGCATGCTGCGCCCAACAAAATCTTCTGGAGCCCTCATGGAGACTCTGATTCAACAGATCATCAACGGCCTGGTGCTGGGGAGCATGTATGCCCTCGTCGCCCTGGGCTACACGATGGTCTACGGCATCATCAACCTCATCAATTTCGCCCACGGCGAGATCCTGATGGTCGGCGCCATGGTCAGCTGGACGCTGGTCACGCTGCTGGCGGATTCCGGCATCCCCGGCTGGCTGCTGATGCTGATCGGCCTGGCCGCCGCCATCGTCGTCTGCGCGACGCTGAACTACGCGGTCGAGAAGGTCGCCTACCGGCCGCTGCGCAACGCGCCGCGGCTGGCGCCGCTGATCACCGCGATGGGCATGTCGCTGCTGCTGCAGGTGCTGGCGATGATCATCTGGAAGCCCAACCCCAAGCCCTTCCCGCTGCTGCTGCCGACCACGCCGTTCGACCTGGGCGGGCCGGTCATCACGGTCACGCAGTGCCTGATCCTGGGCCTGACCGTCTGCATCCTGGCCGGCCTGATGTACCTGGTGAACTTCACCAAGCTGGGCCGCGCGATGCGCGCCACGGCCGAGAACCCGCGCGTGGCCGGCCTGATGGGCGTGAAGCCCGACTTCATCATCTCCACCACCTTCGTCATCGGCGCCGCGCTGGCCGCGGTGGCCGGCCTGATGTGGGCCGCCAACTACGGCACCGTGCAGCACACCATGGGCTTCATGCCCGGCCTGAAGGCCTTCACGGCCGCGGTGCTGGGCGGCATCGGCAACCTGGCCGGTGCGGTGGTGGGCGGCGTGCTGCTGGGCCTCATCGAGGCCATCGGCGCCGGCTACCTGGGCGACCTGACCGGCGGCGTGCTGGGCAGCCACTACGCCGACATCTTCGCCTTCGTGGCCCTCATCCTCGTGCTGACGCTGCGGCCCTCGGGCCTGCTGGGCGAGCGGGTGGCGGACCGCGCGTGATGACCCACCCCCTGCGCGCTTCGCGCGCCCCCTTCGAGGGGGCACCACCGGCGGCCCGGCAAAGCCGGTTCCGCGGTGGTCGCTCGATCAATCGGCCGAATGCATTCGGCCTCAGCAACTGAAGGTTCGTCATGCAACCTAAAAAACTTCTAGTCTTCCTGGCTGCGGCCATCGGCCTGCTGGTCGTGCCGCTGTTCGCGCAGCAGTTCGGCAACGGTCCGGTGCGCATCATCGACCTGGCCCTGCTGTACGTGCTGCTGGCGCTGGGCCTGAACATCGTGGTCGGCTACGCCGGCCTGCTGGACCTGGGCTATGTGGCCTTCTACGCGGTGGGCTCCTACCTGTTCGCGTTGATGGCCAGCCCGCACCTCAGCGAGAACTTCGAGGCCTTCCAGGCGGCCTTCCCGACCGGGCTGCATTCGCCGCTGTGGATCGTCATCCCGCTGGCCGCGGGCGTGGCGGCGCTGTTCGGCGTGGCGCTCGGTGCGCCGACGCTGAAGCTGCGCGGCGACTACCTGGCCATCGTGACGCTGGGCTTCGGCGAGATCATCCGCGTGTTCCTGAACAACCTGGAGCACCCGGTCAACGTCACCAACGGCCCGCGCGGCATCGGCCAGATCGACTCGTTCCGGTTCTTCGGCATCGACCTGGGCAAGCCGCTGCAGATCGGCGAGTACACGCTGCCCTCGGTGACGCTGTACTACTACCTGTTCCTGGCGCTGGTGGTGCTCAGCGTCGTCATCTGCTACCGGCTGGAGCAGTCGCGCATCGGCCGCGCCTGGATGGCCATCCGCGAGGACGAGATCGCCGCCAAGGCCATGGGCATCAACACCCGCAACCTGAAGCTGCTGGCCTTCGGCATGGGCGCCACCTTCGGCGGCGTGGCCGGCGCGATGTTCGCGAGCTTCCAGGGCTTCGTGTCGCCCGAGTCGTTCAGCCTGCAGGAGTCGGTCATGATCGTCGCCATGGTGGTGCTGGGCGGCATCGGCCACATCCCCGGCGTGATCCTGGGCGCGCTGATGCTGGCGGCGCTGCCGGAGGTGCTGCGCTATGTCGCCGGCGACATCCAGAGCATGACGGGCGGGCGCATCGACGCCTCCATCCTGCGCCAGCTGCTGGTGGCGCTGGCGATGATCGCCATCATGCTGGTGCGTCCGCGGGGCCTGTGGCCCGCGCCGGAGCATGGCAAGGCCGCGCCCCAGGCCGTCAAGTGAGGAGGCCCACCCCATGAGCCAACAAGACAACATCGTTCTCAACGTCAGCGGCGCGTCCAAGCGCTTCGGCGGCGTGCAGGCCCTCTCCGACGTGGGCATCCAGATCCAGCGCGGCCAGGTCTACGGCCTGATCGGCCCCAACGGCGCCGGCAAGACCACCTTCTTCAACGTCATCACCGGCCTGTACACGCCCGACGGCGGCAACTTCGTGCTGGGCGGCACGCCCTACACGCCGCAGGCGGTGCACCAGGTCGCCAAGGCGGGCATCGCGCGCACCTTCCAGAACATCCGCCTGTTCGCCGACATGACGGCGCTGGAGAACGTGATGGTGGGCCGGCATGTGCGCACCAAGTCCGGCCTGCTGGGCGCGGTGCTGCGCACGCCGGGCTTCAAGGCCGAGGAGGCCGCCATCAAGGCGCGCGCCCAGGAACTGCTGGACTACGTCGGCATCGGCAAGTACGCCGAGTTCAAGGCGCGCACGCTGAGCTACGGCGACCAGCGCCGTCTGGAGATCGCCCGGGCCCTGGCCACCGACCCGCAGCTGATCGCGCTGGACGAGCCGGCCGCCGGCATGAACGCGACCGAGAAGGTCGTGCTGCGCGAGCTGATCGACCGCATCCGCAACGACGGCCGCACCATCCTGCTGATCGAGCACGACGTGAAGCTGGTCATGGGCCTGTGCGACCGCGTGACCGTGCTGGACTACGGCAAGCAGATCGCCGAGGGCACGCCGTACGACGTGCAGCGCAACGAAAAGGTGATCGAGGCCTACCTCGGCGCCGGCCACAAGAACCACTGAGGGGGACGAACGACATGGCACAAACCCTTCTCAAAGTCAGCGGCCTCAAGGTCGCCTACGGCGGCATCCAGGCCGTCAAGGGCGTGAACTTCGAGGTGCGCGAGGGCGAACTGGTGTCGCTGATCGGCGCCAACGGCGCGGGCAAGACGACCACGCTGAAGGCCATCACCGGCCTGCAGCCGGTGGCCGCCGGCAGCGTGGAATATCTGGGCCGCGCCATCAAGGGCCAGGGCGCCTGGGACCTGGCCAAGCAGGGCCTGGTGATGGTGCCCGAGGGCCGCGGCACCTTCACGCGCATGACCATCACCGAGAACCTGCTGATGGGCGCCTACAACCGCAACGATGGCGAGATCCAGGCCGACATCGACAAGGTCTTCGCGCTGTTCCCGCGCCTGAAGGAGCGCGCCAAGCAGCTGGCGGGCACCATGTCCGGCGGCGAGCAGCAGATGCTGGCCATGGGCCGCGCGCTGATGGCGCGCCCCAAGGTGCTGCTGCTGGACGAGCCGTCCATGGGCCTGTCGCCCATCATGGTGGACAAGATCTTCGAGGTCGTGAACGACATCCACCAGCAGGGCGTGACCATCCTGCTGGTGGAGCAGAACGCCAGCCGCGCGCTGCAGCTGGCCAACCGCGGCTATGTGATGGAGTCCGGCGAGGTGACGATGGACGGCGAGGGCCAGGCGCTGCTCAACGACCCCAAGGTCCGCGCTGCCTACCTCGGTGAATAAGCGGTAGCACCGCCCAGAAAAAACGCCCGGCACTGCCGGGCGTTTTGCTTGGGGCGCGGGGGCTCAGACCACCGTCACATCCGTCACGCCCGCCGCCACGCGCAGGCGCCTGACGCTGGCCACCGGCGTTGCCGGGGCCACGCCGCCCGCCTGCCGCGCGAGCTTCTTGAAGTCGCACAGCAGCTCGGTCTTGCTCAGCGTGACCACGGCATAGCCCTGGGCGTCGCTGTCCACATGCTTGATCCACGGGTTGTTGACCGGTGGCGCGGCGGCCGTCGTCGGGTCGGCGAACGGGTTCAGGCGCTTGACGATCTCGGCCGCCGGCACGGCGCTGGTCGGGATGCCCAGCGCGGTGGCCAGCTTCTGTCGGATCAGCCCGTACAGCGTCATCGCGGCCACCGACCTGGACGCGCCGGCCAGGCCCGCGAGGGTGGCGGCCACCAGGCTGCCCATGGTGCCCGCCTGGGTTTCGTCGAAGGTGTTGATGATGGCCGTCGACAGGCCAGGCGTGGCGGCAAAGGCCGCGGCCGGCACCAGGCCACCGGCGATCGCCGCGCCCACCGCGGCCTGCACGGCAGCGGTGTTCGTCAGGTCGGTCACGCCCGCGCCGAGGGCGATGGCGGCGCTCAGCATCTGGATCGCGATGCCCTCGGCCTCGGCCTCGCTGGTGGCTACCAGCGGCTTCAGCGCCGCGAACGACGGCTGGGTGGCCGCGCCGTAGAAGTAGCTGAAGTTGGAGTTGCTGGACACGCCGGCGGTCACCAGGTCCACCATCGCCGGCACGGGCGTGGCGGCGTCGTAGTCGGCCATCACCACGCCGGCGTAGAAGGCGTGGATGTCGCCGGTGACGGCCACGACGTTCTTCACGCCCTTGGCGAGCAGCTGGCCCATCAGGTATTTGCGCTCGGCGTTGAAGCCGTCCCACTGGTCGGCGTTGAGCACGAACTTGGCCTTGAAGGCGGCCGGCGCGGCCGGGATCTTGTTGCCGTCGATGCCCATGCGCAGCAGCGAGACCTCGTTGCCCCAGACCTTCCACAGCGCCGTGGAGGTGGTCATGGTCTGCACCCACCACTGGCGCTGCGCGCCGCCCAGGATGCTGACGAGCGCCAGCGGGTCGGGCAGCGCGGCGCCAGCGCCGAGCTTGGCCGCCTCGACCGCGGCCAGCGTCGGCTGCGGCACCATGTAGCGCGCGCCGATGCTGCCCACCGGCTGGCCGGTCAGCGGGCTGGGTGCGGCCTCGGGGATCAGGTGGTCGGCGCGGTACAGGCGCTCGTCGGTCATCACCAGGTGCAGCAGCTTGCCGAACTTCAGGTCGCGGTAGATGCGGATGCCGGTGATGCCGGCGCCCGGGTCCAGCGTGAACGAGATGTCGGCCGGCATGGCCTCGAACCAGGCCTGGTTGGCGCTCAGCCGGCGCGAGGTCTGGGCGGTGTTGTCGCCGACCTGCGTGGTGGCGTTGAACGTGCCGTTGTCGTAGGTCTCGCGGTCCTGCCAGCAGTCGTCGCTGAACTCGTGGTCGTCCCAGACGGCCACGAAGGCGAAGCGCTCGTGCAGGTTCTGCAGGCGGCGGTCGGTGCGGTAGCGCTTGTAGAGGTAGCGGTAGTCGGACAGCGTCGTCGCGTACTTGCCGCCGCCGGGCAGCGTGGTGCCGTTGGGCAGGGCCAGCGCGCCGTGCGCGGCCTCCACGCCGCCGGCCTGGTAGTCGGCGCCCACGGCCTCGTAGATGTAGTCGCCCAGGTGGACGACGAAGTCGATGTTCTCCTGCGCCAGCGCGTCCATGCCGGCCCAGTGGTTGACGCTCCAGTCCTGGCAGGAGATGAAGGCGAAGCTGAGCGCGCTGTTGTCGGTCTCAACGGCCGGTGCCGTCTGGAAGCGGCCCACGCGCGAGCGGCTGTCGCCGGCGGTGAACTGGTAGTAGTAGACAGTGGCCGGCTGCAGCCCGCTGATGCGATGGCGCAGCGTGTGGTCGTAGAACTCGTAGACCGGCACGTCGGCCGTCGCGTCGGCGGTGCCGGTCAGGGCCGTGGTGGTGCCCAGCAGCGCGGCGTTGCCGGCGGCGCTGCTGATGCTGAGCTTGACGGTGAAGCTGCCCGCGCCGGTGACGCTGGCGACGTCGTCGGCGCTGCCCGGCACCACGCGCGCCCACAGCACCGCGCCGTCGGGCTTGGGGTCGCCCGAGGCGACCGACTGCGGGAACTTGAAGGCGCCCGCCGCGGCCGGCGTGGCCGGCAGCGGCGTGCCGGAGCCGGGGAAGGTGGGCGGCAGCGGCTCGATGGGCGTGCCCGCATCGCCACCGCCGCCGCAGCCGACCAGGCTGGACAAGGCGGTGGAGGCGGTGATCAGCGCGCCGGCCTGGGCCGCGCTGCGGCGGAGAAAACTGCGTCTGTCCATGATGGCCGCGTCCTCAGAACTTGTGGTTGAACTGGACACCGAAGATGGTGGCCTTGGTGGTGTAGTTGCCGCGCGCGGTGCCGAAGGAGCAGTTGCAGGGCGTCTCGCCCTCGGCGTCGTCGGTGGCGTTCATGGCCGCGTCCTTGAGCTTCACATGGCCCACGGAGAGGTCCACGCTGCTGGCGTCGCTCAACGCCCAGTTGGCCCCCAGCGCCAGCCAGGTGCGGTGGGCGTCGGGCAGCGCCGGGCTGCGCGTGGCGGAGGGCACCGGCGACAGGTCGCGGCTGTAGCCGGCCCGCAGCAGCAGCGCGGGCAGGGCCTGCCACTGCGCGCCGACCGACACGCGGGTGCTGTCCTTCCAGTGCTCGGGCGTGATGGAGTCGGGCGTGGTGCTGGCGAAGTCGATGCGCAGCTGCTGCAGCCGCGAGTCGCGCGTCCACGCGAAGTCGGCCATCACCGCGACGCTGGGCGTCAGCTGGTGGAAGCCATGCAGCGACACCGACTCGGGCGTGCGCACGGCCAGGCTGGCGTCGGAGTCGTTGTGGTCCAGGGTCGTGGCGCTGTAGGGCGTGGCGGTGATGGCGGCCAGCACGTTGGCGGGCAGGTTGGCGGGCTGCGACCAGTCGGCGCTGCCCTTGAGCTTGTGGCTGACGCTGCTGCGGTAGGTCAGGCCCAGGCGCGTGCCGCTCATGGGCTCCCACAGCAAGGCGAGGTTGAAGCCCAGCCCCCAGTCCTTGCCCTCCACGGCGATGGAACCGTCGTAGGCCGGGTTGCCGAACACCTGCGACGCCTGCTGCTGCAACTGCAGCGCCAGGCCCGGTGCGCCGGCGGCGGCCGCCTGCTGCGCGGCGCCCAGCAGACCCTTGGCATAGGCCGAGGCATAGGGCACGGCGCGGCGCAGTTTGCCTTCCATGTACTGCAGGTTCACGCCGGCGGCCAGCGACAGCTCGGGCGTGGCCTTCCAGGCGACATTGGGGTTCAGCGAGAACGACTTCAGCTCCACCTTCTGCAGGTTGTAGCGGCCGCCCCAGTCGGTGCCGTAGTCCAGCTTGGTGCCCCAGGGCACGAAGAAGCCGACACCGTAGGCCAGCGTGTCGGACGCGCGGTAGCTGGCGTACAGGTGCGGCACCACGGCCGGCTTGGTGAAGTCCACCGTCGTGCCCACGGTGCCGGTGGCGCGCGGCTGCAGGCCGCTGCCGGGCAGGGCCACGGTGGAGCCCTGGTCGGTGAAGCGGGCGTTGGCGTCGAGGTAGTCGATGACGCCGGAGACGTTCCAGCCGCTCAGCCGCGTGAGGCCGGCCGGGTTGGCGAACAGCGTGCTGGCATCGCGGGCCTCGGCGGCGTTCGCGTTGGCCGTGCCCTCGGCCGCGGCACTCTGCGTGCCGAAGCGGTAGCCGGCCGCCTGGGCCGTGGGCGTGAGGGACAGCAGGGCGATGCCTGCCAGCAGGGGGCTCAGCACGCGGGCAGGGCGGGGAGGGCGACGCATGGGTTTGTCTCCGGTTATCGGCTGTAACTCGCGCCGGATTGTGC
>CAXDTK010000198.1:0-10084 GCA_963992225.1 uncultured Comamonadaceae bacterium | reverse complement strand
GAGATGTGTATAAGAGACAGGCGCCTGGGCGGCGCTGGACGCCCTGACCGGTGCGCTGCTGTGGACGACCGCCGACCCGCAGGCGCCCGGCGGCATCGGCGGCGGCCCCTCGGGCCCGGTGACCACGGCCAACGGCGTGCTGTACGGCTGCTCGCTGGACGCCAGCGGCCACATGTACGCGATGAACGGCGCCACCGGCGCCATCCTGTGGCGCCATGCCGGCGGCGGCTCCTGCCTGTCGGGCGCGGCCATCGCCGACGGCACGCTCTACTGGGGCTCGGGCTACAGCAACTTCGGCTTCGGCACGCCGAACAGCCGGCTGTTCGCCTTCTCGGTGCCGGACTGAACCCGGCGCCGCGAACGGGCTGCGGGCGGGCCAGGCGGCCCGCCCGCGGCGGCCGCTCAGTCGCCGAACAGCACCTTGGCGCGCTTGCCCACCCAGGCCTCGAACTTGGACGCGTAGACCTCCTCGATGCGGTTGCGCTTGACCTTGAAGGTGGGCGTGATGAAGCCGTTGTCCACGGTCCACGGCGTCTGGATGACCACCAGCGCGTCGAGCTGCTCGTGCGGGTCCAGGCGGGCGTTGACGTCGTCCAGGTGCTTGCTCAGCTCGGCCATCAGCGCGGTGCGCTCGGCCTCGGTGCTGGCGCGCGCCACGCCCTGCGGCGACAGCATCGCGATGCCCAGCGGCTGACCCATGTTGGCGCCGGCCACGCAGCAGGCCTCGATGTTGGGGTTCATGCCCAGCTTGTCCTCGATGGGCGCGGGCGCGACGTACTTGCCCTTGCTGGTCTTGAACAAGTCCTTCACGCGGCCGGTGATGCGCACGCAGCCGTTCGGGTCCTGGCTGGCCTTGTCGCCGGTGCGCAGCCAGCCGTCGGACGTGAAGGCCTCGCGCGTCTGCTCCGGCGCCTTGTAGTAGCCCAGCATCACGGCGGGGCTGCGCATCTGCAGCTCGCCGCTGTCGGGGTCGATGCGCACCTCCACGCCCGGGTAGGCCGGGCCCACGGTGCCGCGCTGGTTCTTGCCCGGCTCGGTCAGGTGCGACAGCGCCAGGTTCTCGGTCATGCCGTAGCCCTCGTTGATGTGCAGGCCCAGCTTGGCGTACCACTCCAGCAGCGCCACCGGCATGGGCGCGGCGCCGCCCGCGGCGAACTTGCACTGGTTCAGGCCCAGCGCCTTCAGGATCTTCTTGCGCACCAGGCCGCCGATGAGGGGCAGGCGCAGCAGCTTGTCCAGCTTGTGCTGCGGCATCTTGGCCTGCACGCCCTGCTGGAACTTGACCCACAGCCGCGGCACGCTGAAGAACACGGTGGGCAGCGCGCGCTGCAGGTCGGCGGCGAAGGTGTCCAGCGACTCGGCGAAATACACCCGCATGCCGGTGCGCAGCCAGCCATGCTCCACCAGCGTGCGCTCCACCACATGGGCCAGCGGCAGGTAGGACAGCATGCGGTCGCTGCCGGTCAGCGGGATGCGCTTGAGGCCGGCGTCCACCGACCAGGCGAAGGCGCCGAAGTTGTGCATCACGCCCTTGGGCAGGCCGGTGGTGCCGGAGGTGTAGATCAGCGTGCACAGCTCGTCGGCGCCGCGCGTCGGCTCGCCCTGCAGCGGCTCGGTGCGGGCGCAGATGGCGTCCCAGCCCTCGTAGCTGCGCTTGGCGTCGTCGGGCGACAGCGCGTAGCTGGCGCCGGGCAGGCCGGCCGGCACGCCGGGCTTCATGCCCTCCCAGCCGTCGAGCTTGCCGACGAACAGGAAGCGCGCCTCGCTGTGGGTCAGGATCTGCGTGATGGTTTCGGGTGCCAGCGTCGGGTACAGCGGCACGCTGATGTAGCCGGCCATCCAGATGGCCAGGTCGCTCATCAGCCACCAGGCGCAGTTCTTGGACAGGATGGCCACCTTGGCGTCGGCCGGCCAGCCCTCCGCAGCGCCCTTGGCCTTCAGGAAGGCGGCCATGCGGCGCACCTGGTCGCCCACCTGGGCCCAGGTGAAGTCCTTCAGGTCCGCACCCCCCATCGGCTGCGTCAGCGTGACCGTGCTGCCGGCGCTGCGCTCCCAGTGGTAGAGGCGTTGCAGGGCGAGCTTGTCAGCGGGGATGGTGGCCATCGTGGGTCTCCTCGGGAGGTTCTTTTTTGGAAGCCGCAAAGTTAACCGGGGGGCATGGGCCATCCGCTCCGGGTAAACACCTTGCGGCGTGACCGGATGCCCGTCCGGCGTAGAGCGGCGCCTCTAGAACTGGCCGGCCCAGGCGGCACCGTTGCCGCCGCGGCCCAGCGCCTGGCGCAGCGCGTCCAGCGGGTGGCCGGCGGCCAGCCAGGCCGGCCGCAGCGCATCCGCCCGCGCCAGCGCCTGTGGCGCGTCCGGCGCCCCGGCGGCCACCAGGCTGGCGGCCAGGTCCAGCTGCGCGCGCCAGTGCGGCAGGCCCTGCGGCGGCGGCAGGCCGTCCAGGAAGGCGACGCGCTCGCGCAGCGCCGCCACGCCGTCGGCCGGGCGGCCGCGGGCGCGGGCCAGCTCGCCCGCCAGCTGGCCCACGCGGGTGCGCCAGGCGTCGTAGCCGCGCAGCCAGCCGCCGGCCTGCATCTGCTGCAGCGGCGCCAGCACGTCCTGCGCCAGCGCGAGGTCGTCCAGCACCAGCGCGGCGCGCAGCACCGCGGTCATCGCCTCCACCCAGGGCGGCCCCGCGGGCACCGGGCCCGACCGCAGCTCGGCCGCCAGCGCGCGGGCGCGCGGCAGCAGCTCGGCGCGGCGCTGCGGCGTGGCCAGCGCCTCGGCCAGCAGCGCCACCGCCTCGCGCGGCAGGCGCTGGTTGGGGTTGCGCGCGGCGGCCTCCGGCAGCCGGGCCGCCAGCGCCGCCTGCACGCGCACCGCCTGGGCGTGGTCGCCCCGCTCGATGAGGTGGCGCGCCAGGTCGTTGTGCATGCGCTGGCTGCTGGAATTGCCGGGGCCCAGCAGCGCGTCCATGTCGGCCGCCAGCTGCTGCGCGGCCGCCACCGTCGCCTGCGGCCGGCCCAGCCGGGCCTGGATGACCCACAGCGTCTGGCGCGTGCGCTGCACGAAGCGGCCGAAGCGCGGCGCCGCCTGCGCGCCGGCCTCCACCAGCGGCAGCAGCGCGGCCTCGGCCTCCAGCCAGCGCCCCTGGTTGACGCGCAGCACATGGGTGTAGAGGTTGAAGAAGACGTACTCGTAGTCGCTGGGCCGGTAGAGCTGCCGCACCCGCGCCCAGGCGGTCTCGTGCAGCGCCTCCGCCTCGGCGAAGCGGCCCACATTGGCGTAGGCCACGATCAGCTGGTACAGCAGGTTCTCGTAGTCGCCCGAGCTGCTCTCCGGCCGCAGCCGGGGCAGCACCTGCTCGCCGATCTCGATGGCCTCCATCGGCGAGCCCAGCGCCGTGAAGGTGCGGGCCAGCCGCAGCTGCGCAGCCAGCGTGCGCGGGTCGTCCTCGCCCTACAGCCGGCTGCGCACGGCCACCAGGTCGCGCGCCAGCGGGATGGCGATGTCCTGCCGGTTCATCTCGTCGTAGGTCGCGACCATCACCTCCAGCACGCGGGCGTAGGTCAGGTCGTCGTGCGCGAAGCGCTGGCGCAGGTCGGCGCGGCTCTTCTCCAGCACGTCCAGGATGCTCGGGATGCGGCCGCCATGCTGTTCGGGGCTGGCCGAGGCCAGCAGCTCGGACAGGTAGCGCGTCACCTCCTCCGACTGCCGCGCGGCGGCCTGCGCGGCCTGGCGCTGCCACAGGCTGACGCCCAGGCCGGCGCTCAGCGTTGCCAGCACCAGCGCCGAGCCGGTGGCCAGCGCGGCATGGCGGCGCAGCCACAGCGCGGCGCGGTGGCGCCAGTCCTCCGACCGCACGCTGACCGGGCGCTGGTCCAGCCAGTGCTGCAGGTCCTCCACGAAGCCGGCCACGCTGGCATAGCGGTCCGCCGGGGCCTTGCGCATGGCCTTGGCGGCCACGGCCTCCAGGTCGCCCGCGGCGCGGTGCGCGTCGGGGGGGCGGCCCGGGCCCTCGTCGGCGCCCGCCGGCCCGTCGGCGGCCAGCGCGCGGGTGATGCGGCGGGCCTCGGTGTGCAGCACCGCGTGCTCCAGCGCCGTGCGGCCGCGGCCCGGGCGGCCGAAGGGCAGCTGGCCGCTGGCCAGTTCGTACAGCATGACGCCCAGCGAGTAGAGGTCCGCCGCGACGCCGATGGGGCCGCCCAGGATCTGCTCCGGTGCCGCGTAGGCCGGGGTCAGCCGCCGACCGGTGACCTGCGTCAGCCGGTGGTCGGCCTGCTGGCCGGAGTCGTCCAGCAGGCCGGCGATGCCAAAGTCCAGCAGCTTGGTGCGGCCCGCGGCATCCACCATGACGTTGCTGGGCTTGAGGTCGCGGTGCACGATCAGCTGCGCATGGGCATGCTCGACCGCACGCGCCACCTCCATCAGCAGCCGCACGCGCGCGGCCAGCGGCAGCCGTTGCGCGCGCACATGCTCGGACAGCGTCTGGCCGGCCACATGCTCCAGCACCAGGAAGGCGCGGCCATGGTCCTCGCCGGCGTCGAGCAACCGGGCGATGCCGGGGTGGGTCAGCCGGCCCAGCAGCGCACGCTCGCGGGCGAAGCGCGCCGCCAGGCCGGGGCTGGCGAGGTCGTCGCGCAGCAGCTTGATGGCGGCCTCGCCCTCGTACAGCCCGTCGGCCCGCTCGGCGCGCCAGACCTGGCCCATGCCGCCCTCGCCCAGCAGCCCGGTGAGCCGCCAGGCGCCGTAGCGGTCACCCACGGCCGGCGGGGGCGGGCCGGGCGGCGCCTCGGCCAGCGCCGCCGCGAGGCCGGCGTCGAAGCCGGCCATGTCCAGTCCCACGGTGGCGCTGTCCTCGCCGTCATCCCCCTCGGGCAGCGCGGCCAGCATGCGTGCCAGCCGGGCGGCCAGTTCGGGCGGCTGCAGGGCATCCAGCCGCGTGGCGCGCTCGGCGGGCGGCAGCGCGGCCAGCTCGTCGAACAACGGCGACAGGCGCTGCCAGTCGGCGGCTTGCATCACGGCCCCGTCACGCGCAGGGCCGTCAGTAGACGGTGCCCGGCGCGTCGCCCAGCAGTTCCTGCAGCAGCGCCCGCGCCTTCAGCAGCTCGCGGTTGATGCTGCGGCTGGACAGCTGCCGCAGCTCGGCGACCTCGGCGATGGTCAGGCCGGCGAAGCCGATCATCTCGATCAGTTCGTACAGCGGCTCGTCCAGCTCGCGCAGCCGGGCCAGCCCCTGGTCCAGCCCGATCAGGTCCACCGCCGAGCTCTGCACCGCCGCCACGTCCTGCGCGGCCGACAGCGTCACCAGCACGGCGTCGCCGCCGCGCTTGTCGCGCCCCTCGCTGCGCAGGTGGTCGATCACCACCGAGCGCAGCACGCGGCCGACGTAGGCGAAGAACTGGCCGCGGGTCTGGCCCTGCAGGCCCTGCTGGTCGGCCATGCGCAGGAAGCCCTCGTGGACCAGGGCGGTGGTGTTCAGCCCGGCCATGCGCCCGTTGGGGCCGCTCTGCGCCAGCCGCATGCGCGCGACCCGCTTGATCTCGGGGTAGAGCACCGCGTAGAGCTGCTGCAGCGCGGCCGCGTCGCCGCGTGCGGTGCCGGCGAGCAGCTCGGTGATCGCGGGCGAGGTGACCACGTCACGCGGCGTCGGCCAGGGCGGCCAGCGCGGCCGCGATGTCGGCGTCCGGGGCCGCGCGCTGCACCGGCGCGTCGGCCACCAGGCCTTCGCGCTTGAGCCGCGCCACCCACTGGCCGGCGTCGCGGCCCTGCTCGAAGCCGCTGCTCTGCAGCAGCAGCTCACCGCCGGCCGACAGCAGCTTGAAGTAGAACTTGCCGTCCGCCTCGCGGTACTGCTTGAAGAGCGGCAGCGCCGCCTTCCCGGCCCTCGCCTGGGTGCTGGCCACGGCCGCCGTGTACGGCCGCAGGCCCACCGCCTCGCGCAGCCGCTTCAGGAAGGGCACGGCGATGGCGCGGGCGCGGGCGGCGCCGGTCTGCAGGATGGCTTCCAGCTCCTGCGGGTTGGCCATCAGCGCGTCGTAGCGGGCGCGCATGGGCCCGATCTGGCCCTCGATCAGCGCCACCAGCTGCTGCTTGGCCTCGCCCCAGCCCAGGCCGGCGCGCAGCGCGGCGCGGAAGGCGGCGCGCTGCCCGGGCGTGGCGAACGCGTCATGGATCGTCACGAGCGCCTGGCCCTCGGGATCCTTGGGCTCGCCGGGCAGCTTGCTGTCGGTGACGATGCGCGCCACCGCGTCCTTCAGCGCCTGGGCGCCACCCTCGAAGAGCGGGATGACGTTGTCATAGCTCTTGCTCATCTTGCGGCCGTCCAGCCCCGGCAGCAGCTCCATCTCGGCGTCCACCACCGCCTCGGGCAGCGTGAACAGCTCGCGGCCCTGGCCGAAGAGATGGTTGAAGCGCTGCGCGATGTCGCGCGTCATCTCGATGTGCTGCACCTGGTCCTTGCCCACCGGCACCTTGTGCGCGTTGAACATCAGGATGTCGGCCGCCATCAGCACCGGGTAGCTGAACAGGCCCATGGTGACGTGGGCGTCCGGCTCCTCGCCGGCGGCGGTCGCGGCGTCCACCGCGGCCTTGTAGGCGTGCGCCCGGTTCATCTGGCCCTTGGCCGTCACGCAGGTCAGCAGCCAGGTCAGCTCGGGGATCTCGGGGATGTCGCTCTGGCGGTAGAGCGTCACGCGGGCCGGGTCCAGGCCGGCGGCCAGCCAGGTGGCGGCGATGGCGCGGCTGGAGCGGGCAATGCGGTCCGGCTCGTCGCACTTGATCAGCGCGTGGAAGTCGGCCATGAAGTAGAAGCTCTCCACGCCGGCGGCGCGACTGGCCTCGATGGCGGGCCGGATGGCGCCGACGTAATTGCCGAGATGCAGGGTGCCGGTGGTGGTGATGCCGGTCAGGACGCGGTGGGACATAGAAGGGCTGAAGCCAAGGGCAGCCCGGATTGTGTCCTCTGCCGGATGCGGCGAGAACCGAGGGCCCGGCGCCGGGCCGCGGCCCGGCGCGCCCGCGTTCAGCGGCGCGCGGCTGGGCGGGGGGCAGCCACCGACGCCCGCCAGGTCACCGAGATGTCGAACTGCCGCGCGACCGGCAGCGCCATGTCGTAGCAGCGGTTGAGCAGCCAGTGCAGCCCCGCCAGCGTCACCTCGTGGCTGGGGATGTGCACCGAGGTCAGCCGCGGCGCGGCGAACTCGGCGCTGGGCGAGTCGTCGTAGCCCAGCACCGAGACCTGGTGCGGCACCGGCACGCCGCGCTCCTGGAAATGCGACAGCAGGCCGATGGCCATCTCGTCGTTGGCGCAGAACACCGCCGTGGGCAGCCGCCTGCCCGCCAGCAGCGTGCCGGCGGCGTCCCAGCCGGCCTGGTTGGAGAAGTCGCCGGGCAGGGTCTGCACCTTGGCCATGTCCAGCCCGCGCCCGGCCAGCTCGCCCATGAAGCCGGCGAGGCGCGCGACGTTGTCGGGCGAGGTGGTGGGGCCGGAGACGACCGCGATGTCCTTGTGCTTGTGCTGCAGCAGCGCGCGGGCGGCCTGCACGCCGCCCTGCACATGGTCGGCCGTGAAGCACTGCTCCTGGATGCGGTCGAAGTGGCGGTTCAGCACCGCCACCTGGCGCGCGGCCGGGCCCAGCGCCTTGATGTCCTCGTCCTGCAGCGCGTTGGACAGCACGACCAGGCCGTCGCAGTCGCGGTCCAGCAGGAAGCGCATGCCGTCGATGGTCTCGACGCGCTCGTCGTCGATGCCCTCGCCGAACGCCACCACCATGTGCAGCCCCTGCGCGCGCAGCACCAGGTCGATGGCGCGCAGGATGGGCGTGTAGTAGGTGCCGCGCAGGAACGGGATGTAGACGCCGATCAGCTTGGACGTGCCGTTGCCCAGCGAGCGCGCGGCATGCGAGGGCCGGAACTTCAGCTGCGCGATGACCTTGCGCACGCGCTCGGCCGTGGCCGGCGCGACGGAACCGTTTCCGCTGATGACGCGCGACGCGGTGCCCACGCCCACGCCGGCCAGCCGCGCCACATCCTTGATCGTTGCCATGCGTCCCCTGTGATCGACGCGCGGGATTGAATCACAGGGGCGCCGCAGCGGGTGTCCGGTCCGGCGATCGACCCGCGCCTCAGAGGGGGCAGAGCGTCGGCGGGTCGGCGGGCTCGGGCAGGCGGCCGGCGGCCGGCGCCGCCTGCTCCCGGCCGCTGAGGCCGCCGCCCACCGGCCACCAGGGGCGGTCCTGCTTCGACGCCTGGCTGCTGAACTGGCAGGGCCCGGCGGGCCAGGGGAAGGGCAGCCGGCCGGTGAAGCCGGGCCAGGCCGGCTCGCCCGCGGCCGGCGCCACCAGCAGGTCGGCCAGGCCCGCGCCCTCGGTGCCCGGCAGCCAGGCGGCGATGAAGGCATCGCTGCGGTTGGCCAGGTCGTTCACGTACAGCGGCCGGCCCGAGTACAGCAGCGTGACCACCGGCGCGCCGCGGCCGGCCACGCGCTGCAGCAGCGCCAGGTCCTGCGGATGGCGGCGGCTGTGGCGCAGGGTGTCGGTGACGCGGATGTCGCCCTCGCCCTCGGCATAGGGCGTCTCGGCCAGCACCGCGACGACGGCGTCGAAGCGCGCCGGGTCGCTGCGGCTGCCGTCGGCGTCGAACGTCACCTGGGCCGCGCCCAGGCGCTGGCGCAGCGCCGCCAGCAGCGAGGTGCCCTGCGGGAAGTCGGCGTTGCGGGTGTCGGTGCCCTGCCAGGTCACGCTCCAGCCGCCGCTCTGGTGGGCCAGGCTGTCGGCCGCGGCGCCCACCACCAGCACGCGTGCGCTGCGGCCCAGCGGCAGCAGCCCCGGCTGGTGCTTGAGCAGCACCAGCGACTCGCGCACCGCGCGGCGGGCCAGTTCGGGGGCCTGCAGCGCCTCCACGGTGGCGGGCACGGCCGGCTGCACGGCCAGGCTGAACTTGACGCGCAGGATGCGGCGCACCGCGTCGTCGATGCGAGCCAGCGGGATGAAGCCCTGCTCGACGGCGCGCACGGTGTTGGCGTGGAACGCTTTCCACCTGAACGGCACCATCACGACGTCGATGCCCGCGTTGATGGCCGCGGGGCAGTCCTCGTCGGTGCAGCCGGGCACCTGGCCCACGCCGTCCCAGTCGCTCACCACCAGGCCGTCGAAGGCCAGGCGCTCCTTCAACACGTCGGTCAGCAGCCTGCGGTTGCCATGCATCTTGCCGTGCGCGATGTAGCTGGCGCTGTCGGTCCAGCTGCTGAACGAGGCCATCACGGTCAGCGCGCCGGCGTCCAGCGCGCCCAGGTAGCCGGCGCCATGCACCTGCGCCAGCGCCGCCGGGCTGGCCTGCGCGACGCCCTGGTCGATGCCGCGCCGGGTGCCGCCGTCGGCGATGTAGTGCTTGGCGGTGGCGAGCACGCCGCGGCCGTCCTTCAGGCCGTCCTGCAGCCCCTCGACGGCGGCCTGGCCCAGGCGGCGCACCAGCGCCGGGTCGGCGCCGAAGCTCTCGTAGGTGCGCCCCCAGCGCACGTCCTGCACGACGGCCAGCGTCGGCGCGAACGCCCAGTGCAGGCCCGACGCCCGCACCGCGCGGGCGGTGGCGCGGCCGATGTCGCGCACCAGCTCGGCATTGCGCGTGGCGCCCAGCCCGATGTTGTGCGGGAACAGCGTGGCGCCGCGCACGTTGTTGTGGCCGTGCACGGCGTCCGTGCCCCAGATCAGCGGGATGCCGGGCGTGGCCTGCAGCGCGGCGGCCTGGAACTGCTCCGACAGCGCGCGCCACTGCGCCGGCGTGGCAGCGCGGTCGTCGCCCGGCCAGCCGCCGCCGCCGTTGAGCACCGTGCCAATGCCGTACTCGCGCACCTCGGCCGGCGTGATGGCGCGGATCTCGGGCTGCGTCATCTGGCCCACCTTCTGGCTCAGCGTCAGCGTCTTCAGCGCGGCGTCCACGCGGGCCTCCAGCACGGCGTCGCGCTGCGGCTTGCGTGCGGGCCAGGCCTGCACGATGGGGTCGGTGCCGGCGGCATGCGCCGGGGCGGCCAGCGCGAGCAGCGCGGCCAGGAGCAGGGGCTGTCTCTTATACACATCTCCGAGCCCACGAGACGGACTCCTAT
>CAXDTK010000197.1:0-10095 GCA_963992225.1 uncultured Comamonadaceae bacterium | reverse complement strand
GGCCTGGGCCCCGCCCGACGGCTGGGGCGAGCTGGGCCGGCGCGTCGCCATGCATGCCGACGACACCCGCTACGCGCGGCTGCTGGCCTTCGCCCGCCGCCTGCAGCGCGAGCCGGCACTGTGGGCCGACCGGCTGGACCCGGAGCGCCGCCGGCTGCAGTCGCTGGCCCGCCAGGTGGACCGCGAGATCCACAAGATGCACGCCTTCGTGCGCTTCCGCGAGGTGGCCGATGCCGACGCCGCCGGCGGCCGCCGCCACGTGGCCTGGTTCGAGCCGTCGCACCACATCCTGCGCGCGGCGGCGCCGTTCTTCGTGCGCCGCTTCGCCCAGCACCCCTGGGCCATCCTGACGCCGCGCGGCTGCCTGCACTGGGACGGCCAGCGCCTGACCGGTGCCGGCCCCGCCCGCCGCGAGGACGCACCGCCCGAGGACGCCGGCGAGGCGCTGTGGCTGACCTATTACCGCAGCATCTTCAACCCGGCGCGCCTGAAGGTGGCCGCGATGAAGAAGGAGATGCCCGTGCGCTACTGGGCCCAGCTGCCCGAGGCCCGGCTGATCAGCGGCCTGGTGCGCGACGCCGCGGAGCGCGAGGCCCGCATGCGTGGCCTCTGAGCCGGCGCGCCGGGCCGCCCCAGGCCGGCCCGCGTTGGGAGATGTGCTTGCGGCCCCACGCCGCAGGCATCGCCGCCCCCTCGGGGGGCTGACCGGCCTTGCCCGCGTCCAGCGCGGCAAGCCGGGCGAGGGGCGCTCTCACACTCTTTCGAACAGCAGGGCCAGCTCGCTGGCGATCAGCAGCTCCTGCCGCGTCCAGGCGCGCGTCGCATGCGCGTCCACCAGCCACAGCGCGCCGGCCAGGCGGGTGCCGTCGTACAGCGGCACCTCGATGCGCGCCGCGGCCGCGCCGGGCAGGCCGGCCAACTCCGCATGGCAGGGGTGCAGGGCCGCGTCGGGCAGGGCCAGCGGCGCGCCATGGCGGGTCAGCAGGTCCAGGTAACGGGGCTGGGCCCCGGGGTGCAGGCCGCCCTCGCCCAGCGGCCAGCGGATCACGCTGGCCAGCCCGAGGATGCGTGCGCCGGCGGTCTTCAACTCGGCCAGCGCCTCGGCCGGCGGCGTGGCGGCCAGGCGCTGGCGCCGGCCGCACAGGTGCAGCAGCAGCTCCTCCGGCGTGGCCGGCGCGGCGGCGCTGTCGGCCGGCGGCGCGGCCAGCGTGGTGCGCGCCGGCAGGCTCAGCCGCTCGATCTCGGACTGCAGGGCCAGGTGTTGCCACAGGTGCTCCAGCGCGCCGGCCGCATCGCCTTCGGTCTGCAGCAGGCGGGCCAGCTGCAGGTGGGCCTCGCGGGCCTGGGCGCGGGCCTGGATGCGCTGGGCCAGCGCCAGGCCATGGCGGGTGGAGCGCACGGCGGCGGCGGTGTCGCCGCGGGCCAGCGCGATCTCGGTCCAGGTGCGGCTGGCGGCCGCTTCCAGCCAGGGGTAGCCCTGGCGGGCCGCGATGTCCAGCGCCAGCCGGCAGTCGGCCACGGCCCAGTCCATGCGCTGGCGGGCCAGGGCGGCGCGGGCCAGGTGCCAGTGGGCCTCGGCCTCGAACACCCGGTGGCCGCCGCGGCGCGCGGCCGCCAGGCCGTGGCTGAAGTGGCGCTCGGCCGCCGGCAGGTCGCCGGTCTCGAAGCTGCCCACGCCGATGTTCAGCGCCAGCTTGGCGGCCAGGTAGCTGTCGTCGCCCTGCGGCCCGGGGCGCGCCAGCTGCTCGCCGGCATCGCGCATCTGGCGCAGGCCGCGCGCCCAGTCGGCGTGCGCGTAATGGATCTGCCCCAGGCCGATGCGCGCGGCCACGCCGGTCTGGCCATGCCCGCTGACCTCGGCCAGGTCCAGCGCGCGGCTCCACTGCTCGCTGGCGAGCTGGTATTCGCCCTGCTGGTAGGCGATGCGGCCCAGCGCCTCGCACACGCGCGCCGCCTGCACCGGGAAATGCCCGGCCGCCGCCAGCGCGCCGGCCTGCTCCAGCGCCGGCAGCAGCTCCAGCGCCCGGCCGCGCGGCTCCAGCAGCGTGAAGCGGGCGTAGAGCGCGTCCACGCCGACAGCGGTGTCGCCCGCGGCCAGCGCCCCGCGGGCCAGCGCGTCCAGCAGCCGGTCGGCGAGTGCGGGGTGGCGGTGGGCGACACGGGCGATGCGCGCGAGCCGCGCGGCCAGCGCCTCGCTGGCGGCAGGATGAAGGGTGAACACGGCGCGTTCCCAGGTTGGTTTCTGACTGGTATTCTTGCCGACACCGCGCAGGCGGCCGCCGGGACAGGCGGGCCGCCGCGATCGGGCTGGTAGACCAGTTTAAAACCAATTGACGGGTTCGATAGTTGGTATTAGAGTGGTATCGACACAAGGCTCCCCTGCCGTCGATCCATGCCCCTCTCGCGCCACCCCTCGTTGCTGACCTCCCGTGACTCCGGCCGCGCCGCGCGCTGGTGGGTGGGCATCGACGGCGGCGGCACCACCACGCGGGCCGTCGTGGCCGACGCGCAGGGGCAGATGCTGGGCCGCGGCGAGGCCGGCGCCTCCGCGCTGGGGCAGGGCGCAGAACAGGCCTGGCGCCACATCGCCGCCGCCGTCGCGCAGGCCGGCGTCGCGGGCTTGCGGCTGCAGGATTGCGCGCTGGGCCTGGGCCTGTCGGGCACCGGCGTGCCGGCGCAGCTGCAGGCCTTCGTCGCCGCCGACCCGGGCGTGGCCCGCTTCACGCTGGTGACCGATGGCCTGGCCGCGCTGCTGGGCGCGCATGGTGGCCAGCCCGGCGCGCTGCTGATCGCCGGCACCGGCTCGGTGGCCGAGGCGCTGCTGCCCGACGGCAGCCGCCGCCTGGTGGGCGGCTGGGGCTGGCAGATCGGCGACGAGGGCAGCGGCGCCTGGCTGGGCCAGCAGGCCATGAAGCTGGCGCAGGCCGCCTTCGACGGCCGCGCGCCGGCGGGCGCGCTGGTGCAGGCCGTTTGGGCCCAGGCCGGCGCCAGCCGCGAGGCCATGCTGGCGTTCTGCGCCCAGGCCGGGCAGGGCGGCTATGCCGGCCTGGCGCCGCGGGTCTTTGAACATGAAGCCGCCGACCCCGCCGCCGCCGCGCTGCTGGCCGCCGCCGCGCGCGCACTCGACGCCCTGGCCGAGGCCCTGCACCCCAGCCTGCCGCTGGCCCTGGCGGGCAGCATCGCGCTGCGCCTGGCCGACCGTCTCAGCCCGGCGGTGCAAGCCCGCCGCGTCCCCCCCCAGGGCGATGCCGCCAGCGGCGCGCTCTGGCTGATCCAACAGGAAACGCCGTCCGCATGAGCGCCCTCTTCAGTTTCAAGCCCGACCCGAACGCGGCCTCGCCGCTGTACATGCAGCTGGCGCAGGGGCTGGCCCAGGCCATCCGCGACGGCATCTTCCATGCCGACGAGGCCCTGCCCAGCGAGCGCGTGCTGGCCGAGCAGCTGGCGCTGTCGCGCGTGACGGCCCGCAAGGCCATCGACCGGCTGGTGGAGCAGGGTCTGATCATCCGCAAGCGCGGCTCGGGCAACTACATCGCGCCCAAGCTGGAGCAGCCGCTGACGCGCCTGACCAGCTTCTCCGAAGAGCTGCACCAGCGCGGCTTCGTGCCCAGCTCGCGCTGGCTGCTGCGCGGCTTCACGCCGGCAGCGCCCGACGAGCAGCTGTCGCTGGAGCTCAAGAGCGGCGAGCGCGTCGCCCGGCTGGAGCGGCTGCGTCTGGCCGACCAGGTGGTGATGGCCTACGAGGTGTCGGTGCTGCCGCAGAGCGTGCTGCCCGACCCGCAGAAGGTCGAGGCCTCGCTCTACACCCATCTGGGCGACCGCGCCCCGGTGCGGGCGCTGCAGCACATCCGCGCGCTCAACGCGGATGCCAAGCTGGCCGGTCTGCTGGAGGTGCCGTTGGGCGCCGCGGTGCTGTTCATCACCCGCGTGGGCTACCTGGCGTCGGGCGAGGCGGTGGAGCTGACGCATTCCTATTGCCGCAGCGACTACTACGACTTCGTCGCCGAGATGCGCAGGGACTGATGAGGCTGCGACTCGAAGGTGACATCGTCACGCCCGACGGCGTGATGGCCGGCCATATCGACATGGAGCAAGGCCGCGTCGTGGCCGTTGCTGGAACGCCTGTCGCCGCCGAATGCGCGGGCGCAGGCGGCCGGCCCATCCTGCTGCCCGGTTTCATCGACACCCATGTGCACGGCGGCGGCGGGCGCGACACGATGGAGGGCGGCGATGCCATCGCCACCATTGCGCGCCGCCATGCCCGCCACGGCACCACCGCCTTGCTGGCCACCACCATGACCGCGCCGGTCGCCGAGATCGAGGCGGCGCTGAAGGCGCTGGGCCCGGTGTGCCGCCGGCGTGCGCCGCAGGGCGCGCGCGTGCTGGGCGTGCACCTGGAGGGGCCCTACATCAGCCCCGGCCGCCTTGGGGCCCAACCCGCGCATGCCGTTCCCGCCACGCTGGCCGAGTTGCAGCGCTTGAACGAGTTCGCGCCCATCAAGGTGCTGACGCTGGCGCCCGAGGTGCCCGGCCACCTGGCGCTGATCGGCCCGCTGCGCGATGCCGGCATCCGCGTGCAGATCGGCCACAGCAACGGCAGCTATGACGACGGCGTGGCCGCGCTGGCCGCGGGCGCTGCGGGCTTCACCCATCTCTTCAACGCGATGAGCGGGCTGCATCACCGCGAGCCCGGCATGGTGGGCGCGGCGCTGGCGCATGGCCAGCATGCCGAGCTGATCCCCGACCTGCTGCATGTGCACCCCGGCGCCATTCGCGCGGCGCTGCGCTGCATCCCCGGGCTGTTCTGCGTGACCGATTCGACCGCCGCCGCCGGCATGCCCGATGGCGAGTACCGCCTGGGCGAGCACCGGGTGCAGAAGTGCCTGGGCGGTGTGCGCCTGGCGGACGGCACCCTGGCCGGCAGCGCGCTGACGATGGACCAGGCGCTGCGCAACCTCGTGCAGCGCCTGGGCCTGCCGCTGACGGACGCGGTGCGCCGCGTATCGACGGCGGCGGCCGACTACCTGGGCCTGCCCGAGCGCGGGCGCCTGGCCGCAGGCGCGGTGGCCGATGTGGTGGTGATGGATGCCGCACTGCAGGTGCAGCGCGTGTTTGTGGAAGGTGAAGAGATCGATGTCGTCGTTGATGCTTGAGGAGGCGCTGAGCGCGCCGGACGCGGTGGCCCGCCAGTTGGCGGCCGACCCGCTGAGTTACGCCCGCCTGGGCCAGGCGCTGCAGGAGCGGCCGCCCGCCAGCGTGCTGACCATCGCGCGCGGCAGCAGCGACCACGCGGCGCATTACCTGGCCTACCTGGTGATGGCCCGGCTGGGTCGGCTGGTCACGTCGCTGCCGATGTCGCTGATCACGCTGTACCAGAGCCGCATCCACTGCGAGGGCCTGCTGTCGCTGGCGTTCTCGCAGTCGGGCCAGAGCCCCGACCTGATCGCGCCGACGCAGTTCTTCCGCGCCGGCGGTGCGCGCACGGTGGCCTTCGTCAACGCCAGCGGCTCGCCGCTGGCGGCCGCGGCCGAGCATGTGTTCGAGCTGCATGCCGGCCCCGAGCAGAGCGTGGCTGCCACCAAGAGCTACATCGCCCAGCTGGTGGCCGGCGCCCGCGTGGTGGCCGCCTGGCAGCAGGACGATGCGCTGCGCGCCGCGCTGAACGTGCTGCCCATCGCCCTCGAAGCCGCCGCCAGGCTGGACTGGAGCGCCGCGCTGCCGGTGCTGCAGGGCGCCGAACGCCTGTTCGTGCTGGGCCGCGGCACCGGCCTGGCCGTCGCGATGGAAGCGGCGCTCAAGCTCAAGGAGACCTGCGGCATCCAGGCCGAGGCGTTCTCGGGCGCCGAGGTCAAGCATGGCCCCATGGCGCTGGTGCGCGACGGCTACCCGCTGCTGGTGTTCGCGCCGCACGGCCCGGCCCAGGCCGGCCTGCTGGCGATTGCCGACGAGATGCGCTCGCGCGGCGGCCGCGTGCTGCTGGCCGCGCCCGTCGGGACGCCGGGCGCCGAGTTGCCGCTGGCCACGACAGGCAACGAGGACCTCGACCCCATCGCGCTGGTGCAGAGCTTCTACCCGATGGTGGAGGCGCTGGCGCGAGCCCGCGGCTTCAACCCGGACATGCCGCCCAACCTCGCCAAAGTCACGAAGACGCATTGACCATGAGCACCTTTGATCCCGGCCGCCTGGTGATGGTCGACATCCCTGGCACCCGCCTCGACGCCGAAACGGCGGCCTTTCTTCGCCAGCAGAAGATCCGCTCGGTCTGCCTGTTCCGCAAGAACATTGGCACTGAGGGCGAGGTGAGGGCGCTGATGGCCGACCTCATCGAGGTGCTCGGCCCCGAGGCGCTGGTCGGCATCGACCAGGAAGGCGGTGCCGTGGTGCGCGTGACCTTCCTGCCGCAGCCGCCCTCGGCCATGGCGCTGGGCGCCAGCGGCAACGCCGACCGCGCCGAGGCCGTGGGCGCGGCGGTGGCGCGCGGCCTGAAGTCGCTGGGCATCAACTGGAACTTCGCGCCGGTGCTGGACGTCAACAACAACCCGGCCAACCCGGTCATCGGCGAGCGCAGCTTCTCCAACGACCCGGCCGAGGTCAGCCGGCTGGCCGCCGCGTGGATGCGCGGCTCGCTGCGCGAAGGCGTGGCCTGCTGCGTGAAGCATTTCCCTGGCCATGGCGACACGCATGTGGACTCGCACCACGCGCTGCCCACCGTGGACAAGAGCCGTGCCGAGCTGGACGCGCTGGAGCTGCTGCCGTTCAAGGCGCTGGCGGCGCAGGCGCCGGCCATGATGACGGCGCACATCGTCTACCCGCAGATCGACCCCGACCGGCCGGCCACGCTGTCGCCCGAGCTGCTGGGCGGCATCCTGCGCCGCGACTGGGGCTATGACGGCGTGGTGATCACCGACGCGCTGATGATGAAGGCCGTGGCCGAGCGCTTCGGCTATGCCCGCAGCGCCGTGATGGCGATCGAAGCCGGTGCCGACATGGTGCTGGCACAAGGCTCGCCCGACGAGCAGCTGGTGGCCATCAACGCGTTGCGCGACGCCTTTGCCAGCGGCCGCCTCACGCCGCAGCAGGGCGAGACGGCCAACCGCCGCCTGGACCGGCTGGCCGCCGCCTACCCAGCCCGTGCCGTGGACGACAGTGCCCACCGCGCCGCCGACCATGCGCTGGTGGCCGACGCCTGGGCCGCCGGCCTGACCGCGCTGCGCGGCGCCACCCCGCCGGCGCTGACCGCGGCGATCCGCGTCATCGTGCAGGGCGACGTGCCCACCGACATGGTCTCCGAGGCCGGCCCCAGCGGCCGCCAGGCGGTGGCGCTGTTCAGCGCCTTCAGCGATGCCCAGGTGCAGATGGTGGACGACATCGCCCGGCTGGACTGGGCCACGGTGCCACGGGACGGCCGCATCAACGTGCTGGTGTCCACCCGCCGTGCCCGCTACGGCGCGGCGGCCAGCGCCTGGCGGCCCGACCTGCACCTGACGCTGTGGAACCCCTACCAGGCGCTGGACGTGGCCGGGCCTACGCTGATCAGCTGGGGCTTCGCGCCCGGCGCGCTGGCGGGCATCCAGGCCTGGCTGGAAGGCCGTGCTGCCGCCACCGGCCGTGCGCCCCAGGGGCTGAAGTGATGGCAGGCAACGCCAAGCAGGGCCGAGCGCCGGGCCGTTCCCAAGCCGGCCCGGATCCCCTCGGGGGATCGACCGGCGTACCCGCCGGGCGAGGGGCTCCAGGCAACCCCATGCGCTGGATCCCGTCGCTGTACTTCGTGCAGGGGCTGCAGTTCTTCGTCGTCATGCTGATCGCCGGCCTGATGTTCAAGCAGATGGGTGTGGCCAACGACCAGATCGCCCGCTGGACCGGCCTCATCGGCCTGGCCTGGGCCTTCAAGCCGCTGTGGAGCCCGCTGGTGGAGCTGGCGCGCAGCAAGAAGGCCGTCGTGGTGGCGATGCAGTTCAGCGGCGCGGTGGGGCTGGGCCTGCTGGCGCTGGCGCTGCAGGCCAGCGCCTTCTTCGCGCTGAGCATCGCGGTGCTGTTCTTCCTGGCCTATGCCTCGGCCACGCACGACATCGCCTGCGACGGCCTCTACATGGGCGCGCTGGACGAGAAGCGCCAGGCCGCCTACGCGGGCTGGCAGGGCGCCTTCTTCAACGCCTCCAAGTTCCTGACGCTGGGCGGCCTGATGGTGCTGGCCGGGCGGCTGGAGACGCGCATGGGCGTGTTCAATGCCTGGAGCCTGATCTTCGTGCTGCTGGCCGTGCTGCTGGCGCTGCTGGCCGCCTGGAACGCCCGCGCGCTGCCCAACCCGCAGCGCCCACCCGGCGTGCCGGTGCAGCTGGGCGCCATCGTGGCCGATTTCCTGAAGAAGCCGGGCATCTGGAAGATGGTGCTGTTCATCGTCATCTTCCGGCTGGCCGAGGGCCAGGTGCAGACCATCGGCCCGCTGTTCCTCATCGAGGCGCGCGACAAGGGCGGCCTGGGCCTGACCGGCGAGCAGGTGGGCGGCGTCTACGGCACCGTGGGCACGGCGGCCTTCCTGGTGGGCTCCATCCTGGGGGGCTACTTCACCGCCTGGCTGGGCCTGAAGCGGGCGATGCCGGTGCTGGTGCTGGCCATGGCCCTCCCCAACGCGGTGTTCTGGGGGCTGAGCCTGGCCCTGCCCACCTCGATCTGGCAGATCGGCGCGGCCGTGGGCCTGGAGATGGCGGGTTATGGCTTCGGCTTCGTCGGCATGATCCTGTACATCATGCAGGTGGTGGCGCCCGGCAACTTCCAGACGGCGCATTACGCGCTGGGCTCGGGCGTCATGCAGCTGGGCTTCATCCTCAGCAAGACGCTCAGCGGCGACATCCAGCTGGCGCTGGGCTACCAGCATTTCTTCCTGTGGACGCTGCTGTGCGGCCTGCCGGCCCTGCTGCTGCTGCTGTGGGTGCCCATGCCGCGCCGCGAGGCCGCACCCGCGCTGGCGGCCGCATGAGGCTGGCCGCGCTGCTGCTCGGCTTCGTGGCCGTGCCTGGCTGGGCGGCGGCCGGCGAGTTCTTCGACGATTTTTCCCAGCCCGACCTGGCGGCCCTGCGCGCCAGCGGCTGGGTGCTGCGCGAAGGCCCCGGCCACCCGGGCCTGCCCGGGGCGCGGTTCTCGCCCGGACAGCTCGCGCTGCAGGGCGGCCTGCTGAAGCTCACGCTGAGCACCGATGGCACCCCCGCCCACACGGCGCTGGCCCAGCTCTGCGGACCGCGCAAGTTCCTGATCGGCACGACGACCGCCCGCGTGCGGCTGCGCGATACGCCGGGCTCGCGCGATCCGGTCATCCAGAGCTTCTTCCTGGCCAGCCCGCTCAAGCACGACTACGACCCCGACTTCAGCGAGGTGGACTTCGAGTACCTGCCGCATGGCGGCTGGGGCGAGCCCGAGACGCGGCTGTACGGGGTGAGCTGGCAGACGGTGCGCATCAGCCCCTGGCAGTCGTTCAACCAGGCGTCCATCCTGCCCGGCTCGTTCGACGGCTGGCAGCTGCTGACCGTGCAGGTGGAGGCCACGCGCACGCGGCATTACGTCAACGGCCGGCTGATGGGCGAGCACGGCGGCCGCAACGTGCCGAGCCAGCCGATGGCCATCAGCTTCAACCACTGGCTGGCCGCGGGCGCCGTGGCCGGTGCGCCGCGCGCGCATGCCTTCGAGGTCGACTGGGTGCTGCACCAGGCCGGCCGGACGCTGAGCCCCGAGGCCATGCAGGCGCGCGCCGACCAGCTGCGCCGACAGGGCGTCGCGCGCGAGGACACCGTGCCCGACCTGGGCCTGACCAGCGAGTGCAACCTATGAAGAAGACATGCATCGCCGCACTGGCGCTGGCCACCGCGCTGGCTCAGGCGCAGCCCCGGCCGGCGCCGGTCGTCGGCGCCTACATCCTGGCCGAGCGGGGCGTCGAGGCCGTCGAGCAGCTCCAGCCCGGCCGCGTGACGCACCTGCTCTACGCCTTCCTGCTGATCTGCGGCGAGGGCCAGCGCCAGGAGGAGGCCGCCGCCTGCGCCGGCCAGCCCGGCTTCAGCTGTCTCTTATACACATCTCCGAGCCCACGAGACGGACTCCTATCTC
>CAXDTK010000196.1:0-10103 GCA_963992225.1 uncultured Comamonadaceae bacterium | reverse complement strand
GGGCGACTGTTGACCGGCCGGGGCGGCGCGGCAATCGGGATTTGACCGCCCCGCATTCTCAGGGGCGGCCGTGACGTCAGGGCGACTGCGCCAGCGTGCAGGCACTGGCGGCGTTGTCGGCACAGGGGCCTTGCCAGCGGATCTGCACCGCCGCGGCCGGCGGCAGCGGCGCGCGGCCGTCCAGCGGCTGGCCGCGCTGGCCGGTGAACTCGGCCAGCGTGGCCCAGCTGCTGCTGCCGGGCAGGCGGTACTGCAGTGCATAGCGGCCGCCGGGGCGCAGGTTGCGCGTCCGGATCTGGTACTCGCCGGCCACGATGGCAAAGCTGGGCGAATCGCGGAACGGCTGGGCCAGCGGCTCGCCGACGAACAGGCCCTGGCCCGGCCACTGCACCGCCTTCCAGTAGGCCTCGATGGCGGTGGCGCCGCGCCAGTAATGGTCGACCAGCACCGAGGCGCGCGAGAACTTCTGCGGGAAGTTGCACGGCTCCTCCACCGTGCCGTAGCTGGCCGTGGCACCCGCCTCCAGCCAGGCGGTGACGGGCATCTGGCCGCCACCGCCCGGCAGCAGGCCGCCGGTGGAGGTCAGCGTGTCGGCCAGCGCGCCGGGGCGGAACTGCAGCGTGCCCAGGTTGGCGACGCTGGCCAGGCCGGTCAGGTAGAACAGCACGTTGTTCTTGTCGGCCAGCGCATTGGCCGCCGGCGCGCCGGCGCTGTTGTCCACGTAGGCCAGGTTCAGCGCGCCGGCCCAGGCGCCAGGCAGCGGCGCGAAGTCGGTCCAGCGCACGTTGCGGTCGGCATCCGTCGTGCGCACCAGCCAGCCGTCACCGGCCGGCCGCGTGGCGTCGGCGGCGAGGCCGCGGGCGATCAGCGCCTGGGCGGCCGCCAGGGTGGTGGCCCCCAGCAGCATGGACGGGCGCAGCTGCAGCTCGGCCTGGGGCCGCCGCGCCTCGCTGTCGTACAGCGGCGACGCCGCGGTGGGCGCGCAGGCGGTGGTGGCCGGCGCGGGGTTGCAGTAGCGGCTGTCGTGGCCCAGCGTCATGGCGCTGGTGATGCCCATGCTGCAGCTGCCCACCACCCGGCTGGGCGCCGCCCAGGTCAGCAAGCTGGCCTGCACGGCGGGCGCCGCGGCGGCCAACTGGGCGTCGATGTTGGCTCTAAGCAACGCAAAGTCGGCCGCGCTGATGGTGGCGCTGGCCGTGTTGACCCGGACGCGGACGAGGTTCGCGGCCGGCACGCCGCGTGCCGCCACATAGGCCGCGCCGACCGCCTCGCTGAGCGGGTCGCCCTCGGCCACGATGACCGCCAGGTCGGCCGGCCCCAGGCCGCTGGCCGGCAGCGTCAACAGCAGCGTCTGGCCCAGGCCGGCGCCCGCGCCGGTGTCGGGACCCGTGCCGGTGCCGCCACCCCCGCCACCGCAGGCCGCCAGCAGGCCCGACAACAGCAGCGGCGTCAGCAACGAAAGCGGGTGGGCAGGGGCGCGCATCGGCGCATTCTGCGGCGCGACGCCGCCGTTGCGACGCACCACGGCGGGGCGCCCATGCCCCTTCGTGTGCCACGAACCCGGGGTTACCCCAGTTTCATGCACCGCAGCAGGGCAATACATTCTCGGCACTCGACGCGGTTCCGGGCTCCGGCCCAGGGCCGCCGGGCGGGTTGTGAGGAGACAAGACAAGCGACAAGCGCACACGGTTGCTTCGTGACCCCGAAGACAATCACACCGGCCACCAAGGCACCCCTTGGTGGCCGTTTTATTTTGTTGGCCCCTCGTCTGGCCTCGCACCGCTGAACGCGGGCGAGCCCAGCCGATCCCCCGAGGGGATGTCGATGCTCGCTGGGGTGGCCCAGCCTCGCACATCGCCTGACGGGCCGGCTTGGCGAACTGGAGTCGGACACAAGCAGTCCCTGCAGACTGCTCGTGCCTACGACAGGCCATGGGCCTCTGGCCCATGGCAGCCCGGCGCTCGGCCCGCAGCGGGCACGACGGCCGCGATGCACTGGAACCCGGACATGCTTGACCTGATCACCGTCGCCGCCGCTTCCCTGCTTGCAGGCTTCATCGATGCGGTGGCGGGCGGGGGCGGCCTGGTGCTGGTGCCGGCGCTGTTCAGCACCTTTCCCAGCGCCGTGCCCGCCACGCTGCTGGGCACGAACAAGGGCGCGTCCATCTGGGGCACGGGCTGGGCCACGCTGCAGTACGTCAAGCGGGTGCAGCTGCCCTGGCGGCGCCTGATGCCGGCGGCCGTGCTGGCCGGCGCGGGCAGTTTTGCCGGCGCCTGGGCGCTGACGCTGGTGAGCCCCGACGGCCTGCGCAAGGCGCTGCCGCTGGTGCTGCTGGCGGTGCTGGTCTACACGCTGGCGAAGAAGGACCTGGGCCGCGAACACCGGCCGCGCTTCACCGGCCGTGCCGAGGCGCTGGTGGCCGGCGGCATCGCGCTGGTGATCGGCTTCTACGACGGCTTCTTCGGCCCCGGCACCGGCAGCTTCTTCGTCTTCCTGTTCGTGCGGCTGTTGGGCTACGACTTCCTGCATGCCTCGGCCACCGCCAAGCTGATGAACCTGCTGACCAACGCGGCCGCCATCGCGCTGTTCGTCAGCAAGGGCCATTTCTGGTGGCAGGTGGCGGCGGTGATGGCCGTCACCAACGTGGCCGGCAGCCTGCTGGGCACCCGGCTGGCCCTCAAGCACGGCGCCGGCTTCGTGCGCGGTGCCTTCGTCATCGTCGTGAGCGCCCTCATCCTCAAAACAGCCTGGGACGCCTTCTTCCGCTGATCTACCATCGGACATCCCCCAGCGTCCCCTTTCACCATGCCCGTCGATCCTCAACTGCGCAATCTGGACATCGAGATCCCGACCCAGCCGGAGGTCCTCGTCAAGCTGTCGCTGCTGATGGCCGCCGAAGACATCGACCTGCAGGCCATGTCGGCGCTGGTCGAGACCGACATGGCGCTGGCCGCCGCCGTCATGAAGGCGGTCAATTCGTCGCTCTACGGCCTGCGCGGCCGCGTGCAGACGGTGCACCAGGCGCTGACCTACCTGGGCATGCGCGAGGTCGCGGCCATCACGTTCGAGATGGGCCTGCGCGCCGCCTTCCCGGCCGCGGCCGAACTGGAATCGGTGTGGACGCGTGCCTCGCAGCGCGGCCTGCTGATGGGCCGCATGGGCCAGATGCTGGGCGTGGACCCCTGGGCCGCGCATTCGGCCGGCCTGTTCGAGGAATGCGGCAAGGCGGTGCTGTACCGCCACGCGCCGTCGCACTACCCCGCCATGCTGCGCGCCGCGACCAAGGACACGGAGCTGGTGGAGCTGGAGCACACCGCCTTCGGCGTCAGCCACGACGCGCTGGGCGCCGCGCTGTGCGAGAGCTGGGGCCTGGCGCCCGCGGCGGTCGCCAGCGTGCGCCACCATGTCGAGATCCAGGCCACGCTGACCATGCCGGACAGCCTGGCGCGCCGCAGCGTCGCCGCCATCTCGACGGTGGCCTGGGCGCTGCTGAACCACCCCGACCAGCTGGACGAGGTGGCCAGCCAGATCGCGCCGCAGGCGCAGCTGGACGAGACGCTGGTGCTGCGCGCGGCGCGGCGCGTCAACGAGCAGCTCCTCGCCGCCCAGGAACACGGCCGCTGAAGGAGGCATCCGCCTGCTGCGCGGACACAGGGCGGGCCTGCGCCGCTCGCCGTACGCCTGTACGGCTGCGCGGCTCGACCCACCCTGAGCCCGCTCGCGACGGCGGCTGCCCCCTTCAGCCGGTATTCAGGCCGCGAGGCTGAGCCGGTCACGCCCGGCGTGCTTGGCGATGTACAGCGCCTCGTCGGCCGCCTGCAGCAGCGCCTGTGCGCTGAGGTAGGGGTGGGCAGGGCTGGCGGCCGCGAGGCCCACGCTCAGGGTCAGGTCGCCCCGGCCGTCGGGCAGGCGCAGCGCGCGCAGCTCGTCGCGCACCGACTCCAGCACGCCCTGGGCCTCGGCCATGCCCAGGCCCGGCATCAGCACGGCGAACTCCTCGCCACCCAGCCGCGCGGCGACGTCGGTGTCGCGCTTGAAGCGCTCGTCGAGCAGGGCCGCGACCCGCTGCAGCGCCGCATCGCCGGCGTCGGTGCCGTGCACGAGGTTGAATTGCTTGAACTGGTCCAGGTCCAGCACCGCGACGGCCAGCAGGCCGCGCTGGCGCTGGGCGCGCTTGAACTCGCGGCGCAGCGCCTCGTCGAAGGCGCGCGGGTTGGCCAGGCCGGTCAGCACGTCGGTGCGCGCCAGGCTGGCCAGCTCGCGCCGGTGGCCGTCCAGCGCCGCATGGGCCATCTCCAGCAGGTGGCGCTGCTGGGCCAGCTCGCGGCGCAGCTCGCGGGCGTCCTGGTCCTGCTGCCACAGCGAGCCGCGGGCGCGGTGCATCGCGTGACCGATGCGGTCCAGCTCGGCGGCCAGCCCGGATGCCGGCGCCGCGGCCTCGGGCGTCAACGGCACCGGGGCGGATTCCATCGCCTCGCAGCCCGCCGCCAGCCGCTGCAGCGGGCGCAGCAGCAGAAGCTCCAGCAGCAGCAGCTGGCCCGCGCTGAGCAGCAGCACCAGCCAGCCCAGGCGGGCCAGGCTGTCATGCAGCGACTCGAAGCCGCCGAGCGTCCAGTCGAACAGCGCGACGACCAGCCCGTTCAGCAGCGGCATGCCCAGCGTCAGCCGCAGTCGCAGCGACCCCGGGCGACGCCGCATCGCGGCGCCGGGAAGGTCGGCGGGGGTATCCATGCTGCTCATCGTTGGGCGCCAGGTCGTGACGGATTGTCACGGCCCGCGCCGGCGCGCGCGCGGCGGCAAGCTCGGGGTTTGTCATGAGCCCGGCCGTGGCCGGCGCCGGGAACGCTCAGTACGGCACTTCGTCCGAGGGGTACTTCCAGAAATCCCGGTGCAGGTAGTTCATCGGCAGGTTCAGCGCGGTGTTCCTGGGCGGGATGGGCTTCATGAACCAGCGCTCGTAGATCGCATGCGCCTCGTGGCTGGCGATCAGGCGCTTCATCTCCTCGTCGACGACGGCCTTGAACTCCGGGTCGTTCTTGGGCAGCACGATGGACAGCGGCTCGATGGTCAGGAACTTGCCGACGACGCGGAACTTGGCCGCGTCGGCCCTGGCGGACACCAGGCCGTACAGCAGCACGTCGTCCATCACGAAGCCGTCCGCCTGGCCGGCCGCGAGCATCTCCATGGCCTTGGCATGGTCGGGCGCCTCGATGATCCTGATGCGCAGCGCGCGCTCGTTGTTGGCCTGGGTGATGGACTTCAGCGGCGTGGTGCCCTTGGTGGACACCAGGGTCTTGCCGTCGAACTGGGCCAGCTCGGCGATGCCGCTGTCGGCCCGCACCAGGTAGCGCGCGCCGGTGATGTAGTGAGGCACCGTGAACGCCACCTTCTCGCGGCGCTCGGCGTTGTTGGTGGTGGAGCCGCATTCCAGGTCGGCCTTGCCGTCGACCAGCATCTGGATGCGGTTGGCCGGCGTCACCAGCAGGAACTGCGGCGCCAGCGTCTTCAGCTTGAGCCGCTGGCGCACCGCGTCGGCGATCTTCAGGCACAGGTCGACCGCGTAGCCCACCGGCTTGCCGTCGGGCAGCAGGTAGCTGAACGGCACGGAGGACTCGCGGTGCGCCAGCACGATGCGGCCGCTGGACTGGATGCGGTCCAGCACGGGGCCGGCCGAAACGGCGGCCGCCGCGAGGGTGAGACACAGGGCGATGGAGAAGGATTTCATGGCAGGCACAGGAAGGTGATGCGGCGGGCGCTGCCGCCGCCGCGGCGTCGGGGTCATGAGGCGGCCGCGGCGGCTGCACCCAGCCCCTCGTCGGCCACGGTGCGGTTGCGGCCGGCGCGCTTGGCCTCGTAGAGCGCGCGGTCGGCGGCGTTGAGCAGGTCGGCGAAGCTGGTCGCGCCGGCCGGCAGCATGGCCAGGCCGGCCGACAGCGTGGCGCTGACCGTCTCGCCCTCGGGCGTCACGAACGGCGCCTCCTGCACCAGCAGCCGGATGCGCTCGGCCACCTCGCAGGCGCCCACCAGGTCGGTGCGCGGCAGCAGCACGACGAACTCCTCGCCGCCGTAGCGGGCCGCCAGGTCGCCGGTGCGCAGCGTGCGCAGGATCAGGCCGCCGACCTGGCGCAGCACCTCGTCGCCGGCCGAGTGGCCGTGGCCGTCGTTGATGGCCTTGAAATGGTCGATGTCCAGGAACAGGCAGGCCAGCGGGTAGCGGTGGCGCACCGCCTGGCTGAACTCGATCAGGCTGCGGTGGTCGAAGTAACGCCGGTTGTGCACGCCGGTCAGGCCGTCGGTCATGCCGGCGCGGCGCAGCCGCTCGCGGTTGAGCATGCTCTCGATGGCGATGGCCGCGATGGCCGCCAGGCGGTCCAGGAACTTGGTGCCCGACGCGGCGTCGTAGCGCTCCGCGTCCAGCGCCCCCAGGTGCAGGCTGCCGATCAGCAGGCCCTGGCGGATCAGCGGCAGCAGCGCCGCCGAGCGCAGCGCCGTGCCGGGCTCGAAGGCCGCCGCCAGCAGGTCCTCGCCATGGCCCGGGCCGATCAGCCGGGTGACGCGCGCCGCGCCGAAGAGGGCCACCAGCGGGGCGTGGTTGTCCAGCAGGCGCGGCGCCTTGACCATCGGCAGCACAGGCAGCGCGCGGCGCAGCTCCTCCTCGGGGTCGAGCAGCCACAGCTCCGCGGCGTCCAGCCCGAAGTCGGCCCGGCAGTCCACCAGCAGCAGGTGCACCAGCTCCTCCATGGAGCTGACCGCCATCAGCCGGCGCTCCAGCGCGTCGAAGCGGTCCAGCTTGCGCTCGTTGGCCTGCGCGGCCTCCACCAGCGACTGCAGCTGGCGGCGCAGTTCCTGGACCTGGGTGTGCGGATCGGGCGGGCTCATGGCGGCGCGATTGTCGCGGTGCCACGTGAAAATGCACGTGCCGCGCCGGTGATGGGGTCCGTGAACGACAAGGCCCGCGCCACCAGTTGCAGCGGCGCGTCGAAACGCGGCGGGTCCTCGTGCGGCTGCAGCCGCGGGTAGATGCGGTCGCCCAGCAGCGGCAGGCCGATGGCGTTCATCTGCGCGCGCAGCTGGTGCTTGAGGCCCGTGTGCGGCCGCAGCTCGTAGCGGGCCAGGCCTTGCTGCGCGCCCTGCAGGGGCTCGATCAGGTCCACCCAGGTCTCGGCGTTGGGCTCGCCCGGCACCACCTGCATCTGCATGAAGGTGTCGCCGTCCGGCTCGACCAGGCGGTGGCGCAGCGTGCGCGGCCAGGGGCCGGGGCCGAGCGGCGCGATGGCCTCGTAGACCTTGCCGACGGCGCGGTCGCGGAACAGCGCCTGGTAGGCACCGCGCTCGGCGGCGCGCAGGCCGAACACCACCAGCCCGGCCGTCTCGCGGTCCAGCCGGTGCAGCGGGCTCAGCGCGGCCAGCCCAGTCATGCGCCGCAGCCGGGTGAGCAGGCTCTGCTGCACGTACAGGCCGCCCGGCGTGACGGGCAGGAAATGCGGCTTGTCGGCCACCAGCAGGTGCTCGTCCTGGAAGACGATGCGCTCGGCGAACGGGATCTCCGGCTCGGTCGCCAGCGCCCGCCAGTAGAAGACGCGGCGCTGCGGCAGGTAGGGGGCGTCCGGCACCGCAGCGCCCTGCTCGTCGACGACGGCACCGGCGGCGATGCGCGCCGGCCAGTCCGCCACGCGCGGCAGGCGTTCGGCCAGGAAGGCGGCCAGCGTGGGCCAGGGGCCCGACGGGCAGAACACCGCGCTGGCACTGACGCCGTCGCGCAGCGGCAGCACCGGCTTGGGCGGGCGGGCCACGCCGCTCAGCGCGTTGCGCGGCGGGTCGAACGACCGGAGGGGCACGCGCAGCAGGCGCGGCCGCGGCCGGCGGCGACCGGCTCAGTCACCTTCCACCCACTCCATGCGCGCACCCAGCTCGCCGATGTGCTCGACGAAATTGGGGTGGGCGCGGCGGATGGGCGTGGCGTTCCGGATCACGCTCTTGCCCGGGATGCTGGCCGCCACCATCAGCAGCGCGATGGCGACGCGGATGATGTAGGGGCTCTCGACCTCGGCCGGGCTCAGCGGCTTGCCGCCGAAGGTGATCATGCGGTGCGGGTCGGACAGGAAGGCATGGGCGCCGAACTTGGCCAGCTCGCTGGTCCAGCCCATCGCGCCGTCGTAGACCTTGTTCCAGAACATCACGCTGCCCTCGGCCTTGACGCCCAGCGCCACGAAGATGGGCAGCAGGTCCACCGGCACATAGGGCCAGGGCGCGGCCTCCACCTTCTGCAGGATGTTGCGCGTGAAGGGTTCCTTCACCTTCAGCGGGCCGGTCGTCACGCAGCGGCTCCAGCCGTCCTCGTGGACGATCTGCACGCCGAACTTGGCGAAGGTGCGGTCCAGCAGCGGGAACATCTCCGGCGCGCTGTTCTTCACGCGCACGTCGCCGCCGGTGATGGCCCCCAGCGCGAGGAAGGTGACGATCTCGTGGAAATCTTCCGTGAAGGTGTAGTCGGCGCCGCCCAGGGCCGAAACGCCGGTGATCGTCAGCTTGGAGGTGCCGTGGCCCTCGATCTTCGCGCCCAGCATGGACATGAAGTTGCAGAACTCCTGCACATGCGGCTCGCTGGCGGCATTGGTCAGCGTGGACTCGCCGTCAGCCAGCGCCGCGCACAGCACGAAGTTCTCGGTCGTCGTGACCGAGGCGTAGTCTGTCCAGTGCGCGTTGGCGGTCAGCGGGCGGTGCACACGCAGGATCAGGCCGTCGGGCAGGCGCTCGACCTGGGCGCCGAAGCGCTCGAACACCTCCACGTGCGGGTCGATCTCGCGCGCGCCCAGCGTGCAGCCCTTGACGTCGTCCTCGATGCGCGCCGCGCCGAAGCGGGCCATCAGGCCCGGCACCAGCATGATGGAGGAGCGCATCTCCTCGGGCAGCCGGTCGCTGTTGGGGTCGAAATGCGTGTGCTGGTGGTGCACGTCGAGGATGCCGGTCTTGAAGTCCAGTTCCACCTGGGAGCCGAGCTTGCGGAAGACCTCGACGATCTTCTTCACGTCGGTGATCTCCGGCACGCCGCGCAGGCGCACGGGCTCCCGGGTCAGCAGCGTGGCGCAGAGGATGGGCAGGACGGCGTTCTTGTTGGCCGAGGGGACGATGCGGCCGGACAGGGGCGTGCCGCCGTGGACGATCAGGTGGGACATGGATGCAGGCTCGAAGCGAGGTCGCGATTGTCGGGCTTCGCCGTTCAACCCTGAGCGGATTCGGGAAACATCAGGTTTCGGGGTCCAGCCTGCGCGCCCGCGCCAGCCGCCACGCATCCGCCGGGTCGGTGAAGACCTGCTCGGCCGTGGTGCCGGTCTCCCGGCCGGCCGCATCGATGGCGATGCGCTTGTCGAAGACATAGCACTCGCCCTGCCAGTCGGCCGCGGCATCGGGGAAGGTTTCAAGGAAGTTCAGGATGCCGCCGTCCAGCTGGGCGACCTGCAGGCCCTGGGCCTGCATCCAGGCGGCCGTCTTTTCGCAGCGGATGCCGCCGGTGCAGTACATGGCCACGGTCTTGCCTTGCCAGGCGTCGCGGTGGGCCTGGACATAGGCCGGGAAGTCGCGGAAATGCGCCACGCCCGGGTCGATGGCGCCGCGGAAGCGGCCCAGCCTGAACTCGAAGCTGTTGCGGTTGTCGAGCACCACCGTCTGCGGGTCGGCCAGCAGCTCGCGCCAGCGCGCCGGGCTGACATGGGTGTCGGAGGCCTCGCCGCCGCCGAGGCCGCTCACCCCCGGCACGCCGAACGCGACGATCTCGCGCTTGACCGAGACCTTGAGCCGGCTGAACGGCGAACGCTCGCAGGCGTTGTGCTTGAGGTGCAGGCCGGCCAGACCCGGCAGCGCCTGCAGCTCGGCCTCGATGGCCTGCACCGCGGCGGCGGCGCCGGCGATGGCGGCGCTCAGGCCCTCTTCGGCCACCAGCACGACGCCGCCCAGCCCCAGCGCAGCGCCGCGCGCGCGCAGCCATTCGGCGAAGCCGGCGGGGTCGGCCATGGGGGTAAAACGGTAGAACGAGCTGTGGACGACGGGCATGGCCCGGATTGTCGGGCCCGTAAACTGCCGGCCCCGCCCGCATCGCCGAATGG
>CAXDTK010000195.1:0-10130 GCA_963992225.1 uncultured Comamonadaceae bacterium | reverse complement strand
TTCCGGGTCAACGCCTTCAACCAGAACCGCGGCGCCGGCGCCGTGTTCCGGACCATTCCGAGCAAGATCCTGTCGCTGGAGCAGCTGGCCGCGCCCAAGGTGTTCGCCGACCTGGCGCTGAAGCCGCGCGGCATGGTGCTGGTGACCGGCCCGACCGGTTCCGGCAAGAGCACCACCCTGGCCGCGATGGTCAACCACCTCAACGAGAACGAGTACGGCCACATCCTCACCATCGAGGACCCGATCGAGTTCGTGCATGAGAGCAAGAAGAGCCTGATCAACCAGCGCGAGGTGGGCCCGCACACGCACTCCTTCGCCAACGCGCTGCGCTCGGCGCTGCGCGAGGACCCGGACGCCGTGCTGGTGGGCGAGATGCGCGACCTGGAAACCATCCGGCTGGCGCTGACCGCGGCCGAGACGGGTCACCTGGTGTTCGGCACGCTGCACACCTCGTCGGCCGCCAAGACGGTGGACCGCATCGTCGACGTGTTCCCCGCCGCCGAGAAGGAGATGGTGCGGGCGATGGTGTCCGAATCGCTGGTGGCGGTCATCTCACAGAGCCTGTGCAAGCTCAAGGACGGCACCGGCCGCGTCGCGGCGCACGAGATCATGCTGGGCACCTCGGCCATCCGCAACCTGATCCGCGAGAACAAGGTCGCGCAGATGTACTCGTCCATCCAGACCGGCAACAGCCAGGGCATGCAGACGCTGGACCAGAACCTCACCGACCTGGTGCGCCGCAACATCATCTCGCCGGCCGAGGCGCGCTCCAAGGCGAAGTTCCCGGAGAACTTCCCCGGCTGACGTAGGCCCCCGGCCCGGCGGGTACGCCGGGCCACCCCCCGAGGGGGTGCAAATCACTGCAGGCCGTGGCCTGCAGTGATTTGCAAGGCGGGCCGGCTTGGGAGCGGCCCGGCGCTCGGCCCGAATACGCCGCCTCCGGGCGGAAGGAACCAGACATGGAACGCGACCAGGCATCCAAGTTCATCAACGACCTGCTGCGGCTGATGCTGTCGCGCAAGGGCTCGGACCTCTTCCTGACGGCGGAGTTCCCGCCCGCCATCAAGGTGGACGGCAAGCTCACCAAGGTCTCGCCGCAGCCGCTGACCGGGCAGCACACGCTGCAGCTGGCGCGTTCCATCATGAACGACAAGCAGGCGGCCGAGTTCGAGCGCAGCAAGGAGTGCAACTTCGCGATCTCGCCGCACGGCGTCGGGCGCTTCCGCGTCAACGCCTTCATCCAGCAGGGCCAGGTCGGCATGGTGCTGCGGACCATCCCGTCGACGCTGCCCACCATCCAGTCGCTGGACCTGCCGCCGGTGCTGCGCGAGGTGGTGCAGCACAAGCGCGGCCTGGTCATCGTGGTGGGTGCCACCGGCTCGGGCAAGAGCACCTCGCTGGCCGCGATGATCGACGAGCGCAACGAGACGACCTATGGCCACATCGTGACCATCGAGGACCCGATCGAGTTCGTGCATCCGCACAAGAACTGCATCGTCACGCAACGCGAGCTGGGCCTGGACACCGACAGCTGGGAGGCCGCGCTGAAGAACTCGCTTCGCCAGGCGCCGGACGTGATCCTGATGGGCGAGCTGCGTGACCGCGAGACCATGGAACATGCCGTGTCCTTCGCCGAGACCGGTCACCTGTGCATGGCCACGCTGCACGCCAACAGCGCCAACCAGGCGCTGGACCGCATCATCAACTTCTTCCCCGAGGACCGCCGCGCCCAGCTGCTGATGGACTTGTCGTTGAACCTGCGCGCCCTCATCAGCCAGCGGCTGCTGCCGCGGCGCGAGGGCAAGGGCCGCGTGGCGGCCGTCGAGATCCTGCTGAACACGCCGCTGATCTCCGACCTGATCTTCAAGGGCGAGATCAGCGAGATCAAGGAACTGATGAAGCGCTCGCGCGAGCTGGGCATGCAGACCTTCGACCAGGCGCTGTTCGACCTCTACGAGGCCGGCAAGGTGACGTACGAAGACGCGCTGCGCAACGCCGACTCGGTCAACGACCTGCGGCTGCAGATCAAGCTCAACAGCGAACGCGCCCGCAGCGGCGACCTGTCCACCGGCACCGAACACCTGACGATTCTTTGACCATGAGCACCCGCACTTACGACCCCGTTCCCTCTCGCCGCGTCGCCTTCCTGGGCCTGGGCGTCATGGGCCATCCGATGGCCGGCCATCTGGCGCGTGCCGGCCACCAGGTCACCGTCTACAACCGCACCGCGGCCAAGGCCCAGGCCTGGGTGGCCGAGTACGGCGGCGCGTTCGCCGCCACGCCGGCTGCGGCCGTGAAGGACGCCGAGTTCGTGTTCTGCTGCGTCGGCAACGACGACGACCTGCGCTCGGTGGTGCTGGGCGGGCAGGGCGCGCTGGCCGGCATGGCGGCCGGTGCGGTGTTCGTCGACCACACGACGGCCTCGGCCGAGGTCGCACGCGAGCTGCATGCCGAGGCCGCGCAGCGCGGCATCGCCTTTGTCGACGCCCCGGTGTCCGGCGGCCAGGCGGGCGCGGTCAACGGCGCGCTGACCGTCATGTGCGGCGGCGAGGCGGCGCCGTTCGAGGCCATGCAGCCGCTGGCGCTGGCCTTCGCGAAGGCCGTGACGCTGCTGGGTGGCCCGGGCTCGGGCCAGCTGGCCAAGATGGTCAACCAGATCTGCATCGCCGGCGTCGTGCAGGGCCTGGCCGAGGCGGTGCGTTTCGGCCAGAACGCGGGCCTGGACATGGTCCAGGTGCTGGACGTCATCGGCAAGGGCGCGGCCCAGAGCTGGCAGATGGACAACCGCGGCAAGACCATGGTGGCCGACAAGTTCGACTTTGGCTTCGCGGTCGACTGGATGCGCAAGGACCTGGGCCTGGTGCTCGACGAGGCCCGCCGCAACGGCTCGCGGCTGCCGCTGACGGCGCTGGTGGACCAGTTCTATGCCGACGTGCAGGCGCTGGGCGGCAACCGTTGGGACACGTCTTCGTTGATCAAGCGGCTCTGACTCTGAATTGAACCCAACGCGCCGCCGGGCCGCCAAAAGGCGCGTTTGGTGGATGTGCGAGCGGGCCCTACGGGTGATGGTCCGCGAGCATCCGCGCTCTCGGGGGCGTTCAGCGCCTCAGCGCTGGACAGCGGGCTTGCTGTGCCGCGCCAGCTCTTCCTCGCTGATGATCTCGAAGGCGCGCACCACCTTGCGCACGCCGCTGATGTCGCGGGCGATCTCGGTGGCGCGGTCGGCCTCGCGCTCGGTCACGCGGCCCATCAAAAAGACCTGGCCGCGCTCGACCACCACGTAGAAGGCGTTGGACAGCAGGTCGCGGGCGTCGATGAGCTTGGCCTTGACCCGGCCCTGGATGACCACGTCGTTGGAGCGGCTGCTCAGCGAGCTGGCGGGCATCACGGCGGTCTCGTTGAGCACCTTCTGCACGTTCTCCACGCCGGCCACGATCTGCTCCAGCCGGGCGCGGGCCTCCTCGGAGTTGGCCTCGCCGGTGACCAGCGCGACGCGGTTGTAGCTGTTGACGGTGGCATGCACCTTCTCGCCCAGCTGCTCGCGGATGCGTGCGCCGGCCTTGATCTCGATGGACTCGTCCTCGATCTGCGTGCCCGAGGTGCGGCGGTCGGTGGCGACGTTGACGCCGCCCACCATCGCGCCGCCGATCAGCAGCGGCGCGCAGCCGGTGGCCAGCAGGCTGGCGAGGACGGCGGCGGTCAGGGTTAGGGAAAGCTTCTTCATCGGGGTTCCATCGCAAAAAGGGGTTATTCGTCGCTGCCCAGCAGCTGCAGGTCGACGGCGTCGGCCAGCGCATGCAGCAGCACGCGCTGGGCTTCCACAACGCGCGGCTCGCGGCCGTGGCTGACGCGGATCTGGATGTCGGTGTCCTGCAGCAGGCCGCGCCACTCGTCGGCGGCGCCGTTGGGCTGGGCGGTCAGCGCGATGATGCTCATCTCCTGCGCATGCGCCACGGCCACGGCGGCTGCCCAAGCGTCGCGTTGCTCGCGCAGCGGCTCGATCATGACGAGCACGTCGCCCGGGTGGCCATGGGCCTGCAGCAGCCGCGCGACGTCCAGGCCGGCGGCCTCGCGGGCCTGGGCGGCCAGGCTCCACGCCGCCAGGCCCGGGCGCTCCTGCTCGAAGCGGCCGGCCAGCCGCGCGGCCAGATAGTCGGCGTCCATGCTGGCCAGGCCGTGGGCCGCGCACAGGATGCGGTTGCCGCCGGTGATGGCGTCCACCACCATCTGCGCGGCCATCGCCAGGGGGCGGGCCAGTTGCTCGGCGGCCTGGTAGAGCAGGTCGGCGCTCTCGAAGAACTGTTGCTGGATGCGTTGCTCGATCATTGGGGCGGATCATAGAAGCCCCTCGCCGGCCGACCGGCGCCAGCGCGGCGTGTCAGCCCCCGAGGTCGAACGCGGCCTGCAGCCAGGTGAGATCCGCCCCATCGAGTGCGACCACGTCGAAGCGGCAAGGCGGCGGGCTGGCATGGCGCATCAGGTAATGCTGGGCGGCATAGACCAGGCGGCGCTGCTTGGCCGGCGTCACGCTGGCCGCGGCGCCGCCATGCGCTGCGTCGGCCCGCGCGCGCACCTCGACGAACACCAGCGTGCCGTCGCGGTCCTGCATGACGAGGTCCACCTCGCCGGCGCGGCGGCTGGGGCCGGCGGCGACTCGATAATTCCGTTCCAGAAGGCGCAGGCCGGCCCGTTGCAGGTGGGCCAGCGCCGCATCCTCGGCCGCAGCGCCCCGCGTCGTGGTGTCCGGTCCAGAACGAGAGCCCCACTTGAACATTGACGCCTCCCTGCTTCGCCAGGCCGCGCAGGCCGCGGCCGGTGGCCAGCAGTATCCGGCCGCCACGCTGTACCTGGTGGCCACGCCCATCGGCAACCTGGCGGACCTGAGCCTGCGCGCCATCCATGCGCTCGGGCTGGTCGACGCGCTGGCCTGCGAGGACACGCGCCAGGGCGGCTCGCTGCTGCGCCACCTGGGCCTGCACAAGCCGCTGATCGCGGTGCACCAGCACAACGAGCGCGAGGGCAGCGCCGCCGTCATCGCCCGGCTGGCCGCGGGCGAGCGCGTGGCCTATGCGTCGGATGCCGGCACGCCCGCGATCTCCGACCCCGGCGCCGTGCTGGTGCAGGCCGTGGTGGCGGCCGGCTACCGCGTGCTGCCGCTGCCGGGGCCCAGCAGCGCCGTGACGGCGCTCAGCGTGGCGGGCGACACGGCCGCGTCCGGCTCTGCCTTCGCCGGCTTCCTGCCCACCAAGGCCGGCGAGCGACGCACGGCGCTGCAGTCGCTGCTGGCCGTCGAGGGCCAGAGCCAGGTGGTGTTCGAGGCGCCGCACCGCATCGCCGAGCTGATCGGCCTGCTGGCGGCGCTGGCGCCCGGGCGCCGGGTGACGGTCTGCCGCGAGCTGACCAAGCAGTTCGAGAGCATCCACACCGCCGAGGCCGCCACGCTGCCGCCCTGGCTGGCCGCCGACGCGCAGCGGTTGCGCGGCGAGTTCGTGCTGGTGCTGCATGCGCTCCAGCCGCAGGCCGCGGCGGAGGACGAGTTGCCGGCCGAGGCGCTGCGTGTGCTGGGCCTGCTGGCGGCCGAGCTGCCGCTGAAGCAGGCGGTGGCGCTGGCGGCGCAGATCAGCGGCGCGCCGCGCAACCGGCTCTACGACGCCGGGCTGGCGCTCAAGCGCGGCGGCGACGCGTGAGCAGGCCGCCCGCAGCCAGGCCCAGCGCCAGCAGCAGCGCCGGGGCCGGCTCGGGTACCGCCGCGGCCAGCAGCACGATGTCGCCGTTCAGCCCCACCGCGTAGAGCGCCCCGTCGCCGCCCTCGCCGAAACTGGTCAGCGTGAAGCCGCCGAAGGGCGAGGCCATCTCGGTCACGCTGCCCACGGCGCCGCCGCTCAGGCTCATGCGCCAGATGCGGCCCGAGACGAAGTCGCCGAACACGTACTGGCCCGCCAGGCCGGCATCGCCGCCGCGGTAGATGTAGCCGCCGATGATGGAGCCGCCCAGGTCGCGGCCATAGTCGTAGAGCGGCCCGGTAAGGCCGGCGGGCAAGGGGTCGCTGATGCCCGGCGTGGCGATGCTGCCTTCGCGCACCCGCCAGCCGTAGTTGGCGCCGCGGCCCAGGCCGCTGGCCGCCGCGGCGAAGTCGATCTCCTCGCGCGCACCCTGGCCCACGTCGCCCATCCACAGGTCGCCGGTCTGGCGGTCGAAGCTGTTGCGGTAGGGGTTGCGCAGGCCATAGGCCCAGATCTCGTCGTTGCCGGCCACGCCCACGAAGGGGTTGTCGGCCGGCACGGTGTAGCCGCTGTCCGCGCCAGGCGTAATGCGCAGCAGTTTGCCCAGGTTGCTGCCCAGGTTCTGCGCGTGGTTGTCGGGGTCGTTGGCGCTGCCGCCGTCGCCCGTGGCGATGAAGAGGTGGACGGGGTCGGCCGGACTGAAGCCTATCCAGCCCGCCTTGTGGTTGTCGCGCCCGGCCGGCTGGGCCACCGTGATGACGGTCCGGCCGCTGGCCATGTCTACGGCGCCTGAGCCATTGACCGTGTAGCTGGCGACGACGGTGTTGAGCGTGGCCTTGTCGATGTAGTCGACGTAGAAGCGGCCGTTGCTGGAAAAGCCGGGGTCGAAGGCCAGGCCCAGCAGGCCGCGCTCGCCGCCGGTGTCGACCTTGGCCGAAATGTCCAGCCAGGTCGACACGCTGCCGCCCTGCTGCACCTTGATGACGCCACCCTTCTCGACGACGAACAGGCGGCTGTCGCCCACCGGTGCGGTCAGGAAGACCGGCTGCGTGTAGCCGCTGCCCACGGGGGTCTGGGCCAGCGCGGCGCCCGCCAGCAGGGCCAGCGTGGCGAGGGAGAGTCGTTTCATGCAGCGCTCCGTGGTCCGAGGCATTCGGATGCGCTGCATGCTGGCCCCGCGTCCAGGCCTGTCACATCCCTAGCAGGGATGTGCCGGCGACGGAGTTGTTAGCAGCGGTATCAGTCTGGTGCGCTCGCGGCGCGCGCGTTGTGGCGCTTGCGGTGGATGTCGCGGCTGGCGCCGTCCTGCATGGCGTGCAGGCGGCGGCGTTCCTTGGCCGTGACGGTGCCGTCCGACTTGGCCTTGCTCTCGGCGGTGTCGATGCGGGCCTGCTCCTTCTCCAGCCGCAGGGTCTCCTGCGCGGTCAGGCTGCCGCTGGCGGCGCCCTGGGCGATGCGGGCCTGCTGGTGGGCCTCGCGCTGCTCGATGCGCGGCGTGTGGGTGCCCGGCGCGGAGGCGGGCGCCTGGGCGAAGGCTTGGGCGCCGGCCACGGCCAGCAGGGCGATCAGGGCGCGGGAAACGGTCATCATCACAGGTCCTTTCGGTGGAGTGCACGAGGCCCGCCCACAACGACGGGCATACACCTGCCGCCGACAAGGCCTTGGTAAAGAAGCATGTCGGCGAGCCGCTTCCTAGAATCGGGTCATGATCGCCGTCGAACCCACCCTGGCCCGCCTGGCCACCGCCCGCTCGCAACTGCTGGAGCCCTTCGGCCTGACCGAGGCCTCGCTCTCGCAGGCGCTGCGCCTGATCACGGAGCATCGCGTCGACGACGCCGACCTCTACTTCCAGACCACCCGCGCCGAGGGCTGGAGCCTGGAGGAGGGCATTGTCAAGAGCGGCTCGTTCAGCATCGACCAGGGCGTGGGCGTGCGCGCCGTGGCCGGCGAGAAGACCGCGTTCGCGTACTCCGACGACATCTCGCTGGACTCGCTGCTGGACGCCGCGCGCACCGTGCGCACCATCGCCGCGGCCGGCCAGAGCCGGCGCGTGAAGGTGCCGGGCCAGAGCCGCGTGGCCGGCAGCCGCGAGCTGTACGGCGTGGCCGACCCCATCGCCAGCCTCGACAGCGCGGCCAAGGTGGCGCTGCTGGAGCGCACCGAGAAGATGGCCCGCGCCAAGGACCCGCGCGTGGCGCAGGTCATGGCCGGCCTGGCCGCCGAGCACGAGGTGGTGCTGATCGCCCGTGCCGACGGCACGCTGGCGGCCGACGTGCGGCCGCTGGTGCGCCTGTCCATCACCGTCATCGCCGAGAGCAACGGCCGCCGCGAGGTGGGCTCGGGCGGCGGCGGCGGGCGCTTCGGGCTGGCCTATTTCACCGACGAGATGATCGCCACCTACGTGGAGCAGGCCGTGCATGCGGCGCTGACCAACCTCGACAGCCGGCCCGCGCCGGCCGGCGAGATGACGGTGGTGGTGGGCCCGGGCTGGCCCGGCGTGCTGCTGCACGAGGCCGTGGGCCACGGGCTGGAGGGAGATTTCAACCGCAAGGGCTCCAGCGCCTTCTCCGGCCGCATCGGCCAGCGCGTGGCGGCCAAGGGCGTCACGGTGCTGGACGACGGCACGCTGCCGGACCGCCGCGGCTCGCTGAACGTGGACGACGAGGGCTGCGCCAGCCAGCGCAACGTGCTGATCGAGGACGGCATCCTGAAGGGCTACATCCAGGACGCGATGAACGCGCGGCTGATGAAGGTGGCCCCCACCGGCAACGGCCGCCGCGAGAGCTATGCCCACATGCCGATGCCGCGGATGACCAACACCTACATGCTGGGCGGCCAGGACGACCCGCAGGAGATCGTCGCCTCCATCAAGAAGGGCTTGTACGCCACCAACTTCGGCGGCGGCCAGGTGGACATCACCAGCGGCAAGTTCGTGTTCTCGGCCAGCGAGGCCTACTGGGTGGAGAACGGCAAGATCCAGTACCCGGTGAAGGGCGCCACCATCATCGGCAACGGCCCGGACGCGCTGACGCGCGTCAGCATGATCGGCAACGATATGGCGCTGGACACCGGCGTGGGCGTCTGCGGCAAGGAAGGCCAGAGCGTGCCGGTGGGCGTAGGCCAGCCGACGCTGCGCATCGACGGGCTGACCGTCGGCGGCACGGCCTGAGCGGCGCGCCGGGCTCCTACAGCGCGGCCGCGTGGGCGCCGACAGGGCGGCGCCGTCGCGCTGCCTAAGCTCGGCGCCAGCACGCTCCGGGTCTGCCTTCGCGCCCGGCGTGCGGTGTCGAAAGGGGTTCCCATGCACCGCTCCATCGCCCACTTCACGGCCCGCTCCGCCTGGCTGCCCGCGCTGGCGCTCGTGTTGCCGCTGCTGGGCGCCTGCCGCCCCCAGGCTCCTGCCGTGGTGCCGCTGCCTGACCCGGCCTCCGCGCCGGCCTCCGGCGTGCGGCCCAGTGCCGATCTGCGCGGCGCCTCGGACCAGGCCAACGCGCCCCCGGCCATCGGGGCCTTGATCGCCGACAACGCCTCCAGCGGCGGGCAGAGCAGCAAACCCATCCCGCCCACCGGCGGCGATGGCACGCCGGCCGCGGCGCCGGCCAGCATGCCGGCGTCCGGGCCGTCGCGGCCGTCCCGCTGAGCGAATTGCTGTCGCGCCGCGCGATGGCTGCTTTGAGCAGCGTCGAAGCCGCTGCGCGGCGGGCGTGCTAGATTCCAGCTCATGTCCCGCGCTGTCTACTTTCGCTTTTGGTTCTTCCCCTGCCCCGGCGGTGGAGAGTCCTGAGCGCGCGCGCTGAACCCAGACTCCCCAAGAACCGCCGGGCCTCCAAAGCCCGGCGGTTTTTTCTTTTTGAAGGTGCCCGAAGATGAATGCCTCCCAGCTCCAGTCCGTCGAACCCGAAGCCCAGCGCTGGTACTCGCAGGACGACAAGACCAGCGCCACCGATGACGAGCGCATCCTCGACATCACGCCGCTGCCGCCGCCGGAGCACCTGATCCGCTTCTTCCCCATCCGCGGCACCGCGATGGAGACGCTGGTGAGCCAGACGCGCCAGCGCATCCGCAAGATCATGAGCGGCGAGGACGACCGCCTGCTGGTGGTCATCGGCCCCTGCTCCATCCACGACCCGGCGGCGGCGCTGGAGTACGCGCGCCGCCTGCGCGCCGAGCGCGAGAAGCACGCCGGCACGCTGGAGATCGTGATGCGCGTGTACTTCGAGAAACCGCGCACGACGGTGGGCTGGAAGGGGCTGATCAACGACCCCTACCTGGACGAGAGCTTCCGCATCGACGAGGGCCTGCGCATCGCGCGGCAGCTGCTGCTGGAGATCAACCGCCTGGGCGTGCCGGCCGGCAGCGAGTTCCTGGACGTGATCTCGCCGCAGTACATCGGCGACCTGATCGCCT
>CAXDTK010000194.1:0-10277 GCA_963992225.1 uncultured Comamonadaceae bacterium | reverse complement strand
CCCCTGCGGCGAAAGGGACATAGCGAAATCTCTTGTCGAATACATCCGTGTCGATGGCCACGGCCCCGTCGTCCAGGTGCTGCGTGAGCGCCGCCCAGGCATTGAGGCTGTAGTCGATCGCCTCGGCGATCTTGCTGCCATCGAGCACCTGGTTGCGCTGCAGCTTCAGCCACATCTGGAACTCGTCCCACAACGGTCGGCTCACCGCCTGGCGTGCCTGCCGGCGCTCGTCGTGGGACATCTCGCCGAAGGCGCCTTCGGCGCGGTAGATCCGGGCCCAGCGCTGCATGGCCTCAGCGGCCACGGCGCTGGCGCTGTGCTCACCGCGGCTGAGCTCCTCGAAGCGACGACGGGCATGCGCCGCACATGCCGCCGACTTGCGCTGTGGGTAGAGCTTGGCGTCTAGCACGGCGTTGTAGGCCGCGTACTGGTCCGTGATCAGCGTGCCCTGCCAGGCAGGCTCGGGTGATGGCGGCCCCTTGCCACCAAGGAAGGCCAGCGGGTACTGAGATCCTCGCCCCAGGCAGAACTCGTAGATCACGCCCGGGTGCGGGTCGTGATGGCTGCGTGCCCAGGCCCAGACGTACGCCTTCTTCGTCTTGCCTGCGCCGGGGTCCAGCAGTGGCACCGGCGTCTCGTCGGCATGCAGCACCCGGCAGCCCAGGATGAAGGACCGGTGCAGCTCATACAGCGGCTCCAGACTCGCGCCGCCCGCTCCACCCCAACTGGCCAGCGTGGAGCGCGGCGTGTGCACGCCGGAGCGTGCGTTGATCGGTTCCTGCCGGTAGTACGGCAGGTGATCGACGAAGCGGCTGATCAGCGTGTGCGCCACCAGTCCGGCCGCCGGGATGCCGCCGTCGACGACGTCGGGCTCGGCCGGCTCCTGGTGCAGCCGTCCCTCGCCACGTTGACTGCAGCACCGGCAGGCCCACTTGCCGTAGATGTGCCGGTGCACGAAGAACTTCGCCGGGACGATGTCCAGCTTCTCGCTGACGTCCTCGCCGATGCGCTGCATGGGCTGGCCGCAGTCGGTGTTCGGGCAGGTGGTGTCCTCGGGCTCGTGGCGGTGCTCCACGCGCTCCAGGTGTTCGGGCAGCGCCTGGCGGCGCGGTTGGCGCCGCGGTGCCTTGGGCGTCTTGGGCACCTCGGGCATGCCGTTCTGCAGTGCGGCCAACTTCGCGCGCAGGCTGGCCTCGTCCTCGGCGAGGGCTTCGGCAAACAGCAGCCGCTGTGCAGCGGTCATGGCCTCGGTCTTGGCGTCGAACTGCCAGCGGCGCAGCCGGGCAAGCTCAAAGTTGAGCTTGTCGATCTTGGCTTGCGCCAGGGTGAGCTCACGGCCACGGCGAGCCAGTTCCTGCGCATCGGCCTGGGCCTGTTGCTGCAGCCGCTCGATCAGCGCGGCCACCTCGGGCGGCAGGCTGGTCAGATCAGCGGAGGCGGCAACTGCACTGGGCATGCGCAGCATGGTGCCGCGCCGGACATCGACTGGCCATTGGCGATTGCGCTGTCAACCGCCGAGCCGCTCAGGAGCGGCGGATCGTGGCCAATTCACCCAAACGCTGCCAGGGCAGTCCGAGGGTCAGCGCCTCGAATTGCTGGACGCTCAGTTGCAAGGCCGGTTCTGCTGAGCCCGCATCGCGGGTGTGCCAGACGAAGCGGCCGGCATGCAGCCGGCGCATGGCGCACCACACGCCGAAGCCGTCGTGCACAAGCAGCTTCAGGCGGCTGGCGCGCGCATTGGCGAACAGGTAGCCGTGGTGGGCGCGGGCCTCGCCGAGCGTGTTGACCACCACCGTCAGCAACCGGTCGGCGCCGGCGCGCATGTCCTGCGGCTGGCTGCACAGCCACAGGGCGTCGATCCTGATCATGCGTCGATCAATCCTTGAGGGCCACGGCAGCCAACTCGCGCAGCCACGCGGTGCATGCTGCGGCCTGCGCCGACGGCCACCGCACGAACAGCTGCGTCGCGCCACGGGTCAGCTCAATGTGGATCTCCGGGGCGCTGGGCGCCGCGGCTTCGGCGGGCGTGGCGTCAGCCGCAACCGCAGGCGCCACCTCAAGGGGGATGAACTGCAGCGGCGCAGCCGCCGGCACGACGGCGGCCGGCGGCTTGCGGGTCACCGTCCGGGGCGCGGCCAACCCGGTGCGCTTGATGCCGTGACCTACCAGCCACTTGCGCAGCAGGTTGACGTTGAGACCGTGCGCCAGCGCGATGGCCGCCACGGAAGCGCCGGGCTGCTGGCACTCGGCCAGAACCTGCGCCTTGAACTCGGCGCTGTGTACGCGCCTCTGGGATCTGGGTTGCATAGGTGCCCACCTGTTCGTATTGGTGGGCACCATCGTCACGGGCGCATCAGCGCTGTTCAAGATGGGATGGCTGGACGCTCACACTACTCGGCTCGCCAATACAGACAACCTGGTGGCTTATGCTGATTTTGCCATGCCCAATCAGATCATTAGATCGAATCGGCTTATGCGGGATTTTGGCCTGTATCCCGGCACACCTTCCTGTGGATCGGACGCAAAGTTCATCGCGGCCGCCGACCGCGACGTGCTCAGCATGAACCTACCCCACTGGTAGGCCCACAGCGGCCTCACTTTGATGACCCGGCGATCCGAACGTTCATACTCGGGCTGCGACAACGCCATCGCGCCGAGCAGGTAGTTGTGCTCTGAGGTCTTCTGGTCATCCTCGTCACCGGCAACGGCCGCTGTCTGCAGGGTCAGCGCGAAGGCGCAAGGAAGCACACGGGCCAGAGGACTGCGGATCGAGGTCATGCCGCATGGTCAAAGGGCGAGGCTTAAGCGTCGCTTAAGAAACCTGGCGAGAGCATCGCAACGCAAAACTGAGATGAGCCTGACGAGGCAATAAAAGCTGCATGCGCCTGCTGTTGGTCGAAGATGACGAGATGGTCGGCAAGTCCCTTCAGCGGGGTTTGGTGCAGGCTGGCTTCAGTGTTGATTGGGTGCGTGATGGCCGAGAGGCCGAACTCGCTCTCGGCCACGGCATCCATGACCTCACGATTCTCGATCTGGGGTTGCCAAAGGTCGACGGCATGAAGCTGCTCGAGATGCTACGCAGTCGCGGCAACGGCATGCCCGTACTCATCGCTTCGGCCCGCGACACCGTGCGCGACAAGATCGCCGGGCTCGAAGCGGGCGCAGACGACTACGTGCTGAAGCCCTTCGACCTGGACGAACTGATCGCCCGCGTGCGCGCCTTGCTCCGCCGCCACGCCGGCAGCGGCACGCCGGTGCTGCGGTTTGGCGCACTGTTGCTCGACCCAGCAAGGCGTGTCGTCACCCTGCATGACCAACCCGTTGAGCTGTCAGCCCGCGAGTTCGGGTTGTTGGAGGCCTTGATGCTCAGACCTGGCACTGTCATCTCCAAGGAGAAGCTCGAGGAATCGATCTACGGCTGGGGAGAAGAAATCGCCAGCAACGCCATCGAAGTCCACGTCCACAACCTGCGCCGCAAGCTGGGCGCCTACCGCATCCGCAACCTGCGCGGCGTGGGCTACCGCGTGGCGGAGGCCTGATGCGCTCCCTTGAGCGTGACCTGTTGAAATGGATCGTCGGTGCCCTGGCACTTGGCACCGTGCTGCTGACCGGAGTGGCCTATTGGGTAACGCTTCAAGAGATGGACGAGGTCTTCGACGCCGAACTGAAGACCATTGCAGAGGGCGTGGTCCGCATGCACCAAGCCAACAGCGACTGGAGCGCCAGCGCCGATCTGCCCGTGCGAACCGACGAGCCGGACGATTCGGAGATCGTCACACAGAGCTGGACGGCACAAGGCCGCCGGCTCTTCATCTCTGATCCGCGCGTGGCTCTGCCGTTCTCGGCGGTCGGTGGCCACAGCGAGTTCGTCGTGCGGGGCGAGCGCTGGATCGTGCACACCGTGGTGAGTCGAGGGTATGTCGCCCAGGCCGCCCAACGCCAGTCACAGAGACAGCAGATGGCCGGTGAGTCGGCGGTGCAGATTTCGACGTTGATGGTGGCGCTGGTCGCCGGCGTCGGCGTGCTGTTGGTGCTCAGTCTGCGGCGAGGGCTGGCGCCGTTGGATGTCGCCGCCCGGGATATCGCGACCCGCAGTGCTGGCGCGCTTTCCCCGCTTCGTGCCGGCGACACTCCCCGGGAACTCATGCCGGTCATCGACTCGACGAACGAGCTGCTGCGCCGGCTCGCCGAGTCCTTCTCCGCCCAACGCCGCTTTCTGGCCGATGCGGCACACGAACTCCGCACGCCGATCACTGCCCTGAGGCTGCAACTGCAGTTGCTCCAACGCAGCAAGGATGAGTCGTCACGTCAGGTTGCGCTGGTGGATCTCGAGGCAGGAATCGACCGGTCGCAGCACTTGGTCCAACAACTTCTGGAGATCGCACGCAGCGAGCGGGACGTGGAGACGATGCAGGCACAGCGCGTCGACTTGGCGGCCCTCGCAAGCAATGTGGCTGGCACGTTTGCGGTGCGGGCCGACTCGCGAGGAGTCGATCTGGGCGTGCGGGTGCATGACCGTCCACTCGTCGATGGCGACCCGATGCAGCTCACGGTGCTCCTGAACAACCTCGTCGACAACGCGCTGCGCTATGCGCCGGGCGGCGCGGTCGACATCGAGGTCGTCACGGAAATGGCTCAGCCTGTGCTCCGCGTCGTCGACAACGGGCCCGGCATCCCTCCCGAGGAGCGCGACAGGGTCTTTGACCGGTTTTTCCGCGGTACGTCTGGAAGCAATGACCCAGGCGGTAGTGGCCTGGGCCTCGCCATCGTCCGCGCGATCGCCGAGCAGCATGGCGCGCAGATCGAACTGGACGTAGGACCTGATGGGCGCGGCCTCGTGTTCAGCGTCGTCTTCCTGCCCGTCCGACTGGCGACAGCTTCAGCGCCGAGCAGGACCTGAAGTAGACGCGGATTGATCGGCTGCATGCAGAGGCCCCCGACCTCTCGAGCGTCCTTGCTCGCCCATGCACTTGGTCAACCTCTGCCGCCGGCTATGAAATGCTGTCCGTAACCGTTTCTTCTACAGGCGCGCTGAGGGCAGTCACGTACAAGTTCTGATGTCACCTGGCCCGGGCGCAAGGCTCGGGCCCCAATCTGCCGCTCGCGGCCAGGGCAGAGATGATGTTCGACCTTCATGCTGCGCCAGGACGAGTGGTGGTTGGCGGAACTGGAGCGAGCCGCCACGTCTGGGTTGCCAGGCGCTATCTCCTCAATATTTAGGGTTCGGCGCACTGCGGCAGCTTCGCGCCGTGAGACGCGGCAGAAGGCCGACATACAGTGCTCGGGTCATAGCCAGACGCGATGGAGAACCCATGAGGCAGGTACTTGTGCTGCACGGTTGGAGCGATGAGTCCGGATCCTTCCGTGCACTCAGCAAGAAGCTCAAAGACGCCGGCTTTGACACGCTCGACATATGGCTCGCGGACTACGTGTCCATGGATGACGACGTCACGATTCCCGACATCGCCAAACGCATGGAGGAAGTCTTGTCCGGCCTCGTCGCAGCCGGGACGCTGACCGCGCCGTTCGACATGATCGTGCACAGCACGGGCGGCCTGGTCTCTCGTCAGTGGCTGGTTTTCTATGACCGCCTGCGCAAGCCACGCTGGCTGAAGCGCCTTGTGATGCTGGCGCCTGCCAACTACGGATCTGCCCTGGCCGCCAAGGGGAAGTCGTTCATCGGCCGCGTGACCAAGGGTGTCAGCAACGGCTTCCAAACCGGCACCCAGGTGTTGAACGCGCTGGAGCTTGGATCACCGTATCAGTGGGGTCTGGCGCTGTCCGACGTGCTGACCACCGAGGGCGGTGCTGGAGACCCCACCCCGACCTACGGTGAGGGCGGATGTCTTCCGTTCGTGCTGTCCGGCATCAAGGGCTACGCAGGCATCTTGATGAAGATCGTCAACGAGAACGGCGCTGATGGAACTGTCCGAGCACCGGCGGCGAACTTGTCAGCCTACGGTGCCACGTTGGATTTCACCGTGAATGAGCAGGACCCGGAGTTCACGCCTTGGACGCCACGCGACGATCTGGCGCCGTATGCCTACCAAGCGCTCGCTGACGAGGACCACACGTCCATCAAGAGCGCCAGTGGCGACCAGACCCTAAAGCTCATCGTCCAGGCGCTGCAGTGCAAGGACCTGAAGGAGTACCGCGCGATCCAGCAGGACTGGAGCGCCGCGACGGATGCGCTGGAAGTCGCTGACGATCCGGCCCGCCACCGCTTCTTCATGCTCAACACGTTCGTGGTCGACGACCTCGGCAACCCCGTCGACGACCACTTCATCGAGTTCTACGGCCCGGACCACGAGACAAATACCGCGCCGATGCTGTACTTCCATGACAAGGTCATCCGCAACGTCCACCAGAACTCGACCCAACCGGGATGCCGATGCTTCTACCTTGACCGAACTGAACTGATGGACGGCTTCTACGCGCGCATAGCGGGCAATGCGAAGAAAGAACTGCTGCTCAGCATCTCAGCAGCACCTCCCGGGCCCAACAGTCACTACTTCAGCGCCAAAGATAGCGATTCGCAGGGATTCAAGTCCCTCCACCTGTTCGACGGCAACCATCCAGAGGGCCGGTGGCTGCGCCGCTACAGCACGCACTTTCTGAAGATCATCATCCCGCGACGTCCCAACGAGCAGGTGTTCAGGCTGACGCAGTACGTCTGACGCCAGCGGCCGGCGCTAGATCGGCGCGCCCGCCTGATCGGAGGCAAGTCTGCGCGGACAACTCGCGATCTGACGCATGCGATGCGCATCTCCCGAATCGCCCATAACGTCCTAAACGCCTGCTCCCGAGTCTGCCGAAATGATGGCGCGGCGCGCCGTTTCAAGCCCTCGATTTGGAGCATTGCGAGATGACGCGCCGGGCGGCTAAATCGGTGTTGCAGCCGCCGTGGTTGCATTGCAAACAAGGACGCAGGGATGACGTACAACATCAAGCCGGGACCCAAGCCAAAGAAGGAAGACGGGACTGACGACCGCCGCCGTCACGTCGATCCGCCGAACGCGCCGAAGCACCCGACGCTGCCTATTCACAAGCACGACCCGAAGAAGAAGTAGCACGCGGGTCGATCTCGGCAGGCCCGGCCGACCGCCGTCGAGCGCTCGGCCGGTGCCGCATCAGCGGCAGGCGGACAACAGATCCTGCGCCGGTCGGTAGACATCCGCTGTCGCGCCAACCCAGCCCATTACGGTATGGAAGAGGTTGTCGTGCGAGGCCGGCTTATCGCGCAACGATGCCAAGCATCCGGGCTTCAGTGAGCGATCCAGTTCTCCGCCCTCCGGCACCCACAGGATCATCGGCACCTGCGTCTGCTCGCGCGGCGCCATGGCATAGGGCATGCCGTGCAAGTACAGGCCGTTCTCACCAAGCGACTCGCCATGGTCGGAGACGTACAGCATCCCTGGATCGAATCGGGCCGACTGCGTCCGCAGCCAGGAGATCGACCTGGCCAGCAAGCGGTCGGTCGTCGCGATGGTGTTGTCATACCCGTTGACCACCTCCTGCCGCGTGCACTGCTGCAGCGCGTTGCTCTGGCATTCCGGCTTGAAGATCTCCAGATCGGCCGGCGAACGCTTGAAGTAAGCCGGCCCGTGGCTGCCCATCTGGTGCATCACCAACACCAGGCCTCGCTGCAGCCGCTCTGGATCAAGCTGCGCGACACGCTGATCAATTTCGTGCAGAAGCGCCTCATCGAAGCACTCCGCACTGCCAAGGGCATCCCGGCTGCACAGCGCCGCCGGCAGCGGCTTGGCGCCCTCGGGCAGCCGCGAAGTCGGGCTGTTCGGGACGCGATCGCACAGCCCCTTGCACCCGCTCTGGTTATCCAGCCACAGCACGGCCAGGCCCGCGCGTTGCAGGACGTCCAGCAGATTTTCCTGCGTGCCTTCCAGGTCGACGAAGCGTGCGCGCCCGAGCGGCGAGAACATGCAGGGCAAGGACGCGGCAGTGGAAGTGCCGCAGGACGTGACGTCGCGCATGCTGACGACCGGCAAGTTCGCCAGTTCCGGATTGCTCTCGCGCCCATAGCCGTTGAGGCTGAAGTTCATTGAACGCGCGGTCTCGCCCACCACCAGAAGCAGCAGCGGTGGCTTGGCCCCTGCTGGGCGCGGGAGCAGGCGAGCGTCGGCACCGATCACCACCGGCGGACCGCTCGGCCCGGCCTGACTGCGCACCGCTGCCGTCGTCACCGAATAGACCGCGTTCAGCGGCGTCACCATGTAGCGCAACGACTTGTGGTTGCGCATGGTCGAGGACAGGTCCGCGAACACGGCCAGCGCCAGGCACACCATCACGGCGATGCCCAAGAGGCAACTGGCCAAGCTGCTGGCGACCCGCCTGAGAAGCGGCTGCTTCGGCGCCTTGGGCTGGATCAACAGCCATAAGGCCGGCACCAGTCCGATCATCAGCACCGTCAGCAGCAGCCGAGAGCTCAGCAGATCGCGGGTCTCGCGCACGTCTGTCTGCACGAGGTTCACGACCATCGTGGGGTCGAACACGATGCCGTAGCTGTCGATGAAGTACGCCAGCGCGCCCGAAATCGCCAGCAAGACCACCAGCACCCACCTGATCAAGCGCGGCCAGGCCAGCAAGCTGAGCAAGGCGCCGGTGGCAGCTGTCACCATCCCCGCAAAGGCAACGATGAACACCATGCCCCGCACACCGCCGAGTTCCGGGAGCGCCTGCAGTTGCTTCCACAACGGCCAGTTCGCTACGAGCCCCATCCATATCGCCGAGATCCAGACCTGGGTCAGCGGCTGCGACGGATCTGGATAGAACCAGGCGACGAGCCGCTTCATGTGCGCTCCTCGTCCGCAGTCTTGACACCACGCTGTCTTCCCTCGCGCCGCGCCTGCAGGCCGTGCCAACTGATCACGCTGACCGTCCAGCAGATAAACGCCGTCCATAGGGAATGGCTCAGAAAGTGCGCGCCGCGCATCATCTGCACCCAGGCGAGACACCAACCGCATAACACCACAACGGCCAGGAATATCCGGGCAATGCGCGGCGCATAGTCCCGCAGCGCAAACCACCCGGGCAGCATAGCGAACGCTGTTGATGCGTGGCCTGACGGAAAGCAACCACCCGGACCACCATCCTGCAGGCCTACTACCCAGTGGGGCACGTAGCGCGCGAACTCACCGCCAAACTGGATCAGCGACCAGGGGCAACTGGTCGCGCTCGCCCGCTTCATCAGCGGGATGAGCGCCACGCACGCCAACGTCGTCAGGATCCACCAGATCCGTTCGCGTCGGGGAACTGCGGCCACCAGCAGCCGCGGGCGCCACACGCTGGCCAGCACCACGAACAAGAACGCCCAACCGGCCAGCCGCGCACCGTCATGCAACACTTTGGCGGTCAGCCAGTGGTGCCGCCACTCGAAACCTGCCGTAGTGGCATAGAGCCGGGCTAGCGGCAGATCGAGCCGAGACCACTCCCACAGGGCCAGCGCTGCCAGACCGACCAGAAGGACGAGCACATCCTGCTGAGCCCGATCCACAGTGAGGAATGTCGGATGGTCGGAGACGTGACGCGGATCGAAGGAATTGGCCGTATGCTGGGCCAGTGGGTCAGGAGTAATGAACACAGATGCGCCAATCAAGAGCGGCTCGCAGTCTTCAAGCCAGCGGCTTAAGGAACGCTTAAGGCTACTGCCCACGGTGCCCAGTTCATTCCGGTGCACACCGCTCACCGCGTCGTGGCGTGCGTCGTCTTCACCGTGCACGTAGAGTGAGCGGTCCGCCTCCATCTTGATGGGCCGGTTAAGCCGCTGGGCAGGTTGATCTCGTCGGCTGTTTCGCCGGTGTCGAGGTACTCGGCGATGGCACGGTCGAGGCGCTTGAGTAGCGCGATGAGCGTTTCACTGCGGCGCACGAGCATGGTCAGTGCGTTGTGATCGTCGGCCGCAGTGGCTGCGCACTCGATGGAGCCGATGGCGCCGAGGGTGATCCCGCCGCAGTCTTCGATTAGCGCCTTGATGTTCTTCATGATGTTCGCGAACAGGCAGCCGTAGTGGGTTCCCCAAGCCGTGCGCCACGTCCTCTCAACATTGAGATTTCAGGGGTTTCGTGCGTCCAAAGCGCCTGCCGATGGAGCCCGAGCCCCAGCAGAACAGATAACTACCAATTATCTAATGTGCTTTTGAGGCGGAAGCTCCGCCGTTGACGCGCATTTTGTATTACGTAATACTGGCGTTACGTACCACATACGTAATCTGTCTCTTATACACATCTCCGAGCCCACGAGACGGCCTCCTAGCGCGTATG
>CAXDTK010000193.1:0-10355 GCA_963992225.1 uncultured Comamonadaceae bacterium | reverse complement strand
CCACCTTCCCCGCAGGCGCTTTCGGCCGCCTCGCGACGCCGGAGCGCCCGCCCGCCGTGCTGGTGCGCCACGCGACGCTGTGGACCAGCGCCGCGGCCGGCACGCTGGACGGCACCGACCTGCTGGTGCGCGACGGCCGCATTGCCGCCATCGGCAAGGGCCTGGCCGCGCCGGCCGGCGCCCTGGTCATCGACGCCACTGGCCGGCATGTCACGCCGGGCCTGATCGACGCCCATTCGCACACCGCCATCCACCGCGGCATCAACGAGTTCGCCCATTCGGTGACGGCCGAGGTGCGGGTGGGCGACGTCATCGACCCGACCGACATCAGCCTGTACCGCCAGCTCGCCGGCGGCGTGACCGCCAGCAACCTGCTGCACGGCTCGGCCAATGCCATCGGCGGCCAGAACCAGGTCATCAAGCTGCGCTGGGGCCAGGACGCCGAGGGCCTGAAGTTCGAAGGCGCCAGGCCGGGCATCAAGTTCGCGCTGGGCGAAAACGTCAAGCGCGCCAACTTCCCGCCGACCGACAGCGACCCGCGCTACCCCGCCACGCGCATGGGCGTGGAGCAGGTGATGCGCGATGCCTTCCTGGCCGCGCAACGCTACCGCGCGCAGCGCCAGGCCGATCCGGCCACGCGCCGCGACCTGCAGCTGGACACGCTGGTGGAGCTGCTGGAGAAGCGGCGCGTCATCCACATCCACAGCTACCGGGCCGACGAGATCCTGATGTTCACCGCGCTGGCCCGGGAGTTCGGGCTGGAGGTGGCCACCTTCCAGCATGTGCTGGAGGCCTACAAGGTGGCGCCGGAGATCGCGGCGCTGGGCGCCGGGGCGTCGGGCTTCTCGGACTGGTGGGGCTACAAGGTCGAGGTGCAGGACGCCATTCCCTACAACGGCGCGATGACCCAGCGCGCCGGCGTGCTGACCAGCTTCAACTCCGACAGCGACGAGCTGGCCCGGCGCCTGAACACCGAGGCCGCCAAGGCGTTGCGCTATGGCGGCAAGGCCTGGGGCTTGAGCCCGCCGGGTCGCCCCAAGGGCGAGACCGGGCGTGCGGAGCAAGAGGAACTCCGATCCCTCGAGGCCGACGCGCTGAAGTTCGTCACCCTCAACCCGGCCCGGCAATTGCGCATCGACCAGCGCGTGGGCTCGCTGGAGGTGGGCAAGGATGCCGACTTCGTGATCTGGAGCGGCCACCCGCTGTCCAGCGCGGCCCGGGCCGAGCAGACCTGGATCGACGGCCGGCGCTATTTCAGCCGCGAGGAGGATGCCCAACTGCGCGAGCGGGACCGTGCCGAACGGGCTCGCCTGGTGGCGCTGGCGCTGCCTGAGCGCGCCAAGGCCACCGCGCCGCCGCCAGGCCGCCCCGCCACGCCGCTGGCCGCGGCGCTGGACCAGCTGGAGCTGCAACGCTGGCTGCACCGGATGAACCGCGACCGCCACAGCTACTTCAACGGCGACGCCTGGCACGAATGCACCGCGGATGGCTACTGAGATGAAACGCACCCTCCTCACCACGCTGCTGGCCGCCGCCCTCGGCGCCCACGCCGCACCCGACACCCCGCCCCCGCCGCAGCGCGAACCGCTGCTGCTGCGCAATGCCACGCTGCACCCGGTCAGCGGCCCCGTCATCGCCGGCGGCAGCCTGCTGATCGAGGGCGGCAGGATCAGCGCCATCGGCGGCGCGGCCCTGGCGGCGCCGGCCAACGCCCGCACCGTGGACCTCGGCGGCCGGCATGTCTACCCGGGCATGGTGGCGGCCAACACCAGCCTGGGCCTGGCCGAGATCCGCTCGGTCAGCGCGTCCATCGACAGTGCCGAGACCGGCCCGCTGAACCCCAACGCCCGCGCGCTGGTGGCCTTCAACGCCGACAGCGAGCTGCTGCCGGTCACCCGCGGCGGCGGCGTGCTGGCCGCGCTGAGCGTGCCGGAGGCCGGCCGCACCGGCCTGATCGCCGGCACCTCCGCGCTGCTGCAGCTGGAGGGCTGGAACTGGCAGGACATGGCGCTGCGGCCGGAGGTGGCGCTGCACATCGCGGTGCCGCGGCTGCGTCTGAACAGCGCCCTCTTCCCGACCCAGCCGGAGGCGCGGCTGGCCGAGATGCGCCGCGCCACCGAGGCGCGGCTGCAGCTGCTGGACGACGCCTTCGAGTCGGCCAGGGCCTATGCGCTGGCCCGCGCGGCCGACCCGGCCACGCCCGTCGACACCCGCTGGGAGGCGATGCGGCCGGTGCTGCCCGCCGCGCAGGGCCAGCGCAACAGCAGCTCGCGCCCCTGCTGCTGTAGCTCACAGGCCTGGCCGTCGACCTGCAGCGTCGGCCGGCTGCGGGTGCCGGCGATCTGCCAGGGTTGAGTGGGGCCGTCGGCGGGCTGCAGCGTCCAGGTGCCCCGCGGGTCGAAACGCTCCCAGGCCGGCGTGGGCAGCGGCTGGCCGTCGACGAAGGCGAGTTCCACCTCGGCCTGCTCGCTGGTGAACAGGTCGCCGCTGGCCACCACCACGTCGGCCAGCTGCCCCGGCGCCAGCCGGCCCAGGCGCTGCTGGCCCAGCAGCCGGGCCGGCGTGGTGGTCAGCGCGGCCAGCGCGGCCTCGGGCGCCAGGCCGCGCTGCACGGCCTGGCGCAGCCGTGGCCAGAACTCCTTGCGGACATCCTTGAGGCCTTGCGTGGAGATCGCGAACGGCACGCCCGCCGCCTGCAGCGCGGCCGCGTTGCCGGGCGCGCGTTCCCAGTGCTGCAGCACCTGCAGCGGCACGTCGAGCGCGCTTTCGGGCTGCTCCACCTCGGGCGCAGCGGGGTAGGCCAGCGGCACGATGACCGGCAGCGCCTGCGCCTTCAGCTGCGCGGCGCGCCGGTACTCGTGGCCGCTGCCCTGGGCGATGACCTGCAGGCCGAACTCGTCGCGCAGCCGGGCGATGCGGGCCAGGTCCAGTTCGTCCAGCGCCTCGTGCACGACGGGCTGGCGGCCGGCCGCCGCCGGGGCCAGCGCCTGCAGCCCGGCGTTGAACTCGCGCCGCTCGCCGGCCGGCTGCGGCCCGGCGGCCCAGCGCGCGTTCAGCCAGGTCTGGCGGACCAGCGCGATGCTGCCCATCAGCGACGTCGGGTAGCTCACCACGCCGGTGCGGCCGCCGGCCTCGAAGTCGATGACGCCGTACTCGTGGCCCACATGCTGGGCCACGTCGGCCGCCAGCACCAGGCTGCGGGCGTCGACCGCATCGCGCAGGCTGATCAGCGCGCTCTGGCCGCGGAAGATGGCGCCGGCGGGCGGCAGCGACAGGGCGGTCGTGAAGCCCTGCTCGCGGGCCGCCTTCAGCTCGTCGGGCCTGATGTCCAGCGCCGCGGCCTGGCGAAACTCCGCCCGCACCCAGCGCTGCCCCGGCGTCAGGCCCTTGGCCCTGGACGGCTCGATGCGGCCCTGGCCGATGCCGCTGGCCGCGTCGATGAAGCCGGCGTAGACCGTGCGGCCCGGCAGGTGCCAGACCCGCGCACCGGCGGGCGCCTTCACGCCCGCACCGGCCGCGACGATGACGCCGTCCTTCATCACCAGCGTGCCGTTGTCCACCACCTGGCCGGGTGCCAGCACCAGCCGCGCGCCGGTCAGCGCATGCCAGCGTGGCGTCTCGTCACGCAGGCCTTGCGGGATTTCACTCAGTTGCTGGGCCTGGGCCGGGCCGGCCAGCAACATGAGCAGGGGCATGAAGCGCAAGCGCATCGTCGCGTCTCTCGGCAAGCCGCGGCGCGGCGAAGCGCCGGACTCTAGCCGCGTGACCTCTGCCATGGCCGAAAGTCACGAGTCCTGCGATAGTCGACCTCCAGGAACGAAGCCGAGGAGACCCCATGAGCACCGCCGCATCCGCCCCCGCCCAGGACGCCACCGCCGCCCGCCTGCGTGCGCTGCTGGTGCGCGCGCCGACGGCCGTGGCCTTCGTGTCCGGCACGCGGTTCGAGGTCGTCAGCGAGGAGTTCAACCACCTGTTCGGGTTCGGCGACGACAGCGACCTGGCCGGCCAGGCGACGCGGGTCGTGCACACCACCGACATGGCGCACAGCGGCCTGCAGGAGCGCGCCGCCGCGGCCTTCGCCGCCGGCCAGCCGCTGGACGAGGAGATCGAATACGTCAAGCGCGACGGCCACCGCTTCTGGGGCCGGCTGCAGGCCTGCCCCGTGCACTGGGACGCCCCGGCCGGCGAGGCGCTGTGGATCGTGGAGGACGTGACCACGGCGCGCGCCCAGCGCCTGCAGCCGACCTGGACGGCCAAGCACGACGCCGTCACCGAACTGGCCAACCGGCGCGAGTTCGAGCGCCGCCTGGCCGAGCATGTCGGCAGCCGCCGCAACGAGCCGGTGTCGGTGCTGTGGCTGGACGTGGACCGCTTCGGCGACGTGCTCAAGGGCATGGGCCCGGAGGTGGGCGACCATTTCCTCTACGGCCTGGGCCAGATGCTGATCAGCAAGGTGCGGGCGTCCGACCTGGTGGCGCGGCTGGAGGACGACCATTTCGCCATCCTGCTGCCCGACTGCGACCAGCATTACGCCCAGATCATTGCCGAGAAGGTGCGCGCTGCCGTGGCCGGCTACCGGCTGCGCTGGGGCATGCACCGCACGCGCGTGAAGGCCTCGCTGGGCGTGGTGCAGATCCAGCCCTCGCTGACGACGGTGGACGCCGTGCTGGGCGGCGCCGTGCTGGCCTGCACCGAGGCCAAGGCGGCCGGCGGCGACAGCGTACGAGTGTTCGTGTCGGCCGGCGGCTACGAGGAACTGGCGGGCTGATTTCACGCCCGCGCGGCCGGCGAACCCTCGAAGTGCGGGGTTTTTCACCGGTTGTTCTAAAGTTCAGCGTCGCGCGGCCGATGTCACGGCGAGAGCGCTCAATACCTGACCGACATGAACGTCCCGCTGTCCACCGCCCTGTCCGGCATCTCGTCTGCCAACGAGCGCCTGCGCGCGTCGGCAGCCAACATCGCCAACCTCGCGACCACCAACCAGGGCCGGCCCAGCGTGGAGCCGACCAACGTCGACAAGGTGCCCGAGCGCGAGATCAACCCCGCCAACGAGGTGGTCGAGCAGCAGTCGGCGGCCTATGCCTTCGTCGCTAACCTGAAGGTGCTGCAGACGCAGATCAACACCACCGGCGCGCTGCTGGACATCAAGGCCTGAACGCGCCCCACCCCATACCGGCGGCCCCGAGGAGACTCGGGGCCGTTTTTCCTTGCGAGCGGCGTCGCCGGGCGGGGTGCCTCGGCGAGGGCTCCGGCAGGCGCGCCTTGTTACGGTGCGAATCCCCGGTTTTTGAACCAAGATGGTGCATGGAATCATGATTTTTTAACATGGCGAGCTGTCGCGCCGCGCAGCCCGCGCAACGCTCTTGATCCGAAAGCCGCCGCTATGAAATACGCATCCGTCGCGCAATTCCTCGACCAGGTCGCAGAACGCAATCCCGGCCAGCCGGAGTTCCTGCAGGCGGTCACCGAGGTGATGGAAAGCCTGTGGCCCTTCATCGCGCTGCACCCCCGTTATGCGGAGCAGGGCCTGCTGGACCGACTGGTGGAGCCCGAGCGCATCGTGATGTTCCGCGTCTCCTGGGTGGATGACCGCGGCGAGGTGCACGTGAACCGCGGCTACCGCATCCAGCACAGCATGGCCATCGGCCCGTACAAGGGTGGCCTGCGTTTCCACCCGTCGGTGAACCTGTCGGTGTTGAAGTTCCTGGCCTTCGAGCAGACCTTCAAGAACGCATTGACCACGCTGCCCATGGGTGGCGGCAAGGGCGGCTCCGACTTCGACCCCAAGGGCAAGAGTGCCGGCGAGGTGATGCGTTTCTGCCAGGCCTTCGCCACCGAGTTGTTCCGCCACGTCGGGCCGGATACCGACGTGCCGGCGGGCGACATCGGCGTGGGCGGCCGCGAGGTGGGTTTCATGGCCGGCATGTACAAGAAGCTGGCCAACAGTGCAGCCAGCGTGTTCACCGGCAAGGGCCTGTCGTTCGGCGGTTCGCTGATCCGCCCCGAGGCGACCGGCTATGGCACGGTCTATTTCGCCCAGGAGATGTTGAAGACGCGGGGCAAGTCGTTCGAAGGGCTGCGTGTGTCGGTGTCCGGCTCGGGCAACGTCGCGCAGTACGCGGTGGAAAAGGCGATGGAGTTGGGCGCCAATGTCGTCACGGTGTCCGACTCCAGCGGCACCATCGTCGACGAGGCCGGCTTCACGCCCGAGAAGCTGGCGGTCCTGATGGAGGTCAAGAACCACCACTACGGCCGCGTCAGCGACTATGCCCAGCGGGTCGACGTGAAGTTCGAGCCGGGCGTGCGCCCCTGGCACGTGCCGGTGGATGTGGCCCTGCCTTGCGCCACGCAGAACGAGCTGGGCGAGCGGGATGCCGCCACGCTGATCGCCAACGGCGTGCAATGCGTTGCGGAGGGCGCCAACATGCCGTCCACCATCGAGGCCGCCAAGGCCTTCGAGGCGGCGGGTGTGCTGTACGCGCCCGGCAAGGCCAGCAACGCGGGTGGCGTGGCGACCTCCGGCCTGGAGATGAGCCAGAACGCCATGCGCCTGTGCTGGACCCGTGACGAGGTGGATGCCCGCCTGCTGCAGATCATGCAGGGCATCCATGCGGCCTGTCTGAAGCATGGCCAGCGCGCCGACGGCAGCGTGAGCTACATCGACGGTGCCAACGTGGCCGGCTTCGTCAAGGTGGCCGACGCCATGCTGGCGCAGGGCGTCCTGTAAGCCGCCGTCGCGGCAGGGCGCCCGAGGCGCCTCAGGCCTGCGGCAGCGCCACGCGGCCGGCGGGGCGGGTCCAGCCAGGCGGCAGGTCCGCCAGCACGGCGGCCGGGTCCAGCGAGCGGATCGGCACGCCCAGGTCCGCCGGGATGCGCTGGCGGGCCCGCAGCGCCATGTAGCGCAGCGCCGAGACGCGCAGGAAGGAGGCGAAGTTGCCCACCGCCCCGCGCGCCCGCACCAGCTCGTCGTGCAGCTTCTCGATCAGCTGCGTGACGCTCATGCCGTCGCGCGCGGCGATCTCGTCCAGCACCTCCCAGTGCAGGTTCTCCAGCCGGATGCTGGTGACCACGCCATGCAGCCGCACCGAGCGCGTGCGCGACTCGTAGGACTCGGGGTTGGCGCTGATGAAGATCTCGCACATGGCATACCTCCGGGCGGCATTCTCTGCCAAGGCTAGTGGCTGATGCGCGTGCCCAGCACGGCCAGGAACTGTGCGATCCAGGCCGGGTGGGCCGGCCAGGCGGGCGCGGTGACCAGCTGACCGTCGGTGACCGCCTGGTCGACCGGGATGCTGGCGTAGCGGGCGCCGGCCAGCTCCACCTCGGCCGCGCAGGCCGGGTAGGCCGAGACCTGCTTGCCGCGGATGACGCCGGCCGCCGCGAGCAGCTGGGCGCCATGGCAGATGGCGGCGATGGGCTTGCCGGCGTTCGCGAAGTGCTGCACCAGCGGCAGCACGCCGGCCACCGTGCGCAGGTACTCGGGGGCACGGCCGCCGGGGATCACCAGGCCGTCGTAGTCGGCCGCCTGCACGGCGTCGAAGCTGGCGTTGAGCACGAAGCGGTGGCCGGGCTTCTCGGAGTAGGTCTGCGCCCCCTCGAAGTCGTGGATGGCGGTGAACACGAAGTCACCCGCCTGCTTGCCGGGGCACACGGCGTCGACCCGGTGGCCCACGGCCTGCAGCGCCTGGAAGGGCACCATGATCTCGTAGTCCTCCACGTAGTCGCCCGCCAGCAGCAGCAGCTTCTTGCCCATGTTCGTCTCCTTGGATGGTGGAGCAGCGATTCTGGAAAGTCGGCAGCGGGTGTGGGTAACAGCCGGTTGTGCTCACGCCATCGGGCGGCCGCAAGAAAAAGCCCCCGCCGACCTCAGGCCGGCGGGGGCTCGCAAGGCTGCCGGGTGCGGGCCGGCAGTGCGGGGCGTCAGGCGGTCACGCCCTTGGCGGTCTCGGCGTACTCCTCGATCTGGTCGAAGTTGAGGTACTTGTAGACGCTGGTGGTGTCCTTGTTGATGATGCCCATCGCCTCGTGGTACTCCTGCACCGTCGGGATCTTGCCCAGCTTGGACGCGATGGCGGCCAGTTCGGCCGAGGCCAGGAACACGTTGGTGTTCTTGCCCAGGCGGTTGGGGAAGTTGCGGGTCGACGTGGACACCACGGTCGCGCCTTCACGCACCTGGGCCTGGTTGCCCATGCACAGGCTGCAGCCCGGCATCTCGGTGCGCGCACCGGCGGTGCCGAAGGCGGCGTAGTGGCCTTCCTTGATCAGCTCGCTCTGGTCCATCTTGGTGGGCGGGGCCACCCACAGCTTGACCGGGATGTCGCGCTGGCCGCCCAGCAGCTTGGCGGCGGCGCGGAAGTGGCCGATGTTGGTCATGCACGAACCGATGAAGGCCTCGTCGATCTTGGTGCCGGCGACTTCGGACAGCGTCTTGGCGTCGTCCGGGTCATTGGGGCAGCAGAGGATGGGCTCCTTGATGTCGGCCAGGTCGATCTCGATGACGGCCGCGTACTCGGCATCCTTGTCGGCTTCCAGCAGTTCGGGCTTGGCCAGCCAGGCCTCCACCTTCTCGATGCGGCGCTGCAGCGTCTTGGCGTCGGCGTAGCCGTCGGCGATCATGTTCTTCATCAGCACGATGTTGCTGGTGAGGTACTCCTTGATCGGCTCGGGATTGAGCTTGATGGTGCAGCCGGCGGCCGAGCGCTCGGCGGAGGCGTCGGACAGCTCGAACGCCTGCTCCACCTTCAGGTCCGGCAGGCCCTCGATCTCCAGGATGCGGCCCGAGAACACGTTCTTCTTGCCGGCCTTGGCGACCGTCAACAGGCCAGCCTTGATGGCGTACAGCGGGATGGCATGCACGAGGTCGCGCAGCGTCACGCCGGGCTGCATCTGGCCCTTGAAGCGCACCAGCACCGACTCGGGCATGTCCAGCGGCATCACGCCGGTGGCGGCGCCGAAGGCGACCAGGCCGGAGCCGGCCGGGAAGGAGATGCCGATGGGGAAGCGGGTGTGCGAGTCACCGCCGGTGCCGACCGTGTCGGGCAGCAGCAGGCGGTTCAGCCAGCTGTGGATGACGCCGTCGCCCGGGCGCAGCGCGACGCCGCCGCGGTTGCTGATGAAGGCGGGCAGCTCGCGGTGGGTCTTGACGTCCACGGGCTTGGGGTAGGCGGCCGTGTGGCAGAAGGACTGCATGACCAGGTCGGCCGAGAAGCCCAGGCAGGCCAGGTCCTTCAGCTCGTCGCGGGTCATGGGGCCGGTGGTGTCCTGCGAGCCGACCGTGGTCATCTTGGGCTCGCAATAGGTGCCCGGGCGCACGCCCTGGCCTTCCGGCAGGCCGACGGCGCGGCCCACCATCTTCTGCGCCAGCGTGAAGCCGGCGTTGGTGGCGACGGGCGCCGACGGCAGGCGGAACAGCGTGGAGGCGGGCAGGCCCAGGAACTCGCGGGCCTTGGCGGTGAGGCTGCGGCCGATGATGAGGTTGATGCGGCCGCCGGCGCGCACTTCGTCGAACAGCACGTCGCTCTTGAGCTTGAACTCGGCCACGGTCTCACCGTTCTTCACCAGCTTGCCGTCGTAGGGCAGCACGTCGATGACGTCGCCCATCTCCAGCTTGCTGACGTCCACCTCGATGGGCAGCGAGCCGGAGTCTTCCTGCGTGTTGAAGAAGATGGGGGCGATCTTGCCGCCCAGCGTGACGCCGCCGAAGCGCTTGTTCGGCACGAAGGGGATGTCCTGGCCGGTGGCCCAGATGACGCTGTTGGTGGCCGACTTGCGCGAGGAGCCGGTGCCCACCACATCGCCCACGTAGGCCACCAGGTGGCCCTTTTTCTTGAGGTCCTCGATGAACTGCATCGGGCCGCGCTTGCCGTCTTCCTCGGGCTTGAAGGCCGCGTCGGGGCGGGTGTTCTTCAGCATCGCCAGGTAGTGCAGCGGGATGTCCGGGCGGCTCCAGGCGTCGGGGGCGGGGGAGAGGTCGTCGGTGTTGGTCTCGCCGGGCACCTTGAACACGGTGACGGTGATCTTCTTGTCGACCTCGGGGCGCGAGGTGAACCACTCGGCATTGGCCCAGCTCTGCATCACCTCGTTGGCCTTGGCGTTGCCGGTCTTGGCCTTGGCGGCGACGTCGTTGAAGAAGTCGAACATCAGCAGGGTCTTCTTCAGCCCTTCCGCGGCCACGCCGGCGACTTCGGCGTCGTCCAGCAGCTCGATCAGCGGATGCACGTTGTAGCCGCCCACCATGGTGCCCAGCAGCTCGGTGGCCTTGGCCTTTGAGATGAGGCCCACGCGGATATCGCCGTGGGCGACGGCGGCCAGGAAGCTGGCCTTGACCTTGGCGGCATCGTCCACGCCCGGGGGCA
>CAXDTK010000192.1:0-10486 GCA_963992225.1 uncultured Comamonadaceae bacterium | reverse complement strand
CACCTAAGCCTTCGTCGGCAGCGTCAGATGTGTATAAGAGACAGGGTGTAGAGCGTCTTGGCCAGCGTGATCTGGTCGTCCTTGCGCGGCACGCCGTTGGTGCGCAGCTCGAAGCCCAGGTCGATGCCGGCCGTGGGCTCGTTGCCGATGGGCTGGCCGGGGCGCCAGACGCCGGCGAGCACGCTGCCGTCGTTCAGCGCCACGCTGTAGAAGCGGTTGCCGGTGGGCTTGCCGTTGGCGTCCAGCTCCTCGTCGCCGAAGGTGATGGTCAGCGGCGCCTTGGGCGCGGCCGGGTCTAGCGTGGCGTCGATGCCGGCGTTGACCGCGTAGAGGCTGTCGACGCTGAGCGTGCCGGCGTTCGTCACCGCGACCGAGGCCGTCAGCGGGGACGCGGCGGCGATGCCGGCGGGGTTGTCCAGCACGCGGCGCATCTCCAGCGCGGCGGAGCCGACCGGCTCGATCAGGAAACTCTCGCCGACGGCGGGCGGCGCCGGCGTAAAGCTGATCCTGAAGCCGTCGATGGTGTCGCCGTCGTTGACGGGCTGCGGCGTGCCGTCGGGCAGCCGGGTGATCTGGTAGCTGCCGGCGGCCGTGGCGGTGAGCTTATAGCTGCTGGCCTGCAGCTGGCTGGCGTCCACGATGGTGGCGGCCACGCCGCTGGTGAAACCGCCGCCCGGGGTGCGCTGGTTGGACGCCGCGGCCAGCACGCGCGGCGTCGCGACGTTGAAGATGTCGCCGCCCTTGCCGGGCGGATTGGACAGGTCCAGCCCCAGCGCGTTCTGCTCGTTCACGCGCGTGCCGATGGCCGCGGCCAGCTGGCCCAGCAGGTTGCGGGCGTCCTGCAGGTCGCGGTTCTGGAAGGCCAGCCGCGCGGTCATGGAGCCGCCGGTCAGCACGCTCTCGTCCAGCGCGCGGTTGCTGCCGCCTTCGTTGAGCGACAGCACTGCCCGCTGCGGGTCGTAGGGGTCGGCCGAGACCTGCAGCGTGGAGGCCTGGTTGCCCAGCACCAAGCGCTGGCCGCCACCGATGAAGACGCCCACCGTCTCGTCGTCGGCCGCCAGCGTCGTGACGGCGACGTACTCGCCCAGCTGCGAGATCAGACGCTCGCGCTGGTCCAGCAGGTCGTTGGGCGTGTGGCCGCTGCCGCGCGTCTTGGCGACCTGTTCGTTGACGTTGGCGATCTGCTGGGCCAGCTGGTTCACGACCGTGACGTTGGCGCGCAGGTCGCTGACAACGCCGGCCTGCAGGTCCGACAGCTGGGCGCCGGCGTTGGAGAAGCGCACCGCCAGCTCGCTGGCCCGGCCCAGCGCCACCTGGCGGGCCGAGGGGTCGCTCGGCCGGCTGGTCACGTCCACCATCGCGTTGAGGAACTGGCTGGCCGCGTAGCCCAGGCCTTCGGTGCCGGGCGGGAAGATCTTCTCCATGCGCGACAGCTGTTCGGCGCGGGTGGAGTCGGCCATCGCGGTGGACTTGGCGCTGGCGGCCTCCTTGGTGAGGAACTCGTTGTGCGAGCGCACGACGGTCTGCACGTCCACGCCCTTGCCGAAGAAGCCGGCGCCGGTGAACTGGCCCGGCGAAGTCGTCAGCACCACCGCCTGGCGCGAATAGCCGGGCGTGTTGGCGTTGGCGATGTTCTGGCCGATGGTCTGCAATGCCGCCTGGTTGGCGAACATCGCGCGGGCGCCGAGGGTGAGGAGGCCAGCCATCGTCCGTCCTTAGGCCAGCGTGCTTTGCACGCGCTGGGTGGTCTGAATCGTCTTGGCGATCTTCTCGGCATAGGCCGGGTCGGTCGCGTAGCCGGCCTGCTGCAGGCCGCGGGCGAAGCCGGCGGCGTTGCCGTTTTGCGCCTGGGCGACGGCCTTGGCATAGCGGTCGTTGCCGCTGAGCAGGCGGGCGTAGTCCTTGAAGGCCTCGTCGTAGCTGCCGTAGGCCCGGAACTTGGCGGTCACCTTGACGGCCTGGCCGTTGATGACCTCGGTGGTGCGCACGTCCACGGTCTTGCCCGTCCAGCCCGGCGTGGCCTTGATGCCGAAGATGTTGTGGCTCTTGGTGCCGTCGGCGCCGGTGATCTCGCGCTTGCCCCAGCCGCTCTCGTGCGCGGCCTGTGCCACCATGAAGCTGGCCGGGATGCCGGTGGCCGCCGAGGCCGAACGGGCGGCCGCGTCATGCTTCTGGATGAAGCCCTGCACGTGGTTGGGGATGCCCTTGGTGGCCAGCGCCGGCAGCGCCTGGGCCAGCGTGGTCTGGCTGTTCCTGCGGATGTTCTCGGGCGACAGGTCCTGCACGCCCATCTGGCGCTGCAGCTGGCGGGTGATGGCGTCGGACAGCCCGCCGGGCAGGCCGCTCATCTTGCCGGCGAACTGGGTGTCCAGCATGTCGCTGCCCAGCTGCGTGGCGTTGTTGTCCAGCATGCCGCTGGCCAGCGTGGACGCGCGCATGCTCTTCATCACCTCCTGCATGAAGAGCGACTCGAACTGCTTGGCGGTCTCGCGGATGCTGGCCTTGGGGTCGCGCGCGGCCTGGGCCTTGAGGGCGTCCAGGCTGCCCAGGCTCTGGCCCGAGATGGATTGGAAGGACGAGGACATCAGATCACCTCGATCTCTGCGTTCAGGGCGCCCGCGCTCTTCATGGCCTGCAGGATGGCGAGCAAGTCCTGGGGCGTGGCGCCGAGGGAGTTCAGCGCCTTGACGACGTCCGACAGGCGTGCGCCGGCCGGCATCTGGATCAGGCTGCCGGGCTCCTGGCGGATGGCGATGTCGGCCTTCTCGGCCACCACGGTCTGGCCACCCGACAGCGCGTTGGGCTGGCTGATGACGGGCGTGGAGCTGATGGTGACGGACAGGCTGCCGTGCGCCACGGCGCAGGCCGACAGCGTGACCGCCTGGTTCATGACGATGGAGCCGGTGCGGGCGTTGATGACCACGCGGGCGGCCGGCGTGGCCATGTCGATGGCGAGGTTCTCCACATCGGCCAGGAAGCCGACGCGCTCGTCCGGCGTGGCCGGGGCCCGCACGCGCACGACGCGGCCGTCCAGCGCCTGTGCGGTGCCGTTGCCCTTGGCCTTGTTGATGGCCTGGGCCACCGCGCGGGCGGTGGCGAAATCGCTGCTGTTGAGGTCCAGCTGGATGCTGTCGCCCTGGGCCAGCGGCGTGGGCACCGAGCGCTCCACCAGCGCGCCGGCCGGGATGCGCCCGGCGCTGAGGTGGTTGATCTGCACCTTGGAGCCGCCCGCCGAAGCGCCGGCGCCGCCCACCACCAGGTTGCCCTGGGCGATGGCGTAGACCTGGCCGTCGGCGCCGCGCAGCGGCGTGGCGATCAGCGTGCCGCCGCGCAGGCTCTTGGCGTTGCCGATGGAGGAGACGTTGATGTCCAGCTGCTGGCCGGGCTGGGCGAAGGGCGGCAACGTGGCCGTGACCATCACCGCGGCAATGTTGCGCGGCTGCATGGTGACGCCCTGGGGCAGCAGCACGCCGAACTGCTGCAGCATGGCCGTCAGGCTCTGGCCGGTGAACGGGGCCTGCGTCGTCTGGTCGCCAGTGCCGTCCAGGCCCACGATCAGGCCGTAGCCCGTCAAGGGGTTGGAGCGCACGCCGGCCACGGTGGCGACTTCCTTGATGCGGGCCGCATGCGCGGGCACCAGCACGAGGGCCAGGCTGAGGAGGATGACTTGCAGGTACTTCACTCGACCGATTCTGCGGATGCTTGAGCCCGCGAAGCCGCCGATAAGGCGGGCGACTGCCGGCTATTTCCGTTCCGGGGGCGCTTTGCTGCGGTGCCTGTCGTGCCCGGGCGCTGTCCTCAAGCTGTCGCGCGGGGCCCGGTGCAAGGGGACGATCAGCTTGGCGGTGGGCCGCGTGACATGCTGCATCGACGGTTCGCGGGCCGGGGTCGGGTCCGCCGCGGCGCGCCGTCAGCTGGGCGGCAAGCAGCGGACAGGTTGCGGAATGTGTCAATCAGTAAAGTTTTGTTTACTGATTTTCAGCCTGCCCCGCACCCGCCATGCCGCCGCCCTTCGAGCCGCTCACCCTGGTTCACGTCGTCTTCTCCTCCCGCATCGCCGGCGGCGAGCGCCATTGCATCGATCTGGCCAACGCCCAGGCGGCGCTGGGCCACCGCGTCCATGTCATCGGCTCGGCCGGTTCCGCGGTGGCCGGGGCGCTGGCGGCGGGGGTGCGCTTCCACGGCCTGCGGCTGCCGCTGCTGCGCGGCTGGCGGGTCGCCGCACTGGCCCGGCGGCTCGGCGCCGACGTGTGCCACGGCCACCTGGGCCCGGCCTGCAAGGCGGCTGCCCAGGCCGGCACGGCGGCGCGCATCGGCACGCTGCACGTGGGCTACAAGGCCCATCACCATGCCCGGCTGGACGGCCTGGTGTGCGTCAACCGCGCCCAGCATGAAGGCCTGCCGGCCGGCGGCGGGCTGGCCCGCGTGATCCACAACTGGGCGCCCGAGGGCCACCCTGCCGCGAGCCGCACCGACCTGCGCGCCGAGCTGGGCCTGGCGCCGGGCCAGCTGCTGGTGGGCAGCGTCGGCCGCCTGCACGCCAGCAAGGGCATGGACCTGCTGATCGCGGCCTTCCGCGCCCAGGCGCCGGCCGATGCCGTGCTGGCCATCCTGGGCGAGGGGCCCGAGGAAGCCGCGCTGAAGGCGCTGGCGGCGGGCGATGCGCGCATCCGGCTGCTGGGCTATCGGGACGATGTCGACGCCGCGCTGCCCGGGTTCGACCTGTTCGTGTCGCCGTCGCGCGAGGAGGCCTTCCCGCTGGCCATCCTGGAGGCCCTGCGCGCCGGGCGGCCGGTGCTGTCCACCGCCACGCAGGGCCCGCGCGAGATGCTGGCCGGCCAGCCGGCCCGGCTGGTGCCGGTGGGCGACGTGCTGGCGCTGGGCCTGGCGATGGCGGAGGAGCTGGCGCGGCTGCGGCCGCTGCCCCGCGAGGCACGGGCGGTGCGCTACGACACGGCGGCCTACGACCGCAGCCAGGCCGTCGCCCGCACGCTGGCCTTCTACCGCGACGTGATGGACCGCTGCGCGGCGCGGGTGGCGGGCTTCGACGGCGACAAGCCAGCCCTCGCCGCCTGATGTTCAGGCGGCCCCGCAGCGACTTCTGGCAGGTCGGCATCGTGCCGCTGCCGGTGCAGCAACTGGACGCCGCGCAGCTGCGCGCGGTGCGCGACCGCATCACCTGGCTGCCCGACCCGGGCCCCTGGCGCTACCTGGCCGACCCCTTCGGCCTGGTGCGCGGGGACGCGCTGCATGTGTTTGTGGAGGCTTACGACTACCGCGTCAAGCGCGCCACGCTGGAGCGCCACGAGTTCGGCCTGGCGGACCTGGCCTGGCGCGGCCGCTCGACCGTGCTGGCGCGGCCCTTCCACCTGTCCTACCCGCAGGTCTTCGAGCATGAGGGCGAGACCTGGATGGTGCCGGAGACCCACCAGGCCGGCGAGATCGCGCTCTACCGCGCCACCGACGCCTCGCTGGACCACTGGGAGCGGGACTGCGCGCTGCTGCGCGGCCTGCCCGGCGCGGATGCGTCGCTGGTCGAGCACGGCGGCCGCTGGTGGATGTTCTACACGCTGGTGGGCGCCGGCGCGCGTGACCAGCGCGAGCTGCATGTCGCCCATGCGCCGGCGCTGGCCGGGCCGTGGACGCCGCTGGCCACCAACCCGGTGCGCGTCAACCGCGACGGGGCCCGCCCGGCGGGACGGCCCTTCATGGGGCGCGACGGCGTGCTGACGCTGCCGGTGCAGGACAGCAGCCAGGGCTATGGCGGTGCCACCCGGCTGCTGCGCTTCCCGGTCCTGACGCCGGAACGTGTGCTCGTCGAGGCCGGCGCCGAGCGGCTCACCGGCGACCTGGCCAGCGACAGCCACCGCGCCGGCCTGCACACGTTGTCCGGTTGCGGCCCGTTCACGCTGATCGACGTGAAGCGCGTCGACCGCTCGCGCGGCCGGCAGTGGCTGGACATGCAACGACGTGTCAGGCGGCTGTTGGGCCGCTGACACGCCGCCACCCCGGCGCCGCGCGGCGGTCATACCATCGCCCGCATGAGTCCTCAGCCCTCTCTGAGCGAAGGCATCGCCGCGTTGACGGCCGCCCTGGAGCCCCAGGTGATCGCCTGGCGGCGCGACCTGCACCAGCACCCCGAGCTGGGCAACCGCGAGTTCCGCACCGCCGCCCTGGTGGCCGAGCACCTGCGCTCGCTGGGCTTCGACGAGGTCCAGACCGGCGTGGCGCACACCGGCGTGGTGGGCCTGCTCAAGGGCGGCAGGCCCGGCGGCGTGGTGGCGCTGCGTGCCGACATGGACGGCCTGCCGGTCACCGAGGAGGTGGAGCTGCCGTTCGCGTCCAAGGCCCGCGCGGTCTGGAACGGCGAGGAGGTGGGCGTCATGCATGCCTGCGGGCATGACTGCCATGTCGCCATCCTGATGGGCGTGGCCAGCGTGCTGGCCAGCCTGCGCGAGCAGATCCCGGGCAGCGTGAAGTTCATCTTCCAGCCGGCCGAGGAAATGCCGCCCGAGGGCGAGGAGGGCGGCGCGGCGCTGATGATCAAGGAAGGCGTGCTGGAGAACCCCACGCCGAGCGCCATCTTCGGCCTGCATGTCACGTCGCGGCAGCCGGCCGGCGTCATCGGCTACCGGCCGGGGCCCACCATGGCCAGCAGCGACAAGCTCAGGATCACGGTGCAGGGCAAGCAGACGCATGGCGCCGCGCCCTGGCTGGGCGTGGACCCCATCGTCACGTCCGCGCAGATCGTGCTGGGCCTGCAGACCATCGTCAGCCGCACGCTGGACCTGAACCGCGAGCCGGCGGTCGTCACCATCGGCGCCATCAAGGGCGGCGTGCGCGAGAACATCATCCCGGACTCGGTGGAGATGCGCGGCACCATCCGCAGCTTCGACGAGGGCATGCGCGACGCCATCCACGAGCGCATCACGACGCTGGCCGAGGGTATCTCGGCGGCGTCGCGCGCGAGCTGCAAGGTCTGCATCACGAAGAACTACCCGGTCACGCGCAACGACCCGGTGCTGACCGAGCAGATGGTGCCCACGCTGACCCGCGTGGCCAGCACCGGCCCGCGGCCCATGGGCATCGAGGTGGTGCCCAAGGCGACCGGGGCGGAGGACTTCTCGTTCTTCCAGCGGCTGATCCCGGGCCTGTTCTTCTTCGTCGGCGTGACGCCGCCGGACATCGAGCCCAGCCAGGCCTACTCCAACCACTCGCCGCGCTTCATCGTCGACGAGCGCGGGCTGGAAGTGGGCGTGCGGGCGCTGGCCAACCTGGCGGTGGATTACCTAGCCAGCAAGCAGGCCTGACGCGGTCGTGCCGCGTTGCGCCGGAGGCCGCAACTCATCCAGCGGCTTGCGCTGATCCGGCTTTGCCGGGCAGCCGCAAGCGCCCCCTTGAGGGGGCGGCCGTCAGGCCGTAGGGGGTGGGCTTAACTGGGCGCGATGTTGAGGAAGAACCGCGACAGCCAGCCCACCGCATGCGCGTCCGACGTGGCGCCGCGGCCGCGCTGCTCGATGCGCACGTTGGCCACCGAGGTGGACGGCACGGCATTGCCCTGGCCGATGGAGCGCGGGTCCACCTGGCCCGAGAAGCGCAGCACGTCGACGTTGCGGTTCACGCCGATCTGCTTCTCGCCGCTGATCATCAGGTGGCCGTTGGGCAGCACGCCGGTCACCACGGCGGTGATGGCGCCGGTGAACTCGTTGGTGTTCTGGTTGCTGCCCTTGCCCTTGTTGTCGTTCGCCGACGTCGCTTCGGCCGTCGCGCGGGCAAAGGCCTTGGGCGAGATGCCCGGCACGGCGGCGACGCCGGCCGACAGGCTGCCGCTCTTGCTCAGCTCGCTGGTGCTGGTCTGCGAGGCCGACACGCGTTCGGTGATGTTGATGGTCAGCGTGTCACCCACCAGCCGCGCACGGTGGTCCTCGAACAGCGGACGGTAGCTGGCGGCCTGGTAGATGGCGCCGTTGGTCGGCGCCATGGGCTGTACCGGCGGCAGGTTGACGACCGGCGTGTGCGCCAGCTCGACCTGCGGCTCGGGGTAGGGCGTGGCGCAGCCGGCCAGCAGGGCGGCGGCAGCGAGTGAACCGATGAGGGTGAAGTGCTTCATGAGGATGCCTCTCTGAATCCCGATCACAAGGCCGCGAAGCCGGCCGTCCATCGAGCGGCAACCGCGGGGCCGGCTTTGCCGGGCCGCCGGTTGCGCCCCCTGGGGAGCGCGCGAGCGCTACGGGGGGTACTAGATCTGGGCGAGCTTTTGCAGCATCTGGTCCGACGTCTGCACGGCCTTGGAGTTCAGCTCGTAGGCGCGCTGGGTCTGGATCATCTGCACCAGCTCCTCCACGACGTTGACGTTGGACGTCTCGACGAAGCCCTGCTGCAGCGCGCCGATGCCGTTGTTGTTGGGCGCGCCGGTGTTGGGCGTGCCGCTGGAGGCGGTCTCGGCGAACAGGTTCTGGCCCTTGGGGTCCAGGCCGGCCGGGTTCACGAAGGTGGCGAGCTGCAGCTGGCCCACGGTCTGCGGCGCGGCCTGGCCGGGCAGCGTGACGCTGACGGTGCCGTCGTTGCCGATGGTCAGGCTCTGCGCGTTGTTCGGGATCGTGATGCCCGGCAGCAGCGTGTAGCCGTTGCTCGTCACCATCTGGCCGTTGGCGTTGAGCTGGAAGCTGCCGTCGCGGGTGTAGCTGGTGGTGCCGTCGGGCATCTGGATCTGGAAGAAGCCGTCGCCCTTGATGGCCAGGTCCAGGTTGTTGCTGGTCTGCTGCAGGTTGCCCTGCGTGTAGATGCGTGCGGTGGCCACGGGGCGCACGCCCAGGCCCACCTGCAAGCCGGTGGGCAGCGTGGTCTGCTCGGTGCTGTTGGCGCCGCTCTGGCGCATGTTCTGGTAGATCAGGTCCTCGAACACGGCGTGCGAACGCTTGTAGCCGTTGGTCGCGACGTTGGCGAGGTTGTGCGAGATGTTGTCCAGCTGGACTTGCTGGGCTTCCATGCCGGTCTTGGCGATCCAGAGCGAGCGCATCATGGCTTGGGTTCCTTAGGTGCTGCCGAGCAGCTTGGCGGATTGCTGGCCCTGGGTCTGGGCGATCTGCAGCAGCTTCATCTGCTGCTCGAACTGGCGGCCGGCGGCGATCATGGCGACCATGGTCTCGACCGGGCTGACGTTGGAGCCTTCCAGCGCGCCGTCCTGCAGGCGGGCGGCCGGGTTGGCGGGCAGATCACCCTCGCCGGCGCGGAACAGGCCGTCCTCGCCGCGCGTCAGCGCCTGCGTCGTCTCCGGCGTGACCAGCTTCAGGCGGCCGACGGTGGTGGGGCGCTGGTTGGGCGCCTTGGCGCTGATGGTGCCGTCGCTGCCGATGGCCACCTCGCTGTTGGGCGGGATGTTGATCGGGCCGCCGTCGCCCAGCACCGGCATGCCGTTGCGCATCACCAGCAGGCCCTCGGCGTTCACGTCCAGTGAACCGGCGCGGGTGTAGGCCTCGGTGCCGTCGTTGGCCTGCACGGCCAGCCAGGCATTGCCCTGCATGGCGACGTCCAGGTTGCGGCCGGTCGGCGTGAGCGGGCCCTGGGCGTCGTTGTAGCCGATGGTGGTTTCCAGCGCGAAGGCGCGCGTGGAGGCGCCGTCGCCCCGCACCGGCACGGCGCGGAAGGCCTGCAGCTCGGCGCGAAAGCCGTTGGTCGTGACGTTGGCGAGGTTGTGCGAGAGCACGTCCTGCCGCTGCATGGCCGCCTTGGCGCCGGCCATCGAGAGGTAGATCATGCGGTCCATCGCGCGTCCTCAGTCGCCGTGATTACCGGAGGTTGACGATGGTCTGCAGGACCTGGTCCTGCGTCTTGATCGTCTGCGCGTTGGCCTGGTAGGCGCGCTGCGCCGTCACCATGTTGACCAGCTCGGCGGTCAGGTCGACGTTGCTTTCCTCCAGCGCGCCGGACTGCAGCGCGCCCATGTTGCCGTCGCCCGGCACGCCGACGACCGCGTCGCCCGAGTTGACGGTGCGGATCCAGACGTTGCCGCCCATGGTCTGCAGGCCCTGCGGGTTGCGGAACGTGGCCAGCTCGATCTGCCCGGCCGGCTTGCTCTGGCCGTTGGAGTAGCGGGCCTGGATGACGCCGTTGTTGGCCACCTGGATGCCGGTCAGCTGGCCCGGGGCATAGCCGTCCTGGGTCAGGTTGGTCACCGCGAAGCTGCTGCCGTTCTCGGTGGCCTTGGTCAGGTCCAGCTGGATGGCGGGGATGGCCAGCGTCGCATTGCCGCGGGCGCTGGTGCCGGCCGGCACGGGCATGGTGATGGTGCCCGGCGGCGTCGAGGTCGAGCCGAGGATGGTGCTGGGCGAGCCGCCGGTGGGCGGGAAGGTGATCGTCGTGTAGGGCGTCGTCGGGTTGCCGGCCGCGTCCAGCGCGATGGCTGCACCGTTGGCGTCGATGTCGAACGGCGTGCCGTTGGCCGTGGCGTAGAGCAGGGTATAGGCCAGGGTGTCCGGGTTGAAGC
>CAXDTK010000191.1:0-10556 GCA_963992225.1 uncultured Comamonadaceae bacterium | reverse complement strand
ATAGGAGTCCGTCTCGTGGGCTCGGAGATGTGTATAAGAGACAGGCCCGCGAGGAGGGCCTGTTCGCCGGCATCTCCGCGGCCGGCGCCTGCTGGGTGGCGCTGCAGATCGCCCGCAACGTCGAGAACGCCACCATCGCCTTCATCGTCTGCGACCGCGGCGACCGCTACCTGTCGACCGGCGTCTTCCCGGCATGACGCCGGACTACCGCTTCTGCCCGGTCTGCGCGGCCGGGCTGGCGCCGATCACGGCGGCCGAGGACGGTGGCGACAAGACCCGCCTGCGCTGCGCGGCCTGCGGCTTCACGCACTGGAACAACCCGACGCCGGTGCTGGCGGCGGTCATCGAATGCGTGGACCGCGACGGTCAGGTGCTGCTGGCCCGCAACGCCGCCTGGCCCGGGCGCTTCTTCGGGTTGATCACCGGCTTCATGGAGGCCGGCGAGACGCCGGAAGAGGGCATCCGCCGCGAGGTGGCCGAGGAAACCGCGCTGCAGGTGGAGGCGCTGCAGCTGCTGGGCGTCTGGGACTTCCAGCGCATGAACCAGGTCATCATTGCCTACCACGCCAGGGCGCGCGGCGAGATCCGGCTGTCACCCGAGCTGGCCGAGTACAAGCTGCTGGCGCCCGAGCGCGTGCGCTGCTGGCCGCAGGGCACCGGCCAGGCGCTGGCGACCTGGCTGCGCTCGCGCGGCATCGAGCCGCAGTGGCTGGACCCGGCGGACCTGAAGCGAGAATGACGCCATGGATGCAAAGATCGACGTACACCGCGAACTCGACACCCGGGGGCTGAACTGCCCGCTGCCCATCCTCAAGGCCAAGAAGGCGCTGGCCGAGATGCTCAGCGGCGAGCTGCTGCGCGTCGTGTCCACCGACCCGGGCTCGATGCGCGACTTCCAGGCCTTTGCGCGCCAGACCGGCAACGAGCTGGTGCAGCAGAACTCGTCGGCCGACGAGTTCATCCACGTGCTGCGCCGGCGCTGACCCTGGTCAGTGGGGGACAGGGCGACTCGCTGCGCTCGGGCGGTCTGTCCCGCAAAGCCAATCCCTGAGTCAGTTGGGGACAGAGCTACTCGCTGCGCTCGGGCGGTCTGTCCCGCAAAGTCTTAGAGATTCAGGCCCTGCAGGAATTCCCTGAAGCCGGGGCCGAGCTGCGGGTGGCTCAGCGCCAGCTCGACATTGGCCTGCAGGAAGCCTTCCTTGCTGCCGCAGTCGTAGCGCTTGCCCTCGTAGCGGTAGGCGAACACCTTCTCGCGGCGCAGCAGGCCGGCGATGCCGTCGGTCAGCTGGATCTCGCCACCCACGCCACGCGGCTGGTTGGCGATCTCGTGGAACACCCCCGGCGTCAGGATGTAGCGCCCGGCCACGCCCAGGCGTGACGGGGCGTCCTCGGGCGCCGGCTTCTCGACGATGCGGGTCACGTCCATCAGGTTCTCGTTGACCTGGGTGCCGGCCACGATGCCATAGCGGCGCGTGTGCTCGGCGGGCACTTCCTGCACGGCCAGGATGGAGGCGCGCCAGTCGGCGAACTGCTCCACCATCTGCTTCAGGATGCCGCGGCCGGGCGCGGGGCCGACCATCAGGTCGTCGGCCAGCAGCACCGCGAAGGGCTGGTCGCCCACCAGGCGCTGGCCGCACAGCACGGCGTGGCCCAGGCCCAGTGCCTGGGCCTGGCGCACGTAGATGCACTCCATGTCGTCGGGCTTGACGCTGCGAACCACGTCCAGCAGCTCCCGCTTGCCGGCGTTCTCCAGCGCCACCTCCAGCTCGAAGGTCATGTCGAAATGGTCTTCGATGGGGCGCTTGTGGCGGCCGGTCACGAAGATCATCTCGCGCACGCCGGCTTCGTAGGCTTCCTCGACCGCGTACTGGATCAGCGGCTTGTCGACGACGGGCAGCATTTCCTTGGGCTGGGCCTTGGTGGCCGGCAGGAAGCGCGTGCCGAGGCCGGCGACCGGGAAGATGGCTTTGGTGATCGGCGATTTGGGCGAGGAGGCCATGGATACACTGGGTTGAACAAGGGCTCATTCATTGTGTCATCGGGTTTGTGACGGTGATGCCCCTTGAGTTGGCCACAAGAGACCATGTCCGTCCTCATCCTCGAACCGCTGGAATCCGATGTCGTGCAGTGGCTCGCGGAGCGCCATGACGCGCGTTTCGCGCCCGAGCTGGTGGGCGATGCCGAGGGGCTGGTCGCGGCGCTGCGCGGCGCCCGGGCGCTGGTGGCGCCGCCGCAGGTGCGCATCGATGCCGACCTGCTGCGCCGCGCCCGCGGCCTGCGTGCCATCGGGCGGGCCAGCGGCGGCGCCGAGAACATCGATGTCGAGGCCTGCCGCCGGGCCGGCGTGGAGGTGGTGCGCTCGCAGACCTCCACGGCCAGCGCGGAGGCCGAGTTCGCCATCGGGGCGCTGCTGAGCCTGCTGCGCCGGCTGCCCATCGAGGGCAGCGACGGCCTGTGGGTGGGGCGCGAGCTGGGCTGCTCGACCATCGGCCTGCTGGGGCTGACGCCGGCGGCGCGGGTCATGACGCAGCTGCTGCAGGCCTTTGGCACGCGCGTCATCGGCTACGACCCGTCCCGCCATCCCAGCGACTCGACCTGGGCGCGCTGGGGCATAGAGCCGGTCAGCCTGGCCCATCTGACGGAGCACAGCGACGGCCTGGTGCTGCTGCTGCCCTACTACGACCGCTACCGCGGCCTGGTGGGCGAGCGCCAGCTGGAAGGCGCCCGCGCCGGCCAGGTGCTGGTGGGCCTGAGCCAGTCCGGCCTGGTGCACGAGGCGGCGCTGGCGCAGGCGCTGCGCAGCGGCCGGGTGCGGGCGGCCTGGTTCGACAGCCTGGAGCCGGGCTGGCTGGAGACGGGCCGGCCGCTGCATGGCCTGGCCACCCTGCAGGTGACGCCGCGCCTGGCCGGCACCACGCGCGAATCCCGCGTGCGTGCGGCCTGGGCGGTGGCCCGGGGCATCGACAGCCTGCTGCTGCCCGCCGCCCGCGGGCGGGTCGCGGCCGCGCCGCCGGTGGCCGCCCCTTACTGAGCCTTACGGCGCCGGCAGGCGGGCCAGCTGCTCGCGCAGGCGAGTGACCGTCTCCTTGAAGCCGGCCACGCGGGCGCGTTCCTGCTCCACGACGGCGGCCGGCGCGCGGGCGACGAAGCTCTCGTTGGAGAGCTTGGCCTCGGCCTTGACGATCTCGCCCTCCAGGCGCGTGGCCTCCTTGGTCAGGCGGGCGCGCTCGGCCTCGACGTCGATCTCCACCTTCAGCGCCAGCTTGGCCGCGCCGTGCAGCAGCACCGGCGAGGTGGCGCTCTGCTTCGCGAACTCGGCCTCGTCGGCGATCAGCTCGACCGCGCTGAGCTTGGCCAGCACCTTCAGCACGGCCGCGGCTTCGGACAGGAAGCCCAGGTCGCCGCCCACCAGCAGCGGCACGCGCTCGGCGGGGCTTAGCGCCATCTCGCTGCGCAGGCTGCGCGTGGTGCCCACCACTTCCTTGAGCTGGGCGACCCAGGCATCAGCCGCGGGGTCGATGCGCTCCGGCTGGGCCACGGGGTAGGGCGCCTGGCCGATGTAGTCGGTCGCCTTGCGGCCGGCCACGGGGGCCACGGTCTGCCACAGTTCCTCGGTGATGAAGGGCGCGACGGGGTGCAGCAGGCGCAGCGTCGTTTCCAGCACGCGGATCAGCGTGCGGCGGGTGGCGCGCTGCTGGCTCTCGTTGCCGGTCTGGATCTGCACCTTGGCGATCTCCAGATACCAGTCGCAGTACTCGTCCCAGACGAAGCTGTAGATCGCGTTGGCGACGTTGTCGAGGCGGTACTCGGCAAAGCCCTGGGCCACGGCGGCTTCCACGCGCTGCAGCTCGCTGGTGATCCAGCGGTCGGCCTGCGAGAACGTCATGTAGCCCGGCGGGCAGGTGCCGGCTTCATGCGCGAGGCCGCAGTCCTGGCCCTCGGTGTTCATCAGCACGAAGCGCGTCGCGTTCCAGAGCTTGTTGCAGAAGTTGCGGTAGCCCTCGCAGCGCTTGGTGTCGAAGTTGATGTTGCGGCCCAGGCTGGCGTAGCTGGCCATCGTGAAGCGCAGCGCGTCGGCGCCGTAGGCGGGCATGCCTTCGGGGAATTCCTTCTTCACGCGGGCGGCCACCTTGGGCGCCGTCTCGGGCCGGCGCAGGCCCTGGGTGGACTTCTGGATCAGCGTGTCGAGGTCGACGCCCTGGATCAGGTCCACCGGGTCCAGCACGTTGCCTTCGCTCTTGCTCATCTTCTGGCCCTGCGAGTCGCGCACCAGACCGTGGATGTAGACGTCCTTGAACGGCACCTTGCCGGTGAAGTGGGTCGTCATCATGATCATCCGGGCGACCCAGAAGAAGATGATGTCGTAGCCCGTCACCAGCACGGAGGAGGGCAGGAACAGCTGCTGCTCCAGCGTCTGCTCGGGCCAGCCCAGCGTGGAGAACGGCACCAGCGCCGACGAGTACCAGGTGTCCAGCACGTCGGGGTCGCGGGTCAGCTCGCCGAGGTAACCCGCGGCCTTGGCCTTGGCGCGCGCCTCGTCCTCGCTGCGCGCGACGAACAGCTCGCCGCCCGCGCCGTACCAGGCCGGGATCTGGTGGCCCCACCACAGCTGGCGCGAGATGCACCAGTCCTGCAGGTTGCCCATCCAGTGGTTGTAGGTGTTGACCCACTGCTCGGGGTGGAACCTGACGGCGCCGGTGTCCACCGCCGCGATGGCCTTGTCGGCGATGCTCTTGCCGTCCGCGCCGGGCTTGGTGACGGCGACGAACCACTGGTCCGTCAGCATGGGCTCGATGACCTGGCCGGTGCGCTCGCAGCGCGGCACCTGCAGCTTGTGCTTCTTGACCTCGACGAGCAGGCCCTGTGCCTCAAGGTCGGCCACAATGCGCTTGCGGGCGACGAAGCGGTCCAGGCCGCGGTAGGTTTCGGGGGCCTGGTCGTTGATGCGGGCCTGCAGGTCCAGCACCGAGATCATCGGCAGGCCGTGGCGCTGGCCGACGGCGTAGTCGTTGGTGTCGTGCGCCGGCGTGACCTTGACGACGCCGGTGCCGAACTCGCGGTCCACGTAGTCGTCGGCGATGACCGGGATCTCGCGGTCGGTCAGCGGCAGCTTGACCAGCTTGCCGATCAGCGCGGCATAGCGCTCGTCCTCGGGGTGGACCATGACGGCCACGTCGCCCAGCATGGTCTCGGGGCGCGTCGTGGCGACCACCACCGAGCCGGACCCATCCGCCAGCGGATAGCGGATATGCCACAGCGAGCCGTCTTCCTCCTCCGACGACACCTCCAGGTCCGACACGGCGGATTGCAGTACCGGGTCCCAGCTGACCAGCCGCTTGCCGCGGTAGATCAGGCCTTCCTCGAACAGCCGCACGAAGGTCTCGACGACCACGGTGGACAGCTTCTCGTCCATCGTGAAGTACTCGTGGCCCCAGCTCACCGAGTCGCCCAGGCGGCGCATCTGGCCGGTGATGGTGTTGCCGCTCTCCTGCTTCCAGTCCCACACCCGGGCGACGAAGTTCTTGCGGCCCAGGTCGTGGCGGTTCTGCCCCGCGGCCTGCAGCTGGCGCTCCACGACGATCTGCGTCGCGATGCCGGCATGGTCGGTGCCCGGCACCCACAGCGTGTTGTCGCCCTTCATGCGGTGGTAGCGCGTCAGCGAGTCCATCACCGTCTGGTTGAAGGCGTGGCCCATGTGCAGCGTGCCCGTCACGTTGGGCGGCGGCAGCTGGATGCTGAACGAAGGCTTGGCCGGGTCCAGCGTCGGCGCGTACAGGCCGGCGGCCTCCCAGGTGGGGCCCCAGTGGGCTTCCAGGGCAGCGGGTTCGAAGGACTTGGCAAGTTCGGTCATCGCGGCGTCGCCCGCCTGCAAGAGGGGCGAAAAAGTGGGCTTTTCGGGGGTCCGCGATTGTAGGGGCCGCACCGGGCGCCACCCCGGTGCGGCCCGCGTCGCTCAGCGCGTCAGCAGCTGCAGTTGCAGCGGGCTGCCGGTGCCGAAGTCCAGCGCCATGTCGAAACGCTCGCCGGCGCGCACCGGCGGGCCGTACAGGCTGTCCTGGGTGTCGAACACCAGCACCAGGCGGTGGCCGGCCTGCACGTCGTAGCCGGTGGCGACCATGTCGAAGCTGAGGTCCAGCGACTGCCCCGGCGTGGCGGCGTGCACGGCGCGGGCGCCATGCGTGATCAGCGTGCCGAAGCCGGCCAGGTCCACGTCATACAGGTAGGCCACCAGCATGCCGCGCGCCTGCGACGGCACGGCGCGCAGCTTCAGCGCGGGGGCGCCGCGCAGCTTCAGCGGCTGGCTCAGCCAGGGCCCCTCGTAGCGCACGCCGAAGGCCGGCAGCACGGTAGCCATCGCGTTGATGACCGGCAGGCCCACGCTTTCGGCCAGCGGCGACAGCACGGGGATGGGGCCGGTGGTGGCCGAGGTGTCCAGCGCGTTGTTGATGCTGTCGCGGCCGCTGGTGGCGCGCAGGCCGGCCTGCAGGCCGCCGCTGATGCCGCGCCAGCACAGGCAGGACAGCTCCCAGCGCACCGGGCCGCGCGGGGTGAGCTGGTAGTCGAGCGCGCGCAGTTCGGGCGCCGGCCAGGTCGACAGCGTCTCGCGGTAGCCCTTGAACTTGGGCTGCAGCGACACCTTGGGTTCCTGCTCGATGCCGTTGGCCCGGCCCTTCAGCCAGCGGTCGAACCAGCGGTGCGCCTCGTCCCAGACCGGGTTGTCGATGTCCAGCAGCGCGCCGGGCAGCTCCGCCGAGGCGTGGATGCCGGGCTGCAGCATCAGCTTCTTCGGGCCGGTCAGCGCGCTGAACATCGCCAGCGTGAAGTTGGGCGAGAACATGTCGTCCTGCCAGTTCTTGGCCAGGAACACCGGCGCGGCGCGGCGGTTGATGGCCGCCACCGCGCTGCTGGGCGAGCGCGGCAGGCCCCAGGCGGAGATCTCGGCGAGCTTGGCCGCCGGCGTGTCGGGGTTCTGGATGGCGGCGTTGTACTCGGCCACGATGGGGTCCAGCCGGCCGGTGAGCTGGCCCGACAGCTGCAGGATGTTCAGCCAGGTGGGGTTGGGCACCTGGTTGGCGTACATCTGGTCGATCAGCGTCGCCCAGCCGGACATGGCCACGGCGGTGCGCAGCCGCGGCTCCTGGCCCAGCGCCAGCAGCGACAGCCCGGCGCCGTAGGAGATGCCGGCGGCGCCGATGCGCCCCGGGTCGGCCGGCGTCTGGGCCAGCGTCCAGTCCAGTACGCCGCTGACGTCGGCCACGTCCAGCGGGCCGGCCACGCCGATGACACCGTCCGAGTCCCAGAAGCCGCGGGTCGTGTAGGCCACGGCGATGTAGCCGTCGCGCGCCAGGCGCTGCTGCTGGCCCAGGTACTCGAAGAACTCGGCCGAGGCCCAGCTGCTGACGAAGATCACCGCCGGGTAGGGGGCCGGGGCGGTGCCGCTGCTGGCACCGGCCGGCAGGAAGACGTTGGCCGCCAGCCGCACGCCGTCCGGCCGCGTGACCTGGAGCCCGCGCAGGAAGCAGGTGCCGTCGCGCGGCGAGATCACGCCCGGCAGCGCCAGCGGCGTGGTGTAGGTGGCGGCCTCCAGCGGCGTGGGCGCCCGGCAGCTCAGGGCGGCGTGGGCCTGCCCCAGCGCCAGGGTCAGCAGGCCGCCCAGCCAGGCGGCTTTCCGGGCGGCGCCGCGGCGCCAGCCCTGCATCGACAAGTTCATGGGTCTGTCTCCTTCGGGTGGTCATGGAAGACGGTCGTTGCACCCCGAAAAAGCACGACCGTTCGTTTCATTTTTCAAAGTCCCGCGGGTCCGCCGCCTGGGGAAATCCCACCCTCCCAGCTTGACGTTGCGGCCGCGGCACGTTCGGCCGGGCTGGGGGGATCAAGCGCCCGGCCGGCCGTGCTAGGCGCCGCGCGCCGGCCGTGAAACAAAACGAAACCCGGCGATACCCGCCGTGGCCCGGCCGGCGGGTGGCTGGGCGGGCCGGTGCCCGATGATTCCGGCCATGCACCGACTGCTGCTGATTGACGACGACGAGGCGCTGGCCGGGCCGCTGGCGCAATACCTGGCCCGCTTCGACCTGCAGCTGCACGCCGTCACCCGGCCCAGCGCGGCGCTGGCGCGGCTGGCCGGCGAGCGCTTCGACGCGCTCATCCTCGACGGCATGCTGCCGGAGATGGACGGCTTCGAGTTCTGCCGGCAGCTGCGGGCCGGCAGCGAACCCTGTCGCGACATGCCGGTGCTGATGCTGACGGCCCGCGGCGACCTGACCGACCGCGTCGTGGGCCTGGAGCTGGGCGCCGACGACTACCTGGCCAAGCCCTTCGAGCCGCGCGAGCTGGCCGCGCGGCTGCAGACCATCCTGCGCCGCACGCGCCTGGCGCCGCCGGCGGCCGCCGCGCCGCAGCCGGCCCACCGGCTGCGCTTCGACGGCCTGGAGATCGACACCGCGCGGCGCGAGGTGACGGTGGCCCGGGGCCGGGTGGAGCTGACCGGCACCGAGTACGAGCTGCTGCTGATGCTGGCGCGCGAGCGCGGCCGGGTGGTCTCGCGCGACGACATCCTGAACCGGCTGCGCGGCCAGGAGGCCGAGCTGTACACGCGCGCGGTGGACATCCTGGTCAGCCGGCTGCGCCGCAAGCTGGAGCCGCTGGCGGCGCTGAAGACGCTGCGCAACGCCGGCTATTGCTTCGCGCTGCCGGAGCGGACGGCATGACGCTGCATGCCGACGACCACCGCTGGCGCGGGCGCTGGCAGCGCCGCCGGGCCAAGCGCGTCCGACGCATGAACCGCGGCCGCGACTACCGCTGGCGCGTGCGGCACCGGTGGCACCAGCGCTGGCATCACCAGCACAAGCGCTTCAAGCATTCGCTGGGCGCGCGCCTGATCGCCATCTTCATCGTGCTGGCCTGCGTCGGCAGCGGCATCCTGTGGGCCGCCATGGACAGTGCCTACGGCCTGCTGTGGGCCGTGCCGGCGCTGCTGGCCGTCACGGGGCTGGCCTTCGGCCTGATCCGCCACATGGTCTGGCCGCTGCATGCGCTGGCGCTGGGGGCCGAGGCGTTCCGCCGCGGCGAGGTCGCGCACCGCGGGCCGGGCCGCCCTGGGGCCGAGATCGGCGACCTGGCCCGGCGCTTCAACCAGATGGCCGCCGACATCCAGGCCATGCTGGACGGCAAGCGCGCGCTGCTGCTGGCGATCAGCCACGAGCTGCGCAGCCCGCTGACGCGCGCGCGCCTGCATGCCGAGCTGGTGGGCGAGGGCGCCTCGCGCGACGCGCTGCTGGACGAGCTGGCGCAGATGCGCGACCTGATCTCGGCGCTGCTGGAAAGCGAGCGGCTGGGCAGCGGCCACCGCGCGCTGCAGCCGGTGGACTGCGACCTGGACGCGCTGGCCCGCGAGCAGGCCGGCCCCGGCGTGGCGCTGCAGCTGGAGCCCGGCCTGCCGCTGCTGCGCCTGGACCGGCTGCGCGTGCAGCTGCTGCTGCGCAACCTGGTGCACAACGCGCTGCGCCACAACGACGCCTCGCAGGGCCCGGTGCAGCTGCGCCTGGCCCGCGACGGCGACGGCGTGCGCCTGAGCGTGCGCGACCATGGCCCCGGCGTGCCGCCCGAGGCGCTGGCGCAGCTGGGCCAGCCGTTCTACCGGCCGGACGCCGCGCGCACGCGGCACGAGGGTGGCGTGGGCCTGGGGCTGTGCCTGTGCCGGCTGGTGGCCGAGGCGCATGGCACGCGGCTGCTGCTGCGCAACGCCGAGCCGGGCTTCGAGGCGTCGGTGCGGTTCAGCTGAGTTCCGGCGGCACGCGGTCGAACCAGGGCTGGGCGGCCTCCAGCTCGGCCGCCAGCTGCAGCAGCAGGCCCTCGGCGGCCGGCGCGGCGACGAACTGCACGCCCAGCGGCAGGCCGTCCGCGGTCCAGTGCAGCGGCAGCGAGATGGCCGGCGTGCCGGTCAGGTTGGCCAGCTGCGTGAACGGCACATGTCGCAGGCTGTCGGTGGCCATCTGCCGGATCACGCCGTCCAGCAGGCCGGCGCGCTGGAGCAGGCCCAGCACGCCGGTCGCACGCAGCGCGCCCAGCGCGGCGACCTGCAGCGGCGGTGGGTCGCCGGTGCCATGCAGCACCGGGGGTGAGGCGAGCGTGGGCGTCAGGTAGAGGTCGTGGCGCGCATGCAGCGCGCCCAGCGCGCGGGCGTAGTCGTTCCAGCGCTGCAGCTCGCGCGTCAGCTGTGCGGCGCTGGTGGCCCGGCCCAGCGCCGCGATGACGCGGGTCAGCGGCTCGAAGCCGTCCTCGCGGCCGCCTTGCTCGACCGCGCGGCGCACGGCTGCGGGCACCTGGCCGAAGTAGATGTGCAGGTAGCTGTTGGCCAGCGCGCGGCCGTCGATGTCGGGCCGCGCCGGCTCGACCCGGTGGCCCAGCCGCTGCAGCAGCGCCACGGTGCGCTCGACCGCCAGGCGGGCCTCGTCATGCACCGGCTCGCCCAGCGGCGACTCGGCGCACCAGCCGATGTGCAGGCGCCGCAGCGGCGCCTGCAGCTGCTCGACGAAAGGCGCGGCCGGGCGGGGCAG
>CAXDTK010000190.1:0-10562 GCA_963992225.1 uncultured Comamonadaceae bacterium | reverse complement strand
CGGTGGCGCGCTGGAAGTAGAACGTCACGGCCACGTCCTGGCCCTTGGCGTCGTAGACGGTCAGCGAGGTGGCGTTGTTGTAGGTGGTGCTGTCCTTCAGGTCCATGCCCGTGCCGGTGCCGCCGCCGGGCGCCGTGGCCTTCAGGCGCGAGTCCAGCGTCAGCTCCATCTTGACCTCGGTCGTGGTCGCCGGGGGGATGCCGCCGGTGGGCAGCTGCAGCGGCTGGGCGGTGCCGGGCTGGATGACACCGGCGCCGTTGGCCGGGTAGCCCATCAGCTTGAGCTGGTCGTTGTTGACGATGAAGCCGTCCTTGCTGACCTTGAACTGGCCGTTGCGGCTGTAGCGCGTCGGGTTCACGCCGTCGCTGACCTGGAAGAAGCCGCCGCCGTTGATGGCGAGGTCCATCGGGTTCTCGGTCGTCGTGATGTTGCCCTGCGTGAACTGCTGGGCCACGGCCTGCAGCGAGGTGCCGATGCCGATCTGGTTCTGCCCCGCGCCGTTGAGGGCGGCGGCGTAGACGTCGGCGAACTCCGCCCGCGAGCTCTTGGCGCCGTAGGTGCCCGAGTTGGCGATGTTGTTGCCGATGACGTCGAGGTTCTTGGACGCGGCGTTGAGCCCGGAGAGGCCTTGCTGGAAGCTCATGGGGAGTCCTTGCTGTCGTGCGGGGTGAAGAAGGTCAGTTGACGGCCGAGACCGTCGTGTAGTCGACCGGGCCGAGGCGTTCGAGCTGCAGCTTCAGGCTGCCGCCGTCGCTGTAGACCGCCGTGACCTTGTCGTAGGCATAGCTGGTCGACGCCACCGCGGCCGTGCCGTTGGCGGCGGTGATGCGGTACTTCACCTCGGCGCCCTCGGCGGCCAGCGCGCCGGCGTTCCAGGTGAAGGTCTGGCGGCCCGAGCCCTGGGCGCCGAGCTGCTGGGTGTCGATGACGTTGCCGGCCGGGCCGAGGATCTCCAGCTTGACCGTCTTGGCCGGGCCGTCCAGCTCGTAGCTGCCCTCGGCGACGCCGCCGGCCACCTGCAGCTTGTCGCTGGGCACGCTGACCTCGCGGCCCACCAGCGAGATGGACTGCAGCGCCTGCATCTGGCCCAGCTGGCCGCCCAGGCTCTTGATGCTGGTGTCCAGCGTCGACAGGCTGGTCACCTGCTGGATCTGCGCCATCTGGCTGGTGACCTGCGCGTTGTCCATCGGGTTGAGCGGGTCCTGGTTGTTCATCTGCGCGACGAGCAGCTTCAGGAAACGGTCCTGGGTGTCGGCGGCGTTCTTGGCCGAGGTGGTCGGTGTGGCGGTGCTGCTGCCGTTGAGTGCGGTGATGTCCATCAGCTTTGACCCAGTTGGAGGGTCTTGAGCAGCAGGCTCTTGGCCGTGCTCATCACCTCGATGTTGTTCTGGTAGGAGCGCGAGGCCGAGATCATGTTGACCATCTCCTCCACGGTGTTCACGTTGGAGTAGGTCACGTAGCCGTCGGCGTCCGCCTGCGGGTGCTTGGGGTCGTGGATGCGCCGGCCGGGCGTCTGGTCCTCGCTGATGTTGGTCACGCGCACGCCGGCGTTGCCGCTGTCGTTGCCCGCGCCCATCAGCGCGGTCTGGAAGACCACCTGGCGCGCCTTGTAGGCTTGGCCGTCCGGGCCGGCCACGGTGTCGGCGTTGGCCAGGTTGCTGGCGACGACGTTCAGGCGCTGGCTCTGCGCGCTGACCGCGCTGCCGGCGACGTTGAAGATCTGGAACATGGACATGGTCGGCTACTCCTCAGCCCTGGTTGTGCGACTTCATCGCATCCAGCTGCGTGCGCACCGAGCCGCTGATGAAGCGCAGCGTGGCCTCGTACTTCACCGAGTTGTCCGCGAAGCTGGCGCGCTCGCGGTCCATGTCCACGCCGTTGCTGTCCAGGCTGGTCTGGGACTGCAGCGCGTATTCCTTGCCGCTCTCGCCGCGGGCACCGGCCAGCGGCGCGATGTGGCCGCGCTGGGTGGCCTGCAGCGCACCGTTGGTGGCCACCTCGCCGGTGGCCTCGCGCAAGGCGCGGGCGAAGTTGATGTCGCGGGCCTGGTAGCCCGGCGTGTCGGCGTTGGCGATGTTGCTGGCCAGCAGGCGCTGGCGCTCCGCCCGCAGCGTGAGCGCCTGGGTCTGGAAGTTCAGCGAGTCGGTGAGTCGGTTCAACATCGGGGGCCTCTTTCGAGGAGCGGGGCCGGGATGGCCTCTTGCGGCAGATTGTCTGAACCGGGCTTCAAAACATGAGCGGGATTAGCGGGGCCAAAGCCCGTCAATTCAGCGCTCCCGGGGGCGGCCCGCTGTCTAGAGTGGCGGCCATGCTGCGTCGAATTGCGTTCCTGCTGTGCGGGTTGATTGCGCTGGGTGCCCGGGCCCAGGGCGTGCTCGACCCCGCGCTCGTGGAGCGCGTGCGCCAGCTCACCGAGGCCGCCGCCCGCGCCACCGCGCCGGCGGGCACCCGCGTGGCCGTCGAGATCGGCCAGCTGGACCCGCGGCTGCGCCTGGCGCCCTGCCGCCAGGTGCAGCCCTACCTGCCGCCGGGCATGTCGGCCTGGGGCCGCAGCCGGGTGGGCCTGCGCTGCACCGACGGCGTGGCGCGCTGGAACGTGACGCTGCCGGTGCGCGTGGCGGTGTACGGCCGCGTGGTCGTCGCCGGCGCCCCGCTGCCGGCCGGCGTGAATTTGTCTCAAGAACAGCTGGCGATGGCCGATATCGACATCGCGGCCGAACCCGGCGCGGTCTTCACCGATGCCGCCTTGCTGGTCGGCCGCACGCTGGCCCGGCCGCTGGCGGCCGCCGAGGCGGTGCGGGCGCCGGCGCTGAAGTCGCGCCAGTGGTTTGCCGCCGGCGAGACGGTGCAGGTGCGGGTGGCGGGCGACGGCTTCGCCATCGCCTCCGAGGCCCAGGCGCTGGGCGCCGGCATCGAGGGCCAGGACGTGCGGGTGCGTTTCGAGAGTGGCCGCACCGCCAGCGGTCGGGCCGTCGGCGAGCGTCGGGTGGAGCTGCTGCTGTGAGCAAAGCACCACAGTTGCGCCCGGCATGGGCCGAAGCAGGCCCCAAAAACCTGCCAATTCCCGCTCAAGTTCCTAGGCTGGGGGCCGATACAAGGGGAAACTCCCCTGCAATGCCCTCTGCGGGGTCCGCCCCGCACCCTGGAGAAACCCATGAAGATCGGTAACAGCCCCGAAAGCGCCGCCAGCCCGCCCAAGGCCGAACGCGCCGACACGCGCAAGGCCGAGACCGCCATCTCGGCCGACACGGTGCGCCAGGCCGCCCCGTCCGCCGCCCCGGCGCCCAGCGCCCAGGTCGCCATCTCCAGCGCCGCCCGCCTGGCCGCCAGCGGCGGTTCGGACGACGGCAGCTTCGACGCGGCCAAGGTCCAGCGCATCTCGCAGGCCATCTCCGAGGGCAAGTTCACGGTCAACGCCGGTGCCATCGCGGACAAGCTGGTCGCGAATGCGCAAGAATTGCTCAGCGCGCGCGCCAACAAGCACTGAACGCCTCCCCATGACAGCCATCGCCTCGCCCACCCCGCTCAGCCCCGAACTGGAACAGCCGTTGCTGGCCGTCGAGGCCGCGCTGAACCAGCTGGGCGATGCCCTGGCCCGCCGCGACGCCGCCGCCATCGAGCAGCATGCCGCCGAGCTTCACCAGCACCTGGCCCGCGCCGTGCAGAGCTTCAGCGAAGCTGCGCGCACCGGCAGCGTGCCGGCTGCGCTGCGCAACCGCCTGGTGCGTGCCGGCGGCCTGCTGGCCGCGCAGCGCGAGACGCTGGCCCGCGGCAATGCGTCGCTGGACCGCGCGCTGGACGTGCTGATTCCCAGCGAGCCCACTGGCCTGTACGGTGCCGGCGGCAAGGCCGAGCGGCGCAGCCTGGGCGGCGGCAGCTTCCAGGCCTGAACCGCCCCTGATCGGCACAAGCCACCCGCGGGGTGGCTTTTTCATGCCTGCCCGGCTCAGTTGCGGCCGGCCATGACGCCGCCGTCGACGTCCCACACCACGCCGGTCACCCAGCCGGCCTGCGCGGACAGCAGGAACGCCACGACGCTGGCGACATCCTCCGGCTGGCCGACGCGGCCCAGCGGATGGAAGGCGTCGAAGCCGCGCAGCGTCGGCTCGACCTGGTCGCTGGCGAGGAAACTCTCGTAGATCGGCGTGGCGACCACCGCCGGCGCGACCGCGTTGACGCGGATGCGGTGCGGCGCCAGTTCCATCGCGAGGTGCTGCGTCAGCGCATGCAGGCCGGCCTTGGCCATCGAGTAGGCGGAGGAGGGCGTCGCCGCGATCGCCTGGCGCGCCCACATCGAGCCGATGTTGACGATGGCGCCCGGCCGTGCGGCCTCCACCCACAGCCGCGCCACGGCCTGGGTGACGAAGAAGCTGGCGCGGTTGAGCGCGTGATAGGCGTCGTAGTCGGCCGGCTCATGGGCCAGGAAGGGCTTGGGCACGAACACGCCGGCGGCATTGACGAACAGGTCGACATCCCGGTGCGGCCCGTGCAGCGCCTGCGTCAGCGCCTCGAAGCCGGCGGGCGTCGTGATGTCTGCGGTCACCGTGGCAACCCGTGCCGGCGCGGCCAGCCGCGCGGCCGTGGCCTGCAGCTTCGCCGCACTGCGGCCCGCCAACACCACCGACGCGCCGCGCGCCAGCAGGTCGGCCGCCACCTGGGCGCCGATGCCGCTGCCCCCGCCGATGACGAGCAGCTTGCGACCTTCAAAGTCCTGATCCATTTCAATCTCCTTGGACTACCATCCAATTGGTAGGTATTGCGGGCGGAAAAATGCCCGTGCGTGCACCTCCGCGCCGCGGTGCCGGGCTGGAAACCTGGGGTGAACCGCGGGCCGCGCTACGGCCAGCAGAGGTCCAGCATCGCGTGGCCCACGGCAGTGGGTTGGCGGTCGTCGGCCAGGCCACGGCCCACCACCATGGCGCCTTCCAGCGCGCAGAGGTAGGCGCGGGCCAGCGCCTCGGGCCGCGCCGCCGGGCTCAGCGAACCCTCGCGCTGGCCCAGCTCGAAGGCGTCCTGCAGCCAGCGCAGATGGATGTCGAAGAAGCGCGCCACCTCGTCGCGCACGGCCTGCGGCAGGTCGTGCGCCTCGGCGCCCAGCATGCCGCACACGCACAGCCGCCGTTCCTGGGCGAAGGTGCGGTCGAACAGCTCGGCATAGGCCACCAGCCGGTCGCGGGCGCGGGCATGGCTGCCCTCGATGCGCAGCAGCGCCTCGCGGAAGCGGTGGGTGTAGCGCTGCACCACCATGGCCGCCAGGTCGGCCTTGGCCGGGAAGTGGTGGTGGATGCTGGGCTTCTTGATGCCGATCAGCCGCGCCACGTCGTCGTAGGAGAAGCCGTTGTAGCCCTGTTGCTGCAGCAGCCCCTCGGCGGCGTCGACGACCCGTTCGGCGGCGGGGCTGAGTTCGGAGAAATGCTTCATGGCCGGGGCGGCAGGCCGGGGTCACCGGGCCTGGAATGCGATGGGCCGCAGATTACCTACCAACAGGTAGGTCCGTCAAGCGCCGATTCAGCGCGCGTTGTGATTCAGGTGGTGGCCTTGCGGCGCACCGCGTCGAGGTAGGCATGGCCGTCCGGCGGCAGGCCGCTGCGCTGCGAGGCCCAGATCATCTCGCCCAGCGCGTCCATCGCCAGGTGGTGGGCGTCATGGCGGGAGTTGCGCCGGGCCGCCAGCAGGTCCACCGCCTGGCGGATGCCCGCCGGCTGGTCGATGGCGTGCTGTTCGGTGATGGTCAGGTGCATGGACAGGTGCAGGAAGGGGTTGGTGCGGCCTTCCTCCACCGTGTAGACCTTCTCCAGCGCGGCGGCCTCGTCCGCCAGGTCGGCGTGGTACTCCGGGTGCTCGGCGATCCAGTCGGCCGCGAGCGCCTCCATCGGAATCAGCGGCGCGCCGTCGCGCCACTTGCGGTAGGTGGCGCAGAAGAAGCGCCGGACTTCGAGCTGGGACGGGGCGAACATGGGCCGGATTGTCGCCGCCGCTGCCGGACCGCGTCCGCCCCGTGGTGGCCGTGACGATGACCGGCGGTCCGCGGTCGGCCGCCCATCAGGGGCGCGGCGCCGTGTCCTGCCGGTCCCAGCCGCCGCGCTGGGCCTGGCGCAGCGCTTCCTCGGCCTCGCGCTCCGCGGCCATCAGCTGCTCGAACTGCTGGCGGCCCAGCTTGGCGGCGGCGATCAGCGCGCCCTCGTCGCCGTGCAGCGGCACCATGCGCTCCAGCATGTCGATGTTGTGGCGGCGAAAGCGCATCGCCTGGCGGCGCGCCGCATGCGGCTCCATGCCGGTCAGCTCCAGCACGCTGCGGGCGCTCATCAGCGCCGCGTCGAAGGTTTCGCGCTCGATGTGGCGCACGCCGGCGTCGTGCAGCTGGTAGTAGTGCTGCACGTTGCGCGCCCGCGCGACGACGGTGAGCTGCTGGAAATGCTCGCGCGCCAGCCGGGCGATGGCCACGCTCTGGCCGATGTCGTCGATGGCGATGACCAGGATGCGTGCGCTCGCCGCACCCGCCGTCTTCAGCAGGTCCAGCCGGGTGGCGTCGCCGTAGTAGACGGTCCAGCCGAAGCGGCGCAGGCTCTCGATCGCCTCGGCGTCGTGGTCCAGCACGGTGGCCTCCAGGCCGCCGGCGCGCAGCATGCGGGCGATGACCTGGCCGTAGCGGCCGCTGCCGGCGATGAGGATGGGCGCCGGCGGCGGCGGAGCCTCCGGGCGCTTGCGGGCGCCGCGGCGCGCCAGCTTCTGCGACATCAGCCGGTCGCCACCGCTCAGCAGCAGCGGCGTCAGCGCCAGCGACAGCGCCACCGCGGCGACGAGCGCCGAGTTCTGCGCCGCGTCGATCATGCCCTCGCCCTGCGCGAGCTGGAACACGACGAAGCCGAACTCGCCGCCCTGGGCCAGCAGGATGACGAAGGCCGGCCGCTCGACCAGCGGGATCTTCATCGCCTTGGCCATCAGCGCCAGCACCACGGTCTTGCAGGCCAGCAGCGCCACCACCAGCGCGGCGACGAGGCCGGGCTGCGCCGCCACGGCCCGCAGGTCCAGCCCCATGCCGACGGCGATGAAGAACAGCCCCAGCAGCAGGCCCTTGAACGGTTCCAGGTCGGTCTCCAGCTCGCGGCGGTATTCGCTCTCGGCCAGCAGCACGCCGGCCAGGAAGGCGCCCAGCGCCATCGACAGGCCCACCGCCTGCATCAGCGCCGCGGTGCCCAGCACCAGCAGCAGCGCCGCGGCGGTGAAGATCTCGGGCGTCTTGCTGTGCGCGATCCAGCGCAGCGCCGGGCGCAGCAGCAGCCGGCCGCCGAAGATGATGGTGACGATGGCGCCCACCGCCTTGGCCGCCGCCAGCCAGCCCGCGCCGCCGTCGTCGTCATGCGCCCCGCCGAGCGCCAGCGCCGGCACCAGCGCCAGCACCGGGATGGCGGCGATGTCCTGCAGCAGCGCGACCGACAGGATGCTCTCGCCCGCCGTCGTGCGGCCCAGGTTGCGCTCGGCCAGCACGGCCAGCGCCACGGCGGTGGACGACATCGCCAGGCCCAGGCTCACCACCACCGTCAGCCGCCACGGGTAGCCCAGCGCCAGGCCCACGCCCGCCAGCGCCGCCGCGCAGCCCAGCAGCTGCACGCTGCCCCAGCCGAAGATGGGCCGGCGCATGGCCCACAGCCGCTTGGGCTCCAGCTCCAGGCCGACCAGGAACAGCATCAGCACCACGCCCAGCTCGGCGACCTCGGGGATGGCGGTGGACTCGGGCACCAGCCCCAGCACCGCCGGCCCGATCAGCACGCCGGCGACGAGATAGCCCAGGATGGCCCCCAGGCGCAGCCAGCGGGCCAGCGGCACCGCCAGCACGGCGGCCGCGAGGAACACGAGCGGCAGTTGCAGCCAGGCGCCATGGGTCATGTGAGGCTCCCGGTCTCCAGCGGCGAGAACAGCGGCGGGCGCTCGTCCAGCGCCACGTCGTCCTCGTCGCCCACGGGTGCCTCGGCGACCTGCTCGCACCATTCGGGGTAGCGGGCCAGCCGCGTCGCGAACAGCGCCGCATGCGCCGTGATGTCGGCATCGCTGGCGCGGTGGGCGGCGTGCAGGATCTGCGGCGGCAGCCAGTTCATGCCGCAGGTGACGGCCGACTGCCGGTAGGGCAGCAGGAACTCGCCGATGGCATGGTGGTTGTGGCCGCCCGGGGCATAGGCCTGGGCGCTGCCGCCGGTCGAAGCCACCAGCCAGCAGTCCTTGCCGTGCAGCGCCGTGCCGCCCGGGCCGTAGGCCCAGCCCAGCCGCAGCACCTCGTCCAGCCACAGCTTCTGCAGCGCCGGCATGCTGTACCAGTAGATGGGGTGCAGCAGCACCACCAGCCGGGCCGCCGCCAGCGCGCGCTGCTCGGCCTCGACCTGGATGTGGAAGTCCGGGTAGAGGCGGTAGAGGTCGCGCAGCTCGACCCGCGCCGCGGCCGGCGAGGCGCGCAGCGTGTCGAGCACGCTGCGGGTGGCCTGCGACCGGGCCAGGTCGGGGTGGGCGGCAAGGACGAGGATGTCGCGGGCGGTACTGTCGGGCATGGCCGGCTAGATTAACGTGGCCGCGACCGTCCACTGCCCCACATCCGCATGCGAACTTTTGAAACCCTGGCCGACCTGCGGCCCCTGATCGGCCAGCCCCTGGGCCACAGCGACTGGATCACGGTCGACCAGCCTCGCGTCAACGCGTTCGCCGAGGCCACCGAGGACCGCCAGTGGATACACACCGACCCGGAGCGCGCCAAGGCCGGGCCGTTCGGCGGCCCGATCGCGCATGGCTTCCTGACGCTGTCGCTGATCCCGTATTTCTTCGAGACCGGCTTCGCCGTCCGCGAGACGCGCATGGTCGTCAACTACGGCCTCAACAAGGTGCGCTTCACGGCTCCGGTGCCGGTGGGCAGCCGCCTGCGCGCCGCGTTCAGGCTGCTGGCCCTGGACGACGTGCCCGGCGGCGCGGTGCAGCTGACCGTGGAGGTCGCCGTCGAAGCCGAGGGCGCCGCCAAGCCGGTCTGCGTGGCGGAGAGCCTGGCGCGGCATTACCGCTGAAGCCCTGCACGGTTCCCGGCTCGGGCGGGGCGCGCCGTCCCGCCCAGGTGGCACGCAAATAGCCGGCTAGCATCTCGGACCTTCCCACGACCGCATCGCCCGCCATGGCCTCCAGCCTGCTTGTTCTGCTCGACGACATCGCCACCGTGCTCGACGACGTGGCGACCATGACCAAGGTCGCGGCCAAGAAGACCGCCGGCGTGCTGGGCGACGACCTGGCCCTCAACGCGCAGCAGGTCACCGGCGTCAACGCCGACCGCGAGCTGCCGGTGGTCTGGGCCGTGGCCAAGGGCTCGCTGGTGAACAAGGCCATCCTGGTGCCGGCCGCGCTGGCCATCTCGGCTTTCGCGCCCTGGGCCATCACGCCGCTGCTGATGGTGGGCGGCGCCTTCCTGTGCTTCGAGGGCTTCGAGAAGCTGGCGCACAAGTTCCTGCACAGCCCGCAGGAGGACCAGGCCCACCACGAGGAGCTCGTCAAGGCCATCGCCGACCCGCAGGTGGACATGGCGCAGTTCGAGCGCGAGAAGGTCAAGGGCGCCGTGCGCACCGACTTCATCCTGTCGGCCGAGATCATCGTGATCTCGCTGGGCACGCTGGCCAGCGCGCCGCTGCAGACGCAGCTGGCGGTGCTGGTGGCCGTGTCGTTCGCGATGACGGTGGGGGTCTACGGGCTGGTCGCCGGCATCGTGAAGATGGACGACGCCGGGCTGTGGCTGTCGCGGCGCGGCGCGGCCGCCGCGCGCGCGCTGGGCCAGGGCCTGCTGGCCGCCGCGCCGCGGCTGATGAAGGCGCTGTCGGTGCTGGGCACGGCCGCGATGTTCCTGGTTGGCGGCGGCATCCTGGCGCATGGCATCGCGCCGCTGCACCATGCCATCACCGGCCTGGCCGAGGGCAAGAGCTGGCTGGTCTCGGCGCTGGTGGAGAACGGCGCCAACGCGGCGGTGGGCGTGGTGGCCGGCGCGCTGGTGCTGGCCGGCGTGGTGGCCGTGCAGAAGCTGCGCGGCAGGTGAGCGCGCCCGCTCAGGTGGGCGTGTAGGCCAGCCGCACGTAGATCGGCGCGAAGGCCTCGGCCTGCGTGATCTCCAGCAGGCGTTCGCGCGCCAGCTCCAGCATCGCGATGAAGGTGACCACCAGCACGGCCTGGCCGCGGCTCACGTCGAAGAGATGCTCGAACTCGACGAAGCGCTGGCCCTGCAGCCGGCGCAGCACGATGCTCATGTGCTCGCGCACCGACAGCTGCTCGCGGCTGATCTTGTGGTGTTGGTTGAGCTTGGCGCGCTTGAGGATGTCCAGCCAGGCCTCGCGCAGGTCGTTGGTGTCGACGTCGGGAAAGGCGGGCGTCAGCGACTGCTCGATGTGCACCTGGGCACGCAGGAAGTCGCGGCCCAGCACGGGCAGGCGGTCCAGCCGCGCGGCGGCCAGCTTCATCTGCTCGTACTCCAGCAGGCGGCGCACCAGCTCCGCGCGCGGGTCCTCGACCTCCTTGCCGTCCTCGGTCTTCTTGGGGGGCAGCAGCAT
>CAXDTK010000189.1:0-10581 GCA_963992225.1 uncultured Comamonadaceae bacterium | reverse complement strand
CCCCCCGCCCTCACCCTCGAACGCATCACCGCCGACCCGCCGCTGGCCGGCCGCCTGCCGCGCCAGGCCGAGGTCTCGCCGGGCGGGCAGTGGGTCAGCTTCCTGCGGCCCTCGGCGGCCGACAGCGAGGTGCTGGAGCTGTGGGCCCAGCCGGCCGTCGCGGGGCAGGGCGGCGGCGAGCCGCGCAAGCTGGTGGCCGCGGCCGACCTGCTGGGCGGCGCCGAGCAGCGCCTGAGCGAGGCCGAGAAGATGGCGCTGGAGCGCCAGCGCATCCAGCAGCGCGGCATCACCGGCTACCAGTGGTGCGGCAGCGACGACCGCACGCTGCTGTTCCCGCTGTCGGGCGACCTCTACGTCGTGCGCCTGAGCGCCGCCGGTCCGCGCGCGCAGAAGCTGGCATTGCCGGCCGGGGCGCCCAGGCTGGAGCCGCGCTGCGCGCCCGACGGCCAGGCGCTGGCCTATGTGCAGAACGGCAACCTGTTCGTGCTGCCGCTGGCCGAAGGCGCCCAGCCCCGCCAGCTGACCCGCGACGGCAGCGACACCGTCAGTTGGGGCCTGGCCGAGTTCATCGCCGCCGAGGAGCTGGGCCGCCAGCGCGGCTACTGGTGGTCGGGGGACGGCCGCGCGCTGCTGGCGCTGCGCGTGGACGAGTCGGGCGTCGCGCTGAAGACGCGCGCGCAGATCTTTGCCGACCGCACCGCGATGACCCAGCAGCGCTACCCGGCCGCCGGCGCGGCCAACGCCCGCGTCACCGCCTTCGTGCTGGACGCCGCCAGCGGCGAGCCCCGCGCGCTGCCGCTGCCCGCCGGCGCCGAGTACATCGCCCGCGCCGGCTGGTTTGCCGACGGCATGCCCTGGCTGCAGTGGTTCACGCGCGCCCAGACGCGGCTGACGCTGACCGAGTTCAAGGCCGCCACCGGCGGCTTCGCGGCGCGCGACATCACCGTCGAGACCGACCCCGCCTGGGTGGAGGTGCAGGACGACCTGGTCGAGACGCCGCGCGGCCTGCTGTGGTCCAGCGAGGCCTCGGGCCGCCGCCAGCTGCTGCTGCTGGACCGCGCCAGCGGTGCCCGCACGCCGTTGACCCGCATGCCCGAGGCGGTGGGCCATGCCGTCTGCGCCGACGCGCAGCAGGTGGTGTTCGCCGCGGCCACCGACCGCGGCCGCGGCCAGGAGCTGTACAGCCAGCCGCTGGCCGGCGGCGCGGCCCAGCCGCTGCCCGGCGCGGCCGCGCGCCAGTGGCGCGACGCCAAGGCGGACCGCGCCTGCGCGCGCCTGCTGGTCACGCGCTCGGCCTGGGGCGAGCCGCCGCGGCTGGAGCTGCGCAGCCTGGGCCAGGCCCCCGCCACCGCGCTGGCCGGCGACGCGCCGGACCCGGCGCTGCGCGCCTACACCAACATGCCGCTGGCGCTGGACCTGACGGCCGCTGACGGGCGCACGCCGCTCAATGCGTTTTTCTTCCCCGCGCAGGACGGCCGCAGCGGGCGTCATCCGGTCATCGTGCTGGCCTACGGCGGTCCGGGGGCGGCGACCGTCAATTGGGGCTGGGGCCGCGACATGCCGCTGATCGCCTACTGGCAGCAGCGCGGCTACGGCGTGCTGATGCTGGACACGCGCGGCATGCAGCACCGCGACCGCGACTTCACGCGCGCCCACCACCGTGCCTTCGGCCAAGTCGAGGTGGCCGACCTGTTCGCCGCGGTGCGCCAGCTGCCCGGCCGCGTGCCCGGCGTGGACCCCGCGCGCATCGGCTTCCACGGCTGGAGCTATGGCGGCTTCCTGGGCGCGCGGGCCATGCTGGACGCCGACACGCCGTTCGCGGCCGCCGTGGCGGTGGCGCCGGTGACCGACTGGACGCTCTACGACACCGCCTACACCGAGCGTTATCTGGGCCTGCCCAGCGACGGCCCCGGCGGCCAGGCCGCCACCTACGCCGGCGCCAATCTGCCGGCGCGCGCCGCACTGCTGGCCAAGCCGCTGCTGCTGGTGCACGGCACGGCCGACGACAACGTGCTGTTCGAGCACACGCTGCGTCTGGTGGAGGCGCTGCAGAACGCCGGCAAGACCTTCGAGCTGCAGATCTACCCCGGCAAGGCCCATGGCATCGCCGGGCGTGCGGCGCGGCTGCACCTGTACCGCACGATGGACGCGTTCTTCGAGCGGCACCTGGGGCCGCGGCCATGAGCCTGGTCTATTCGACCGAACGGGGCCGCATCTGCCCGGGCTGCGGCCAGCCGGCCGCGCAATGCGCATGCAAGGCCAACGCCCGCGCGCGGCCCGCGGGCGACGGCGTCGTGCGCGTGCGGCGCGAGACCGCCGGCCGCAAGGGCAAGGGCGTCACGGCCATCCATGGCCTGCCGCTGGACGACGCGGCGCTGACGGCGCTGGCCAAGCAGCTCAAGGCGGCCTGCGGCAGCGGCGGCACGGCCAAGGACGGCGTCATCGAGATCCAGGGCGACCACCTGGACAAGGTGCTGGACTGGCTGAAGTCCCGCCCCGAGGGCTGGACGGTCAAGCGCGCCGGCGGCTGAGGCCGGCGCTCAGCGCGCCGTCTGGCGGGCGCGTTCGCGCGCCATGTAGTGGCTGTGCGCCAGGTCGCGCTCGCGCTGCTGGCGGGCCTCGCGCGTCTCCCAGTCGCCGCAGGCGAAATAGGAGCCGCCGAACAGCCAGCCCAGCAGGCTGGAGCCATCCACCGCATGCGCCTCGCCACCGATGCACACCAGCGCGGCCCGGGAGCTGCTTTCCTTCGCCAGCGTCGCCTGCACGAGCATGGAGCGCGACATCAGCACCGCCGCCGGCATGCCGAGGGCCAGCAGCACGCCGCCGATGACGAAGCCCTTGAGCCAGCGCGGCAGCGCCGGCGCGGCGGCGGCGGCCGCAGCCGCAGCCGCGGGCTTCGTGGCGGCATGCCGCCGGCCATCGGGGATGGTGGCCGGGAAGCTCGCGTCGGCGGCGGCCGTGCGTGTACCGGTGCTTGTACCGCTGCGCCCGCCGGCGCGCCCGCCGGTGCCGCTCAACAGCCGGGCCTTGCCGGACGGCGGCGGGGTCTGCGGCGGTGAGGGCGGTGCGGTGGGCATGGCAGGCAACGGCTGGCCGTGATGCTAGGCGGGCGGGGTGCGCCTGCCTTGTGACCAAATGAAAGCCCGCGGCGCGTGGCGGGTGGGCCGTGCAGCAGTTCACGCCGGCTGAAGGCCGGTGGTGCGGCCCACCGACAATCGGGCCATGACCGATACCGTTTTCTCCTCCCTGCCGCTGAGCCCCGCCATGCTGGCCAACCTCGACCAGCTGGGCTACGCGCAGATGACGCCCATCCAGGCCGCCAGCCTGCCGCTGGCGCTGGCCGGCCGCGACGTCATCGGCGAGGCCCAGACCGGCAGCGGCAAGACGGCCGCGTTCGCCATCGCGCTGCTGCACCGGCTGGACGCCGCGCAGCCGCGCGTGCAGGCGCTGGTGCTGTGCCCCACGCGCGAGCTGGCCGACCAGGTCACGCAGGAGATCCGCCGCCTGGCGCGCGCGGCCGACAACATCAAGGTGCTGAGCCTGTGCGGCGGCAACCCGATGAAGCCGCAGATCGAGAGCCTGTCCTTCGGCGCCCACATCGCGGTGGGCACGCCGGGCCGCCTCATCGACCACCTGGAGCGCGACACGCTGGACCTGTCGGCGCTGAACACGCTGGTGCTGGACGAGGCCGACCGCATGCTGGACATGGGCTTCCTGGACGACATCAGGGCCATCGCCAAACGGGCGCCCGCCAGCCGCCAGACGCTGCTGTTCTCGGCCACCTTCCCGGAGGGCGTGGCCGAGATCGCGGCCAGGTTCATGCGTGAGCCGCAGACGGTCAAGGTGGCCGGCGCCGCCAGCGCGGCGGCCTCCACCATCCGCCAGATCGCGTTCGAGGTGACCGAGGCGCAGCGGCTCGATGCCGTGCCGCGGCTGCTGCGCGCCTTCCGCCCGGAATCCACCATCGCCTTCTGCAACACCAAGCAGCAGTGCCGCGACCTGGCCGCCGTGCTGGCCGCGCAGGGCTTCGTCGCGCTGGCGCTGCACGGCGACCTGGAGCAGCGCGACCGCGACCAGGTGCTGATCCAGTTCGCCAACCGCAGCGCCTCGGTGCTGGTGGCCACCGACGTGGCCGCGCGGGGGCTGGACATCGCCAATCTCGCCTGCGTCATCAACGTGGACATCAGCGCCGACGTGGAGCAGCACGTGCACCGCATCGGCCGCACCGGCCGGGCCGGCGCCGAGGGGTTGGCGCTGAGCCTGGCCAGCCTGGACGAGATGGGCCGCATCGGCCGCATCGAGCAGTTGCAGGGCCGCGAGTTCAGCTGGCAGCCGCTGGACGGCCTGAGCGACGCGCCCGGCGGCCCGCTGCTGCCGGCGATGGACACGCTGCAGATCCTGGGCGGCCGCAAGGAGAAGATCCGCCCCGGCGACATCCTGGGGGCGCTGACCGGCGAGGCCGGCTTCACGGCAGCGCAGATCGGCAAGATCAATGTCACTGACTTCCACAGTTATGTGGCGGTGCAGCGTGGCATCGCGGCGGAGGCGGTGAAGCGCCTGTCGGCCGGCAAGCTCAAGGGCCGCAAGGTCAAGGTGCGAAGGCTGGCCGACCTGTCCGACTGAGCGGCGCGATTCACCGCCGGCAGCGCTTCCCCGCGCACCGTCCTGGGGCTACATTGGGCCGGTGTCCGCGTCCCCGGCTTGCCTGCTGCTGAACCGACGCCGCCTGCTTGCGGCTTGCCCCGCGCTGCTGGCCACCGGCCCGGCCTGGGCGCGCGAGCTGGTCGTCACGCTGCGCGCGCCGGATGGGGACACCGACCTGCGCAACCTCTACGTGCGCGACGCGGTCCAGCTGGCGCTGGACAAGACGCTGGCCAGCGACGGGCCCTACCGCCTGCAGCGCAGCGTGTCGATGAACAAGCACCGCGCGCTGCTGGAGGCGGCGCGCAGGTCGGTCCCCAACTTCCTGGTCATCACCGGCCCCGAGGCCGGTCGCGCCGCGGGCCTGGTGCCGGTGCTGTTCCCGCTGCACCTGGGCGTGAACCGCTACCGCGCCTGCTTCGTGCATGCGCCGCGTCGGGCCGCGGTGCGGGCCGCCGACGGCCTGTCCGCCGTGGCCCGGCTGCGCCATGTGCAGGGCCGCGACTGGCCGGACGTGGCGGTGCTGCGCGCCAACGGCTTCCGGGTCACGGAGGTGGGGGCCTACGAGTCGATGTTCCAGATGGTCGCGCTGGGCCGGGCGGACCTGTTCTGCCGCAACGTGCTGGAGATCGGCCGCGAGATCAGCGACCACGCCGGCATGCCGGGCCTGGCGCTGGAGGACAGCCTGCTGCTGTCCTACGACCTGCCGCAATACCTCTACACCCACCCGGACAACCGCGTCGCCATCGACCGCGTGCGACTGGGGCTGCGGCTGGCGTTTGCCGACGGGTCGCTGCAGGCGCTGCTGCGCCGCCACCTGCAGCCCTCGCTGGCGCTGCTGAACTTGCCGCAGCGCCGGCTGCTGGCGCTGAAGCCGCCCGCGTCGGCGCGGGTGGAGATGGACGACCGGCCCTACCAGATCGACCTGCTGGGCAGCGTGGCGCGCTGAGGGGCGGCCTGGCGGCGTGACATCCTGGCGCGGGGCGGGCCGCGCGCTTTGCGGGGCGCTGCGACCGCGACCTATTCACGCGCAACGGCCCGTAGCGGCGCCTAGTCTGACCGCAGACGAGGTGCCCCATGACCACTTGCCCCCTGCCGCTGGGCGACGACTACGAGCTGCGCTTCGAGTCCCTGTTCCACACCGCGCCGGCGCTGGCCTTCCCGTGCGACGCGCGCGGCGGCGTGCGGCTGGACGGGTTGAGCGCGCGGGCGCTGCAGAACTACCTGTTCGCCCGCGCGGTGGTGGGGCGGGACTACGCCAGCCCGGTCGTGCAGCGGCGCGCCTGAGCGGCGCGCCCCGGCCGGTCACTTCGCGAAGCCGTCCTTCAGGCCGGTGATCTTGTTGAACACCGGCCGGTCGGCGCGGTGGTCCACCCGGTCGGTCACGAAGTAGCCGTGGCGCTCGAACTGCCAGCGCTGGTCGGCCGCGGCGCCGGCCAGCGAGGGCTCGACGAAGCCCTGCACGACGCGCAGCGAGTTGGGGTTCAGGAACTCGATGAAGTCGCGCCCGCCGGCGTCGGGCTGGGGCTCGGCGAACAGCCGCTCGTACAGCCGCACCTCGGCCGCCACCGCCTCGTGGGCACCGACCCAGCCGATGGTGCCCTTGACCTTGACCGCGTCCGCGCCGGGCGTGCCGCTCTTGGTGTCCGGGATAACGGTGGCGAGCACGGCGGTGACGTTGCCGGCTGCGTCTTTCTCGGCGCCGCTGCACTCGATGATGACCCCGGCCTTCAGGCGCACCTTGTTGCCCGGGCTGAGGCTGCCGTCAGGCTGCCGTTGTGGCGGGTACAGCCGGAAGTAGCCCTTGGGCGGCACCTCGGCGAAGTCCTCGGCCTCGATCCACAGCTCCGGCCCCAGCGAGAACCTGCGCAGGCCCAGCTCCGGCTTGTGCGGGTGGGCGGTGGTCTCGCAGGGCTCGCGGTGGTCGACGCTGCCGAACACCTCGGCGTAGTTCGTCAGCTTGAGCTTGAGCGGCTGCAGCACCGCGAAGGCGCGCGGCGCCTGGGGCTCCAGGTGGGCGCGCAGGACCTGGTCCAGCACGGTGTCGTCGATCCAGGCGTTCTGCTTGCTGGCGCCGGTGGCCTCCACCATCGCGCGCAGGCTCTCCGGCGTGAAGCCGCGGCGGCGCAGGCCCACCAGCGTGGGCATGCGCGGGTCGTCCCAGCCGCTGACATGGCCTTCCTCGACCAGCTGGCGCAGCTTGCGCTTGCTGGTGACGACGTAGTTCAGGTTCAGGCGGCCGAACTCGATCTGCTGCGGCAGCGGCCGGGCCAGCAGGCCCAGGTCGGCGAGCTGGTTGAGCAGCCAGTCGTAGAAGGGGCGCTGGTCCTCGAACTCCAGCGTGCAGATGCTGTGGGTGATGCGCTCCAGCGCGTCCTCGATGGGGTGGGCGTAGGTGTACATCGGGTAGATGCACCAGGTGTTGCCCGTGGCGTGATGCTCCGCATGCTTGATGCGGTAGAGCGTCGGGTCGCGCAGGTTGATGTTGGGCGAGGCCATGTCGATCTTGGCGCGCAGCACCATCGAGCCGTCGGCGTGCTGGCCATCGCGCATCTCGCGGAAGCGCGCCAGGTTCTCTTCGGCTGAGCGGTCGCGGAACGGGCTGTTCACGCCGGGCCGGCCGAAGTCGCCGCGGTTGGTGCGCATGTCCTCGGCGCTCTGCTCGTCCACGTAGGCGTGGCCGGCCTCGATCAGGGCCTCGGCCGCGCGGTACATGAAGTCGAAGTAGCTGCTGGCCTCGAACAGGTGGTCGCCCCAGCTCCAGCCCAGCCACTGCACCATCTCCTTGATGGCGTTGACGTACTCCAGTTCCTCCTTCTCGGGGTTGGTGTCGTCGAAGCGCAGGTGGCAGGCGCCGCCGTAGTCGCGCGCCAGGCCGAAGTTCAGGCAGATGCTCTTGGCATGGCCGATGTGCAGGTAGCCGTTGGGCTCGGGCGGGAAGCGGGTGCGGATGCGCGCGGCGTCCAGCGGGCCGGCCGCGTGGTGGGCGGCGTCGCCGGGGCTGCCGGCGAAATGGCGGCCCTCGAAGGCCCCGGTCTCGAGGTCGTGCTCGATGCGCTGGCGCAGGAAGTTCGTCGCAGGGACGGCGGGGGCGGCAGCAGAAGCGTGTTGGCTCATCGTCGGCTCTGGAAATGACAAGCGGGCGGCCGTGCACAGGGGACGGCGGCCCGCGATGCGACGATTCTAAGGACGCTGCCGCTCCAGCCGCAGCGGCAGAGGCACATGGGCCAGGCCGATGCTGATCCACACGGCCACGCTGAAGTACAGCGTCATCCACACCACCTCGCTGCGCCAGTGGTGCCAGTCGTGCGACACATGCCAGCGGCTGGCTGCGTCGGCCGCGCCCTGCCAGACCGAGGGGTAGCTGCGGCCGGCCGCCTCGTCGGCCAGCCAGCGGGCCCAGTACATGGGCACGTCCACCAGGAACATGTAGGCCGCGTACAGGCTGCCGGCCAGCACCGCCAGCGCCAGCCAGCGCCGGCCGCGGGCGCTGGCCTGGGGCCACATCAGCAGCAGGGCCAGCACGCTGAGCAGGGCCGCCGTGCCCCAGAGCGTCTCCTCGACCACATGGCCGATGTTGCGGGTCGTCAGCACCGCGTACCAGGAGTGCAGCTCGGCCAACGCGATCATCGGCACCACCGCGCAGGCCACCCAGTGGCTGGCGCGGTGGCCGGTGGCCAGCGCGGCGCCGCGCAGCAGCAGCGCCCATTGGGCCGCGAAGCTCAGCTCGGCGATGGTGGCCACGGTGCGGCCCACCAGCACGCTGGAGGCCCAGGAGTCCACCATCACGACGCGCGGCACGTCGAACACCGGCAGCACCGAGCGGTAGCCGCAGCCCAGCACGTACAGCGCCGACAGCAGCAGCTGCAGGCGCTGGTGGGGCCAGGTCGTGCCGTCAGGGCGGTTGCGGTGCAGCCAGGCGGTGGAGGCGGTCCAGGCGATCAGGTTCAGGCCGGCGATGCCACACAGCAGGTTCCACCAGGTCAGGGTTGTCGCGTCTGCCATGGCGTTCTCCTCAGGTCGACGACTTGGGCGGCCGCCCGGTCTTGACCGGCGCCAGCCGGTCCAGCGCCGCAGCCAGCGCCGGCGCGTCCAGCAACGCCAGTGCCTGCAGGCCGGCGCGCAGCAGCTCGCTTTTCTTGGCCTCGCGGCTGACGCCGTGAAGCCGCTGCTTGAGCTCCTTGAGCAGCGCGTAGTCGGCCTCGGGCATGGTGAAGCCGTCGCGCACGAGCTTGTGGCGGGCTTCGGGGGCGGGTTTGCGGGCGTGCGTCATAACGATGTAAACCGTTTATACGGTTTTCATCGCCGCGCGGCTACAGGGCTTTGAAACGATTTGCGTGCACGCGGCTGACGGTCAGCGTCTCGGGCCGCTGGCGCAGCGCCAGCAGCACCGTGCCGTTCTCCTGGCGGGTCGCGCGGGCCACCGCATCGATGTGGACGACGGTGGAGCGGTGCACCTGCCAGAAGCGCTCCGGGTCCAGCTGGGGCAGCAGTTCGCGCAGCGACACGCGCACCCAGTAGTCGCGCGTGGCCGTCACGGCGCGCACGTATTTGTCGGCAGCCTCCAGGTAGACGATGTCGGCCACCGGCACCAGCTCGATGGCGTCGCCCACGGCGGCCTGCAGGTGGCGCAGGCGCGGTGCCGGGGCCACCGCCGCCGCCAGCAGCTGACGCAGCGAGGCCAGCGTCGCCTCGCCCGCGTCGCTTGCATCGCTCGGGGGTGGGGTGCCGGCCGGCGGGGCCAGCCGGGCCTGCAGCCGCGCCACGCTGCGGGCCAGGCGCTCGGGCGTGACGGGTTTGAGCAGGTAGTCCGCCGCGGCGGCCTCGAAGGCCTGCAGTGCGTACTGGTCGTAGGCCGTCACGAACACGATCTGTGGCAGCGCGCCGGCGTCGGCCGGCCAGTCCTCGGTGATGGCCTGGGCGGCCTCCAGCCCCGACAGGCCGGGCATGCGGATGTCCAGGAAGCAGACCTGCGGCCGGTGCTGCAGCGCCAGCGCGACGGCGCTGGCGCCGTCGCGGGCCTGGGCCACGATGGCGAGCGCGGGCCAGGCGGCGGCCAGTTCGGCGGCCAGGTTGTCGGCGAGCAGCGGCTCGTCCTCGGCGATCAGGGCGGTGGGAGTCATGGGCAGGGGATCTCGATGCGGGCGATGCTGCCGCCGCCGGGCCGCGGCTGCAGCGTGAATCGGGCGGCGTCGCCGTAGTGCTGGGCCAGGCGTTCGCGCACCTGGGCCAGGCCGAAGCCGGTGCCGGGCAGGGGGGCGGCACTGCCGCCCAGGCCGGCGCCGCTGTCCGCCACCTCCAGCACCAGCCGGCCGCCGTCGCGGGCCGCGCTGACGTTCAGCTCGCCGCCGTCCACATGGGGCTCCAGCCCATGCTTGATGGCGTTTTCCACCAGTGGCTGCAGCAGCAGTGGCGGGATGGGCAGGCCGGCGAGCGCGTCCGGCAACGCCAGCCGCACGCGCAGCCGGTCGGCCATGCGCCGCTGCATCAGCGCCAGGTAGTCCGACAGCCGCGCGAACTCCTCGGCCAGTGGATGCTCGGTGGCACGGCTGGCCTGCAGCGTGGCGCGCAGGTAGTCGATCAGCTGGTCCAGCATCAGCTGGGCATCGTCGGGCCGCAGCTTGATCAGCACGCGCAGGTGGGCCAGCGTGTTGAACAGCATGTGCGGTTCCAGCTGGCTCTGCAGCAGCGTCAGCCGTGCCTGGGCCGCCTGGTTCTGCGCCTGGGCCTCGGCCAGCCGCGCCGCGTGCAGCCGGAACAGCGAGAAGAAGAACAGTGTGGCCAGCCCGGAGACCAGCAGCACGAAGCCGATGGACAGCAGCGCGCGCCCGCCGGACAGCTGCCACAGCGGGGTGGTCTGCCGGCCGGAGAGCAGGTCGCCCAGCCACAGGCCGCCGCTGTAACCGGCCAGCGAGCCCAGCAGGATGCAGGGCAGCATCC
>CAXDTK010000188.1:0-10677 GCA_963992225.1 uncultured Comamonadaceae bacterium | reverse complement strand
TCCACCTGATGACGCACGCCTTCTTCAAGGCGCTGCTGTTCCTCGGCGCGGGCTCCGTCATCATCGGCATGCACCACGACCAGGACATCCGCAACATGGGCGGCCTGCGCAAGTACATGCCCATCACCTGGATCACGTCGCTGCTGGGCTCGCTGGCGCTGATCGGCACGCCGCTGTTCTCGGGCTTCTACTCCAAGGACTCCATCATCGAGGCCGTGCACGCCAGCCACCTGCCGGCGGCGCACCTGACCTACATCGCCGTGCTCATCGGCGTGTTCGTCACTGCGTTCTATTCGTTCCGGATGTACTTCCTGGTCTTCCATGGCAAGGAGAACTTCCACCACAAGCCCTTCCCGGGCGAGCACGACCACCACGACGACCATGGCCACGGTCATGACCACACGCCGCACGAGTCGCCGGCCGTCGTCTGGGTGCCGCTGGTGCTGCTGGCCATCCCCTCGGTGGTGATCGGCTTCCTGACGATCCAGCCGATGCTGTTCGGCGACTTCTTCAAGGACGCCATCTTCGTCAATCCGCAGGCGCACCCGGCGATGGCCGAACTGGCGCATGGCTTTCACGGCGCGGCCGCCATGGCCTTGCACGGCCTGATGACGCCGCCGTTCTGGCTGGCCCTGGGCGGTGTCGTCACGGCCTACGTGTTCTACATGGTGGCACCTGCCATCCCGGCCACGCTGGCCCGGGTGCTGCGTCCGCTGATCGTGGTCCTGGAGAACAAGTACTTCATGGACTGGATCAACGAGAACATCCTGGCCCGACTGGCCCGCGGCCTGGGCTACGGCCTGTGGAAGGGCGGCGACGGCGCGCTGATCGACGGCTTCATCATCAACGGCTCGGCCCGTGCCGTGGGCGGCATCGCCGGCCTGGTGCGCCGCGTGCAGACCGGCCACCTGTACTGGTACGCGCTGGTCATGATCCTGGGTGTCACGGGCCTGATGACCTGGCAGCTGTGGCCCTACATCAAGCCCCAGTTCAACGCCCTGTTCGGGTTCTGAGCGACGAGGCGGAGAACAAGAATGTTGCTGAGTCTTGCGATTTTTCTGCCCATCGTCTGCGGCGCGCTGCTGCTGGCGATCGGGCGCGACGAACAGGCCAACGCCGTGCGCTGGATGGCGCTGGCGGCGGCGGTGGCGAGCTTCCTCGTCACGCTGCCCCTGATCACCGGCTTCGACACCACGACGGCGGCGATGCAGTTCGTCGAGAACCAGCCCTGGATCGAGCGGTTCAACATCCACTACCACCTGGGCGTGGACGGCATCTCGATGTGGTTCGTGCCGCTGACCGCCTTCATCACGGTCATCGTCGTGATCTCGGCCTGGGAGGTCATCGAGACGCGCGTCAACCAGTACATGGGCGCGTTCCTGATCCTGTCGGGCCTGATGGTGGGCGTGTTCTCGGCGCTGGACGGCATGCTGTTCTACGTGTTCTTCGAGGCCACGCTGATCCCGATGTACATCATCATCGGCGTGTGGGGCGGCCCGAACCGCGTCTACGCGGCCTTCAAGTTCTTCCTGTACACGCTGGCCGGCTCGCTGCTGATGCTGATCGCGCTGCTGTACCTGTACGCCCAGGTGCCGGGCGGCAGCTTCGACATCCAGACCTGGCACAAGCTGCCGCTGACCGGCACCGCGCAGACCTGGCTGTTCTTCGCCTTCCTGGCCGCGTTCTCGGTCAAGGTGCCGATGTGGCCGGTGCACACCTGGCTGCCCGACGCCCACGTCGAGGCGCCCACCGGCGGCTCCGTCGTGCTGGCGGCCATCATGTTGAAGCTGGGTTGCTACGGCTTCCTGCGTTTCTCGCTGCCGATCGCGCCGGATGCCGCGCGTGAGTGGTCGTGGCTGATCATCGCGATGTCGCTGATCGCGGTCGTCTACATCGGCCTGGTGGCCCTGGTGCAGAAGGACATGAAGAAGCTGGTGGCCTACTCGTCCATCGCCCACATGGGCTTCGTGACGCTGGGCTTCTTCGTCTTCAACGAGCTGGGCGTCTCCGGCGGCCTGGTGCAGATGATTGCGCACGGCTTCGTGTCGGGCGCGATGTTCCTGTGCATCGGCGTGCTCTACGACCGCGTGCATTCGCGTGAGATCGCGTCCTACGGCGGCGTCGTCAACACCATGCCCAAGTTCGCCGCCTTCGCCGTGTTCTTCGGCATGGCCAACTGCGGCCTGCCCGCCACGGCCGGCTTCGTCGGCGAGTGGATGGTCATCCTGGGCACGGTCAAGTACGACTTCTGGCTGGGCGGCGTGGCCGCCACCGCGCTGATCTTCGGCGCGGCCTACACGCTGTGGATGGTCAAGCGCGTCTACTTCGGCGACATCGCCAACGACGACGTGCGCGCCCTGACCGACATCAACACGCGCGAATTCATCATGCTCGGGCTGCTCGCCGTCGCGACGCTCTACATGGGTCTGTACCCCAAGCCTTTCACCGACGTGATGCACCACTCGGTCGTCGAGCTGCTCAGGCACGTGGCGCTCAGCAAGATCCCGGCCTGATCGCCGAGCTAAAGGCACGAACAATGAACGACATGAACTGGCTCGCGATCTATCCCGAAATCCTGCTGCTGGCGATGGGCTGCGTGGTGGCCCTGGTGGACCTCTGGGTCACCGACGAGCAGCGCCGCCCGACCTACTGGCTGACCCAGCTGACGCTGGCCATCGTGGCCGGCATGCACTTCAGCTACTTCGACGCCGGCCTGACCACCTACGCGATGCAAGGCATGGTGGTGGCCGACCCGATGGGCCATCTGCTGGCGGGCTTTGCCTGCGTCGCCACGCTGATCACGCTGGTCTATGCACGCCCCTACGCGGCGTCGCGCGAGATGCTCAAGGGCGAGCTCTTCATCCTCAGCCTGTTCGCGCTGCTGGGCATCAACGTGATGCTGTCGGCCAACAACTTCCTGGTCATCTACCTCGGCCTGGAGCTGATGAGCCTCTCGCTGTACGCGCTGGTCGCGCTGCGTCGTGACCATGCGGTCTCGACCGAGGCGGCGATGAAGTACTTCGTGCTCGGCGCGCTGGCCAGCGGCTTCCTGCTGTACGGCCTGTCCATGATGTACGGCGCCACCGGCTCGCTGACCATCCCGGAGGTGTTCGACGTCATCTCCAAGGGCATCCCCAACAAGGCGGTGCTGGTGTTCGGCGTGGTCTTCGTCGTCGCCGGCCTGGCCTTCAAGCTGGGCGCCGCGCCCTTCCACATGTGGGTGCCCGACGTCTACCAGGGCGCGCCCACGGCCGTGACGCTGCTGATCGGTGGCGCGCCCAAGCTGGCCGCCTTCGCCATCACGGTCCGGCTGCTGGTGGAGGGCATGATCGGCCTGGCGGTGGACTGGCAGCAGATGCTGGTGGTGCTGTCGGTGATGTCGCTGCTGGTCGGCAACCTGGCGGCCATCGCGCAGTCCAACCTCAAGCGCATGCTGGCCTACTCGACCATCGCCAACATGGGCTTCATGCTGCTGGGCATGACCTCGGGCGTGGTCAATGCGAGCACCGTGTGGGGCGCCAACGCCTACAGCTCGGCGATGTTCTACGCCATCACCTACGTGCTGACGACGCTGGGCACCTTCGGCATGGTCATCCTGCTGTCGCGCCAGGGCCATGAGGCCGAGGAGATCAAGGACCTGGCCGGCCTGGGCAAGCGCAGCCCCTGGTTCGCCCTGGTGATGACGCTGTTCATGTTCTCGCTGGCCGGCATCCCGCCGACGGTGGGCTTCTACGCCAAGCTCGCGGTGCTGCAGGCGCTGGTGTCGACCGGCGTGCCGTTCTACCTGTGGCTGGCCGGCTTCGCCGTGCTCATCTCCCTGGTCGGCGCCTTCTACTACCTGCGCGTCGTCAAGGTGATGTTCTTCGACGCGCCGACCGACACCGCGCCGCTGGCCGCGCCGGCCGACGTGCGCTTCGTCATGACGCTGAACGGCGCCGCCGTGCTGGTCTTCGGCCTGCTGCCCGGCGGCCTGCTGGAGCTGTGCAAGGTCGCCATCCGCCAGGCCCTGACGACCTGAGGACACCGGGCCGATGGACCTGTCCACCGTCTCCGTCTGGGGCGTGCTCGTGCTGGCCATCGTGTCGGCCAATCTGCCGTACTTCAGCGAGAAGCTGCTGCTGGTGGGCCCGCGCCGCGCGCCCAAACCGGGCTGGTGGCGGCTGCTGGAGATCGTGCTGATGGCGGCGCTGACCTATGGCGTCGGCTCGGCCGTTGAGGCCCGCATCGGCCAGCGCCATGCGCAGGGCTGGGAGTTCTACGCCGCGGCGGGCTGCCTGTTCATCACGCTGGGGTTCCCCGGCTTCGTCTGGCGGTACCTGCGTCGTGGCCGCGGCTGACGACGACCATCTCGTCGAGCGGCCGCTGGACAGCCAGCAGGTCTACCGCGGGCATTTCCTGGACGTGCGACGCGACCAGGTCTCGCTGCCCGACGGCCGCACCGCCCACCGCGAGTACATCCGGCACCCGGGCGCCGTCATGGTGGTGCCGCTGCTGGACGACGGCGGGCTGGTCATGGAACGCCAGTTCCGCTATCCGATGGCGCGTGTGATGCTCGAGTTCCCGGCCGGCAAGCTGGACGCGGGCGAGGACCCGCGGGTCTGCGGCCAGCGCGAGCTGCTGGAGGAGACCGGCTACCGCGCCGCCGAATGGGCCTACGCCGGCGTGCTGCACAACGCCATCGCCTATTCGGACGAAGGCATCCACATCTTCTTCGCGCGCGGCCTCAGCCGCGGTGTGCAGCAACTGGACGAGGGCGAGTTCCTCGAAGTCGTCACGCGCACGCCGCAGCAGCTCGACCAGCTTGCCGCCGCCGGCGAGCTGACCGACGCCAAGACGCTGATCGGCCTGCTGTGGCTGCAGCGCTGGCAGCAGGGCGCCTGGCCGCTGGACTGGCAGCCCGCCTGACAGCCAGCTTGCCGGCGGGCGCAGTGCCGCGCCGCGCCCGGTTGCGCCGGTGCATGACCTCTGGCGAAAGCCTGCCAGATGGTTAAGCTCGGCCCCCTTTGCCGACGATCCCCGCCCTGAAGAAAGAGCCTCCATGACGCGTGCCGCCTTGACCCTTTCCGCACTGACGCTTGCGCTTGCCCTCGCCGCCTGCGGCAAGGGCGGGAAGCCCGACGAGGCCAAGGCGGGGGCAGCCAAGACGACCGCGCCGCTGCTGCTGGCGCCGGAGGACCTGCGCAAGGTGAGCCAGAGCGGCCTGATCGGCTCGCCCGTCATCACCGGCGCCATCCAGCCGGCGCGCCGCGCCGACCTGCGCGCCGAGGTTGCGGCCGTCGTGCTGCAGGTCGCCAAGGACAACGGCGAGCGGGTGCGCGCCGGGGACCTGATCATCCGCCTCGACCCCACGTCCATCCGCGACGGCCTCACGTCCGCCGAGGAGGCCTTGCGCGCTTCGCAGCAGAGCTTCGAGCAGGCCGAGCGCGTGCTGGCCCGCCAGCGCACGCTGAACCAGCAGGGCATGATCTCCATGCAGGGTCTGGAGGACGCCGAGGTGCGCCGCAACGCGGCGCAGAGCGAGCTGGCCGCCGCCAAGGCGCGTGCCGTCACGGCGCGCCAGCAGGTCTCGCGTACCGAGGTACGGGCCCCGTTCGACGGTGTCGTCAGCGAACGCAAGATCTCGGTCGGCGACACCGTGCAGATCGGCCGCGAGCTGGTCAAGGTGATCGACCCGGCCTCGATGCGCTTCGAAGGCCAGGTGTCCGCCGACCGCCTCGGCGAGCTCAAGCTGGGCCAGCCGGTCGCGTTCCGCATCAACGGCTTCGGCGATGCCGAGTTCCAGGGCCGGCTGGCGCGCATCGACGCCGCCGCCAACGCGACGACCCGCCAGGTCGAGCTGATCGCCGAGTTCAACGACCGCGCGAAGGCGCCGCAGGTGTCCGGCCTCTACGCCGAGGGCCGCGTCGAGAGCGCCGACCACAAGGCGCTGGTGCTGGCCGAGGGGTCGGTGCAGCGCCAGGGCGACAACGCCTTTGTCTGGAAGGTGGCCGGCAACCAGCTGAAGAAGGTCCCGGTCACGCTGGGCGAACGCGACGACCGCCGCGGCGAGGTGGTCATTGCCGCGGGCCTGGCGCTGGGCGACGAGGTGCTGCGCTCACCCACCGGCAGCCTGGTCGACGGCGCGCCGGTGCAGCGCGTCGCTGCCGGTGCCGGTGCGGCCTCCGCCGTGCCAGCGGCCGCGTCGGCCAGCAAGTAACCGGCAAGGAGCCAGGTCATGTTCCTCTCCAACTTCAGCATCAACAAGCCCGTTGCGACCGTCGTCATGGTCATCGGGCTGATGCTGGTGGGCCTGCTGGCGCTGTCCAAGCTCAAGGTCAACCAGTTCCCCGAGGTCGAGCCGCCGGTGCTCGTCATCAACATCCCGTACCCCGGCGCGTCGCCGGAGACGGTGGAGCGCGAGGTCGTCAACCGCATCGAGAAGGCGCTGCAGAGCATCTCGGGCGTGGACCGCTCCAACTCCACGTCGCGCGAAGGCAGCGCCACCATCGTGCTGGTGTTCGACTTCTCGAAGAACATGATCGAGGCGGCCGACGAGGTGCGCAACGCCATCGCCTCGGTGCGCTACAAGCTGCCCACCGAGATCCGCGAACCCATCATCACCCGGGCCGACCCCGGCGCCCAGCCCATCCTGCAGCTGTCGCTGTCCAGCACCACGCTGACGCATGCGCAGCTCAGCCGGCTGGCCGAGGACAAGCTGGCCGAGCGCTTTCGCGGCATCTCGGGCGTGTCCACGGTGGGCGTGAACGGCGCCCTCAAGCGCGAGCTGTCCATCCTGCTGCGCGCCGAGAAGCTGCGCGAGTTCGGCGTCTCGGTCACCGAGGTGCTGAACGCCGTGCGCGCGCAGAACACCACCGCGCCGGTGGGCAAGGTGCGTGGCGCGCTGGAAGACCAGAGCATCCGGCTGCTGGGCCGGCTGGAAAGCCCGGCCGAGTTCGAGCAGATGATCATCAAGCGCACCGGCGGCACGGGTGGCACCGTGGTGCGCCTGGGCCAGGTGGCCGAGGTCAAGGACGGCTTCGCCGAGATGACCGGCTACAGCCTGCGCAACGGGCGGCCCAACGTGGGCATCTCCATCACGCGCTCGCGCGACGCCTCCACGGTGAGCGTCGCCAACGACTCGCGCAAGCTGGTCAAGGAGCTCGAAAAGGAACTGCCCCAGGGCACGACGCTGGAGATCACGCAGGACGGCGGCAAGGACGCCGAGGACAGCCTGAACAACGTGACCCATGCGCTGGTGTTCGGTGCCGGCCTGACGGTGTTCGTCGTCTACGCTTTCCTGAACAGCTGGCGCTCCACGCTGATCACGGCGCTGTCGCTGCCGACCTCCGTGCTGGCCGCCTTCATCGCGGTCTGGCTGATGGGCTTCTCGCTGAACTTCATGAGCCTGCTGGGGCTGTCGCTGGCCATCGGCGTGCTCATCGACGACGCCATCGTCGTGCGCGAGAACATCGTGCGCCACATGGAGCGCGGCAGCGACCGCATCACCGCGGCCCGGGAGGGCACGGCCGAGATCGGTCTGGCCGTGGCGGCCACCACCTTCGCCATCGTGGCGGTGTTCGTGCCGGTGGCCTTCATGGGCAACGGCCCGGGCCAGTGGTTCAAGCCCTTCGCGCTGACGGTGGTGGCCTCGGTCATCGTGTCGCTGCTGATCAGCTTCACGCTGGACCCCATGCTGTCGGCCTACTGGGGCGACCCGCCGGGCTACCACCACGCCCCCAAGAAGGGCATCAGCCGTGTGCTGCAGCGCTTCAACGACTGGTTCGACGGTGTCGCCAACGGCTACGGCCATGTCATCGCCTGGGCGCTGCACCACCGCCGCTGGATGGCGGCGTTCGCGGTGCTGAGCTTCGTCGGCGCCATCGGGCTGCAGATGAAGTTCGGCGGCTCCAGCTTCCTGCCGCAGGCCGATGCCGGCTTCCTGGCCATCGAGGTGCGCAGCCCGGCGTCCAGCAGCCTGGACTACTCCAAGCTCAAGCTCGACGCCGCGGCCGCGCTGGCCGCCACCATGCCGGAGACCAAGGCCACCACCGCCTACCCCAACGCCGCCGGCGGCCGCATCTACGTGGACATCGGCAAGAGCACCTCGCGCCAGCGCTCCGCCGCCGAGGTGGCCAAGGACCTGCGCGAGAAGGTCGCCCGCCTGGTGGGCGCGGAATACGTGGTGCTGGACGACCTCAACAACGGCGCGCAGAAGCCGGTGCAGATCCGCTTCTACGGCACCGACAGCCGCAAGCTGCAGGAGATCACGCAGGACTTCCAGAAGACCATGGCCGGCATCAAGGGCGCGGTCGACATCGGCTACTCCGAGCAGGACCCGCAGAACGAGCTGCAGATCGAGCTGGACCGGGGCCTGGCCAACCAGATGGGCATCTCGGTCAACGACGCCGCCCAGGCGCTGCGCGTGGCCTTTGCCGGCGTCGAGGCCGGCGACTGGATCGACCCCACCGGCGAGGCCCGCGACGTGGCCATCCGCCTGCACCCCGCCGACCGCGTGGACGCCGCCAACATCGAGCGCCTGCCGATCGCGGTGACCGGCACCAACCGCATGGTGCCGCTGGACCAGATCGCCACGGTCACCATGGGCAAGGGCCCGGGGCAGATCCAGCACGGCGACGGCAAGCGCACCATCACCGTCAGCGCCAATGCCCAGGGCCGCTCGTCCGGCGAGATCACGGCCGAGGCCAAGAAGCTGGCCGAGAAGATCGCCTTCCCGCCCGGCTTCGGCATCGAGCTGGCCGGCGCGGCGCGCGACCAGCAGGTCGTCTTCACGGCCATGATCACCGCGCTGCTGTCCGGCATCGCGCTGATGTACTTCGTGCTGGTGATCCAGTTCAACAGCTTCACCGCGCCGCTGGGCGTGATGCTGTCGCTGCCGCTGTCCCTGATTGGCGTGGTGCTGGCGCTGATCCTGACCGGCGGCACGCTGAACCTGATGAGCCTGATCGGCGTCATCATGCTGATGGGCCTGGTAGCCAAGAACGCCATCCTGCTGCTGGACGCGACGCGCCAGGAAGAGCATGCCGGCATCGACCGCGAGGAGGCGCTGATGCACGCCGGCCGCAAGCGCTTCCGGCCTATCCTGATGACCACGCTGGCGCTGATCGCCGGCATGCTGCCGGTGGCCATCGGCGTGGGCGAGGGTGGCGAGTTCTACCGCCCCATGGCCGTGGCCATCATCGGCGGCACGATCACGTCGACCATCCTGACGCTGCTCATCGTGCCGACGTTCTACGACAGCATCGAGATCGCACGCGACCGCGCGCTGGCCAAGTTCCAGCGCCGCGTGCCGCGCTTCACCGTGATCGGTGCCTTCGTCATGACGCTGCTGGAAGCCGTGCTGGCGCTGGTGCTGGTGCGCTTCCTGTTCCGCCTCGTGATGTGGCCGTTCACCGGCCGCCGCCGCGCGGCAGCGGTGGCGGGTTGATCAGAGAACCCGTCCCGGGTTGAGCAGGTCGAGCGGGTCCAGCGCCCGCTTGACCGCCCGCATCAGCGCCAGCGCCGTCGGGTCCTTGCGGCGGGCCAGTTCCTCGCGCTTGAGCCGGCCGATGCCATGCTCGGCCGAGATGGAGCCGCCGCGCTGCTGCACGGCGTCGTAGACCATCGCGTTGATCGCCGCCTCGTGCGCCGCCAGGAACTCGGCCGGTGCCACGCCGGCCGGCGCCTGCACGTTGTAGTGCAGGTTGCCGTCGCCCAGGTGGCCGAAGTCGATGACCTCGATGCCGGGCAGCCAGGCCGAAAGCAGAGCGTCCATCTCGGCGACGAAGCCCGGGATGCTGGAGACCGGCAGCGCGATGTCGTGCTTGATGTTGAGCCCCGCCTGCGCCTGCGCCAGCGGGATGGACTCGCGCAGATGCCAGAACGCCTTGGCCTGGGCGATGTTCTGCGCGACGGCCGCGTCCTGCACGCCGCCGCGCTCGATGGCGGCTTCCAGCAGGCCCTCGAACACGCCGCGTGCATGTTCGGCGCTTTCGGCGTCGGACAGCTCCAGCAGCACGGTCCAGGCGGCCGCCGGCAGTGGCTGGGCCAGCTGCGGCAGCTCGCGCGCCACCAGCGCCAGCGAGGCCCGGTTCATCACCTCGAAGCCGGTCAGCGCGTCGCCCGCGCGCTCGCGCGCCAGGCCCAGCAGCGCGACCGCGTCGTCCAGCGAGGCGCAGGCGGCCAGTGCCGTCAGCCGCTCCTTGGGCGCCGGGTAGAGCTTCATCGTCGCGGCCGTGATGATGCCCAGCGTGCCCTCGCTGCCGATGAACAGGTCGCGCAGGTCGTAGCCGGTGTTGTCCTTGCGCAGGCCGGACAGGCCCTGCCAGACCTCGCCGGTCGCCGTGACGACCTCCAGCCCCAGGCACAGCTCGCGCGCATTGCCGTAACGCAGCACCTGCGTGCCGCCGGCATTGGCCGCCAGGTTGCCGCCCAGCGTGCAGCTGCCCTCGGCGGCCAGGCTCAACGGGAACAGCAGCCCGGCGCCGGCGGCGGCGGCCTGCACCTCGGCCAGCACGCAGCCGGCCTCGGCCGTCAGGCTGGCGTTGGCCACGTCGATGCCGCGGACGCGCTTCATCCGCGCCAGGCTCAGCACCAGCTGGCGGCCGCTGTCGTCGGGCGTCGAGCCGCCCACCAGGCCGGTGTTGCCGCCCTGCGTCGACCGACGAGGTGGCCGCCGTGCTGCGGCTGTGTCACCAGTAC